>DATKAY010000061.1:0-3410 GCA_035514495.1 Sphingomicrobium sp. | reverse complement strand
CCGGGCTTGTCGCCGCGCCCGGCCCGCCCGGCGACCTGCTGGATTTGCTGGAAGCTTCGCTCGGCGGCGCGAAGGTCGCCGCCCTGGAGGCCGAGATCGGCATCGACCACGCCGACCAGGGTCAGGTTGGGAAAGTGATAGCCCTTGGTCACCAGTTGGGTGCCGATGACGATGTCGATGTCCTGCCGCTCCATCGCCGCGACGAACTCGGCGGCCCGGGCCGGCGACCAGATGCTGTCGGAGGTGACGATCGCGGTTCGAGCGTCGGGAAACAGCTCCGCGACCTCGTCGGCGATCCGCTCGACCCCGGGGCCGCAGGCGACCAGGCTGTCTTCCTCGCCGCATTCGGGACAGGCCTTCGGCGGCGGCATCAAATACCCGCAATGGTGGCAGGCGAGCCTTCGAACCAGCCGGTGCTCGACCATCCAGGCGGTGCAATTGGGGCATTGGAAGCGATGCCCGCAGTGACGGCAAAGGGTCAGCGGAGCGAAGCCCCGGCGGTTGAGGAACAGCAGGCTCTGCTCCCCCCGCTCGAGGTTCGAGGCAAGCTCCGCGACCAGCGGCGGGGCGAGCCAGCGGCCTTTCGGCGGCGGGTCCTGGGTCAAATCGATCGCCCGCATTTCCGGCAGGCTAGCCCCGGCAAAGCGGCGTTCGAGCGTGACTTGGCGGTAGCGGCCGGCCTCGACCATGTGGC
Organism: Sphingomicrobium sp.; assembly: GCA_035514495.1. Lineage (GTDB taxonomy): Bacteria > Pseudomonadota > Alphaproteobacteria > Sphingomonadales > Sphingomonadaceae > Sphingomicrobium. The sequence goes on along the minus strand of DATKAY010000061.1, from coordinate 2,716 downwards.
GGCTCTCGATCGCCGGGGTCGCCGACGAGAGAATCACCGGAACCTCCTCGAACAGCCCGCGCATCACGGCGACGTCTCGGGCGTGATACTGGACCCCGTCCTCCTGCTTGAAGCTCGGCTCGTGAGCCTCGTCGACGACGATCAGGCCAAGGTTTGGATAGGGAAGGAACAGCGCGGAGCGGGCGCCGACCGTCACCCTGGCTTCACCCGATGCGGCCGCCCTCCAGTTGCGCCGCCTCTGCGAGGACCTGAGGTCGGAGTGCCAGGCGACCGGCTGGCAGCCGAAACGCGCCTCGAACCGCTTGAGGAACGGCTCGGTCAGGGCGATCTCCGGAAGCAGGACGAGCGCCTGCTTCCCCTGGCGCAGGCATTCGGCGATCGCCTCGAAATAGACCTCGGTCTTGCCCGATCCTGTGACTCCGTCGAGCAGCACCGGGTCGAATCCCTTGCCCACCGCGCCGGCAAGCGAGCCGGAGGCGCGGGACTGCTCGTCCGACAAATCGGGGGGCGAATGATCGGGGTCGGGGCAGGGCAAGGGCCGGTCCGCGGTGACCCGCACCGGCTCCAGCGCGCCGGCCTGGACAAGGCCGCGCATGACGCTCTCGCTGACCCCGGCCTGTCCGGCGAGCTCGCGGATGGTGCCCTGGCGGCCCTCGATGGCTGACAGCGCCTGCTCGCGCTTCGGGGTGAGGCGCTCGGGGGCTCGCCCGGTCGGCGCATATTCGGTGAGCTGCCGCGGGCCCTCCAGCGCCGCCGAGGAGGGAAGGACCATCCGCAGCACGGCAGCGAGGGGCGCAAGGTAATAATCGGCCGTCCACTCGACGAGCCGCCGCAACGGAGCCGGCACGGGCGGCACGTCGTGCACCGCGACCAGCGGCCGAAGCCGCGCTTCGGCAACCTCGTCGGCCGACAGCCGCTCCGGCTCCCAGACCACGCCGTTGAGCTGCCGCGGCCCGAGCGGCGCAACCACCACCGACCCCGGTTCGACCGCCATTCCCGCGGGTACTCGATAGTCGAGCGGCCCGAGGGCGGCGTTCAAGGTGATCACGCGGGCGCGTTCGACCGTCACTCGACATCGCTCCGATTCAAGCGGGGAGAGCACATCCCCGCCTTGGAGCATATCGGGCCGCCCCTGGGACAGGAAAATTGCCTTAGTGGACTTCGCGATTCCGGCTTTGCGCCTTGGTTGCAAGGCTGAAGCGCGTTTCCGGATCGGCTGTGCCCAGCAGCCTCGCCGCCGCATGACGGCCGACCTCCGGCCCGTGCTTGAACCCGTGGCCGGACCCGGCGCCGACCAGCAGCACATTTTCGAGCCTCGGGTGGAAGTCGATCAGGAAGTCGCCGTTCGAGCTATTCTCGTACTGGCAGACCCGCGCTTCGGTGAGTGGGGCGCCGCGAAGAAGCGGGAAGCGCCGGTCCCGGAAGGCGATGATCTCGGCGAGCGCCGATTCGGTCGGCCGGCGGCTCTGCGTATCGGGATCGACGACTATGCCGTGCCGGTCGTTGGCGAACTTCACTCCGCGGTTCTCGAGGTCGGGGAAGCCGTAGAACACATTCTCGCCGTCGAAGTCGGCCCAGCCGGGCATCGCACCGGGCCCGAAACGCCGGTCGCCCGCCGGCGGAGCGAAGAAGAACACTTCCTGCCGGGTCGCGAAGATCCGATTGCCGAGCAGGTCGGGAAACAGCTTGGGAAGCCACGGCCCGAGCGCGAACACGAACCGGTCGCCGGCGACCCGCTCGCCGGACGAAAGCGCGACTTCGTTGAGCCGCCCGCTGGAGGCTGTCGGCGCCGCCGCCAGCCCGGTCCTGTAGTCGCCGCCTGAGCGAACGAACCGGTCGACCAAAGTCTGGACCGAGCGGCGGGCCATCAGCGCGCCGAATCCGGGCTCCCACAATCCGAGCTCGACCCCGGCGAAGTCGATCATCGGGAAAAGATTCTCCAGTTCGCCGCGATCGAGCTGCTCGATCGGCAGCCCCAGCCGCCGGTGAACGTCGAGCGAGTCGGTAAAATAAGCGTCCGGCGCGCCGCTGAAGAAGACGACTCCCGACGGGATGAAGATCGGCAGGCCGGAGGCAAGGCTGAGCGCCTTCCATTGCGGGAGGCTGTCGAACGCCATGCGCGTGTAGATTGCGTCCTTGCCGTAGGCGGCCCTGGTCAATCGCGATTCGCCGCCCGACGAGGCCCGGGCGTGCGCCGGCCCCCATGCGTCGACCAGAGTCACCTGGTGCCCGGCCTCGAGCAGGTGATGCGCGGTCCAGGCCCCGAACACTCCGGCGCCGATGACGACGATCCGGGCGCTGGTGGCGCGCTGCGCCCGGACGATCGCCGGCGCGGATAAAAGAGCGCCGCCCGCCCCGGTGAGGAGCGAGCGGCGCGTTAATTTCAGCTGCGGCAATGCTGCTGGTCTGCCGCAGCCCGGTTTCACGGCGCTCCGGTCAGCCCCGCTCTGGCGCCGGCGGCGGCGGAGGCGGCGGTGGCGGCGGAGCCGGGCAGGCGTCGGTCGCCAGCACCACCGTCCCGTCCGAACAGGTCTTCGTCGCCGGAGGCGGCGGCGGAGGCGGCGGCGGAGGAGGAGGCGGGGGCGGAGGAGGAGGTGCCCATCCGAAGCTCTGACGGACCGTCAGGCCGATCATCCGCGGCTGGCCGACGTTATAGCCGATGCGGGCACGGCCGCCACGCTCGCGGTCGAGCGACAGCAAAGGGTTCTCGTCGAAC
>DATKAY010000060.1:0-9705 GCA_035514495.1 Sphingomicrobium sp. | reverse complement strand
CTGATCCTCCACTCGCACCCGCAGGCGGGCGGGACGATCAACAACAAGATCGTCCAGCTGCTTTACCAGACCTTCGTCCGGCGCGGCTTCGCCACCTTGCGGTTCAACTTCCGCGGAGTCGGCAAGAGCCAGGGCACCTTCGACAATGGAATCGGCGAGCTGTCCGACGCGGCGAGCGCGCTCGACTGGGTCCAGCAGGTTCACCCGGAGGCGGAGACGACCTGGGTGGCGGGCGTGAGCTTCGGCGCCTGGATCGGGATGCAGCTGCTGATGCGGCGGCCCGAGATTCGGGGGTTTATCTCGATCGCTCCGCCCGCGAACATGTACGATTTCAGCTTTCTCGCCCCCTGCCCGTCCTCGGGAATCATCATTCAGGGCGAGAATGACGAGGTCGTCACCCCGAGCGCGGTCCAGAAGCTGGTCGACAAGCTTAGGACCCAGAAGCACATCACCATCACGCACGATTTGATCCCCGGGGCGAACCACTTTTTCGCCAGTGAGCTCGACCTGCTGATGAGGAGCGTCGACAATTATCTCGACATGCGGCTCGCGACCGACCCGAAACGCCCGGCTATAACGTCCAAATCAGGACGTTAGCGAGGATCACCGCACCGGCGGCGATCATCAGCAACCCGCGAGTCCGGTCCGCCTTGCCGATGATGATCCGAAAGCCCGCGAAGCCGAGGATGAAAGAGGCGATTACCGCAAGCGCCATCGCGGTAGAAACGAAAGCATTCAAATCCGAAACCCCTTTCACCAACGCTTAACCGATTGAGCACACAATAAGCTGGTGGAACCGCATGACCAGCAAGCCCGACTCGACGACGCCTTCGAGCGCATCGAGGAGACCATCCTTCCCTGCATCGCGATGATGCTGGAGTCGCTGCTCGACGCTTCGACCGGAGCTGCCGAAAGTGATCCCAAGGCGCTGGCCGCCGAATTGCAGACGCTTGCCGCCGAGCTCGAGGAGCTGACCCAGGCGGTCGAGCGCTCCAGCCCGGTGTTCGTCGAGCCCGGCGAGTACAAGACCGGAACCGCCGCCGCCTAGCGTCCCGCGATGATTCGGGAATGAAGCTCCGGGTCGATATTCCCACCCGAAATCACCACCACGCACCCCTCGGAAGGCGGAACCTTGCCGCAAAGGAGCGCCGCAAGCGCTGCCGCCCCGCCCGGCTCGACGACCAGCTCATGCTCGCTCCAGGCGAAGCGAATGGCGTCCTCGACTTCCCAATCGCTGACCGAAACCGCTTCGGCCTTGCGGTCGCGAAGGATGGCGAAGGTGATCGGCGAGACCCGCGGAGTCTGAAGAGCGTCGCACAGGGTCGATGGAGCGTCCGGCTCGACCGGGACGATCTCCCCTGTCTCGAGCGAGCGCTTCATGTCGTCCCAGCCGTCGGGCTCGGAGATGACGATGTCGGCATCCTCGCAGGCCAGCGCGATTCCGGAAGCAAGGCCGCCGCCGCCGCAGGGCGCCAGGATTCGCTGCACCGGCACCGGCATCTGCTCCAAAATCTCGAGCCCCACCGTTCCCTGGCCGGCGACGATCGCCGGATCATCGAAGCTCGGGACGACCACGGCCCCGCGCTCTTCGGCAAGGCGTTGTGCGAGCGCCTCGCGCGCCTCGGTCCTGCGGTCGTAAAAGACAATCTGGGCGCCATGGCTTCGAGTGGCCTCGACTTTGACCGCCGGAGCATCGGATGGCATGACGATCACCGCCGGTATTCCGAGGCGTTTTGCCGCTATAGCGACGCCCTGCGCATGATTGCCGGAGGAGAAAGCGACCACTCCGCGCGATCTTTGCTCCGCGGATATTTGCAGGAGCCGGTTGGTCGCGCCCCGAAGCTTGAAGGCCCGGCCGGTCTGAAGGCACTCGCATTTCAGCCAGACTTTGCGACCTGAAATCCGCGATTCAACGAGAGGCGTGACCTTGACCAGACCCGAGATTCTCTTTGCGGCCTCGACCACGTCCTTGCGGCTCACTAGGTTCAATCGACTATCCTTCGCACCGACAAAATGGCCGAAAAATCTTGCGTAGGCGGACCCCCGCACATATATCGCGCTTCCGCTGCCCCATGGGACTTCCAACCGCAAGGCAGCCTTCGTTCAAAAACTACCCGTTGGAGGTCCCTTGAATTGCACAAGCATCATCGCCCGCTGGGGCTAGCGACTTTCCCGACCGGCAACCGCCGGGCAGCAGATATCGCCAGAACGCGTCCGGTTCAGCCGGTGACGTTGCTTCGCCCCCACGCCGCGCACCGAGCCGCCCGTTTCTTCATCGAGAAGTTCCCGGGCCGCTCGCTCTATGCGGTGAAGGCCAATCCCTCGCCGGACCTGCTGAAGATCCTGTGGGAGGCCGGGATCACCCATTACGACGTCGCGTCGATGGGCGAGGTCAGGCTCGTCCACGAGACGCTTCCCGACGCGGCCCTGTGCTTCATGCACCCGGTGAAAGCCGAGGAGACCATCGCCGAGGCCTATTTCAGGCATGGCGTGAAGACCTTCAGCCTCGACACGATGGAGGAACTGGAGAAGATCGTCCGCGCCACGACGAGCCCAGAAGGGGATGTCGCGAGCGACCTCAACCTGCTGGTCCGCCTGCGGGTCTCGTCCGAGCACGCAAGGTACAGCCTCGCATCGAAGTTCGGAGCCGAGCCCGCCGAGCTCAAGGCGCTGCTGATGGCGGCCCGCCAGGCGTCCGACGCGCTCGGTATCTGCTTCCACGTCGGCAGCCAGACGATGAGCCCTGCTGCCTATACCGAGGCGATGGAGCAGGTTCGCGACGCCATTGTCGAGGCGGCGGTCACCGTCGACATCGTCGATGTCGGCGGCGGTTTCCCGTCCACCTATCCGGGAATGCAGCCGCCGCCGCTGGAGGCCTATTTCCAGGTTATCCACTCGACCTTCGAAGCGCTTCCGATCAGCTACTCGGCCGAATTGTGGTGCGAGCCGGGCCGGGCGCTGTGCGCCGAATATGCAAGCCTGGTCGTGCGCGTCGAAAAGCGCCGGGGCACCGAGCTTTACATCAACGACGGCGCCTATGGAGCGTTGTTCGACGCCGCCCATGTCGGCTGGCGATTCCCGGTCGCGCTGCTGCGCGACAAGCCGTCGAGGGCAAAGCCGGTCGGGTTCAGCTTCTACGGCCCGACCTGCGACGACCTCGACCATATGGCCGGGCCGTTCGAGCTTCCCGCCGACATCGAGGCCGGCGATTACGTCGAGATCGGAATGCTCGGCGCCTATGGCTGCGCAATGCGCACCGGTTTTAACGGATTTGGCGTCGAAAAAGTAGAGATCGTGGACGACGAGCCGATGGCGACGCTCTATGGAGCGCCACGCAAGCTCGCTCGTTCGAACGTCGTGAGGCTGTAGGGATTTCCACTCCCGCCACGGCGGGAGTAAGAACCGGCCGCGACAGCGGTTGAAGGGGTGAGGCTGTCCCCCGCAATCAACGACATGCCTTCCTCGATGCCACTCGTGTGGACGGGCACCAACGGAGCATGAAATGAGCACGGACGAGCTTTTGAAACCCGCCGACCAGGCCAAGGCCAACGACAATCGCAAGGCGAAGTTGTTGTCGAGCCCGGTCGAGCATATCGACATCACCAGCTTCGATGCGCGCCCGATCGTCGAGGCGATGGGCAAGATGAGTTTCACCAGTCGCGATCTCGCCCGGGCCACCGGCATCTACAACCAGATGCTCGAGGATCCCGGTTGCTCGATCTTCCTGGTCATCGCCGGATCGACCTCCGCGGGCGGCTGCATGGACCTTTATGCCGAGCTGGTGAAGTCGAACATGGTCGATGCGATCGTCGCCACCGGGGCCGCGATCGTCGATATGGATTTCTTCGAAGCGCTTGGCCACAAGCACTTCCAGGCTCTTGAAATCCCCGACGATAAAATCCTGCGCTCTCTCTATATCGACCGCATCTACGATACCTATATCGACGAAGAGGCGCTCCAGGACACCGACCATAGGATCGCGCAGATTGCCGAGAGCCTCGAGCCGCGCTCCTATTCGAGCCGTGAGTTCATCAGGGAGATGGGCAAGTGGCTGACGAAGAACGGCAAGAAGGACAACAGCCTGGTCAAGCTCGCCTATGAGCATGATGTTCCGATCTTCTGCCCGGCATTCACCGACAGCTCCGCCGGCTTCGGCCTCGTCAAGCACCAGGTCGATGCGATGAAGCGCGGCGGCCATTACATGACCCTCGACAGCATCGCCGACTTTCGCGAGCTGACCGACATCAAGATCGAGGCCGGCACCACCGGGCTTTTGATGATCGGCGGCGGCGTCCCCAAGAATTTCGCCCAGGACACGGTCGTCTGCGCCGAAATCCTCGGCCACGAGGATGTCGAGATGCACAAATATGCGGTCCAGATCACCGTCGCCGACGTCCGCGACGGCGCGTGCAGCTCCTCGACTCTCCAGGAGGCGTGCAGCTGGGGCAAGGTGGATACCGCCCAGGAGCAGATGGTGTTCGCCGAGGCGACCAGCGTGCTCCCGCTGCTGGCCAGCGATGCCTGGCACCGAGGCGCCTGGCGCAAGCGCGAAAAAAGGCGTTTTGCCAAGCTGTTCGACTAAATCGCCATGCCTCGACTTAAATAGATTGCAAGGCGAAACGAACTGAAGCACCCTTCCCGGGGATTATCCCGGGGAGGGGTTTTTATGCCGTACAGCCCGATTCTGGCGCCGGTGGTGGCGCTCGTCGCCTGGACACTGGTGATGCTGCTGTGGATGGCGGTTGCGCGCCGGCGAGCCTTTGCCAAGCTGGAGATCAGCTGGGGGACCATCCCGCGCGGATCGCGCGGAACGAGCCTCGATGGCCGCGCACCGGACGAGACGCAATGGCCGTCGCACAACTACAACCATCTGATGGAGCAGCCGACCATCTTCTACGCGATCGCTTTGACCCTGGCGCTGATGGACATGGGCAGCGGGATCAACCTGTGGCTGGCCTGGGGCTATGTCGCCTTGCGGGTCCTGCACAGCCTGATCCAGGCGACGGTCAACATCGTGCCCTACCGCTTCACCGTCTTCGCTCTCGCCACTTTATGCCTGCTCGGGCTGACGGTTCATGCCGCGGCCCGGTTGATCCACGATTTCACCGCCCATTGAGCGCTAGCGAGTGAAGCAGGCGGCGAGCTCGGTATGGGTCGACCAGCGAAACTGGCCGACCGGCCTCACCCAGTCGAGCGCATAGCCGCCCTCGACCAGAATCCGCGCATCGCGGGCGAAGGTCGCCGGGTTGCAGCTGACATAAGCGATCCGCGACACCGCCGAGTCGGCCAGCTGCCGGGCCTGCTGCGCCGCGCCCGCCCGCGGCGGGTCAAGGACGACTGCAACGAAGCGCCCCAGCTCACTGGGGTCGAGCGGGCGCCGGTAGAGGTCGCGATGCTCGACGAGCATTGCCGGTGCGACGCTCTTCAGCGCGGCGGATGAACTGCGCGACGCCTCGGCGGCATAGGTTGCGCCCGAGGCAAGAGCGAAGGTGCCGAGCCCGGAAAACAGATCGGCGGTCGCACCGGCCTTTGCGACGCATTCGAGCACGCAGTCGACCAGCGCCTGCTCGCCGTCCCGGGTTGCCTGAAGGAAGGAGCCCGGCGGGAAGCCGACCGCCACGCCGCCGAGCGTAACGGTGGCGGGCTCGGGCTCATAGAGCGTCTGTGGCCCCATTCCGCTATCGACGCAAAGCCTGGCGAGCCGGTTGGCCGAAGCAAAATCGGTCAGCGCCCCGATCGCCGCCAGCCCCTCGGCCGCGACGTTGCGGACAATGAGATCGACGCCCTGGTCGACCAAAGTCATCTGCGCCTCGGCCGGCTGTTTTGGCGTAAGCAGCCCGGCGAGCAGGTCGCGAAGCGGTTGAACCAGCGCAAAAAGCTCCGGCCGGAGGATATGGCATTCCGCCATGTCGACGATCCGGTGCGACTTTTCGGCGGTGAATCCCGCCAAGATTTTGTTGCCCGTTCTGAGCGCCTTGAGCGACGCCCGCCGCCTCGAGAGCGGCGGCGACAAATGGGGCTCGCGGGTTTGTGTGGCGAGCCCGTGCTGGGCCAGCGCCGATTCCAGGCGGGAGACGAGATAGCCGCGATAGACCTCGTCCACGGCATGCTGCAGCTGGCAGCCACCGCATTCGGGGAAGTGGCGGCAGGGCGGTTCCTGGTGGTTGGGTCCAAAGGCGAGCGCGCCATCCTCGAGAACGGCATCGCCCGGAACCGCAAAGGCTATGTGCCTGCCGCTTGCCGTCACCCCGTCCCCGCGAGCGGCGATTCGGACGATGAGCTCGTTCACGTGAAGTCGAGGGCGGCGGGAATCGACGCGAGCAGATCGTCGGCGATCATATGCGGGCCGGCGAGCTCGGCCGCGCGCCCGTGGAGCCAGACCGAGGCACAGGCCGCGTCGAAGGGCGGCAAGCCGCGCGCAATCATCGCCGCGACCATCCCGGCGAGCACGTCGCCGGTTCCGGCGGTCGAAAGCCAGGCCGGAGCCGGGGGAGCGAAGCCGAGGCGGCCATCGGGCGTGGCGACCAGCGTATCGGGCCCCTTGTAGACGATCACCGAGCCCGACTGTTTGGCGGCTTCCAGCGCCCGATCGGCCTTGGAGCCGTCGAGCGTCCCAAAGAGCTGCCGGAACTCGCCTTCGTGAGGCGTAACCACGGCATTCTGGCCGCGCAAGCGCCCGGGCTCGCCGATCTGCCCGATTGCATCGCCATCGATTACCTTGGGGGCGAGCGAGGTGAGCGCAAGCGTCAGAAGCTGCGGAATGTCGCCCATTCCCGGCCCGACCAGAAGGCATCCGATCCGCTCGTCATTGATCTCCGCTGTGTCCGTCTGGACGACGGCCGACGGAAGGCCGCGGATTTCGCGCGAGGTGCTCACCCGCACATAGCCGGCACCGGAGCGAGCGGCGGCCGATGCTGCAAGGGCGATCGCGCCGGGCATGTGGCCGGCAAGGCAATGCACCAGGCCGCGCTGGTATTTATGGCCTTGAGGGTCAGCTTGCGGAAGTGACGGCCGCCCGATCTCGTGCCAGCCGGTCCCTGCCTCAACACCGATGTCGGCGAGCACCAACCGCCCGCAATACTGCATTGCCGGCATCAGCCGGTGCGCGGGCTTGAGCGCCCCGAACGCTACCGTCAGGTCGAAGCTGGGCAGCTCGTTCAGAAGCTCGCCGCTGTCGCTGTCGACCCCGCTTGGAAGATCGCAGGCGACCCGCACTTTTGCCGCCTCGCTGAGCCTGCTTAGCTGCCCGACCAAATCCCCGTCGAGCGCCCGCGTGAGGCCGGTCCCGAACAGGCAATCGACCAAGACCGGCGCCGCTTCGATATCATCGTCGAGCGCCGCAACCTCGCCCTCGAGGAGCGAGCGCGCCCGTTTCGCCGGATCGCTTTTGGGGTCGCAAGCCGCGACCCGGACCGGGGTCCCGCGGTCACGAAGTTGCCGGGCAGCGACATAGCCGTCGCCGCCATTGTTGCCGGGCCCGCACAAAAACAGCGCCGGCCTCGGACCGGCGAAGCGAACCACGGCCTCGGCGAGCGCTGCGCCGGCGCGTTCCATCAGCGTCTCGACCGACGTGCCGCGACCGATCGCTTGGCGCTCGCAATCGCGCATTGCCTGTGTATCGAGGATCGGGCGCCCGCTCATGGCGGGACGTCTAGCGCAGCCGGGTAGCGAGGCGCCACCATTCGCGCGGGACCGCCATCGCGGCCCGGTCGCGCTTCGCCTCGGTCTTGAACAGCGCGAAGCAGGTGGCTCCGCTGCCGGACATGCGCACGCAATCGGCGCCGTCCTGTACCGACAGCCACGCAAGAATCCCGCCGATTTGGGGAGCGAGCGAGGCCGCCGGCCGCTGGAGATCGTTGCGGCCATGCCTCCAGTCGGTCAGCTTGCCGCGATCCACTCCGTCCCACCGGGCGAAGACATCGGCGGTCGAAAGCTCGACCCGCGGGTTCACCAGCAGGACCGGGGTCCCGGTCAAAGCCTCGTCGACCGGCCGTAAGTCATCGCCCCTCCCCTCGCCCCGAACGGTCTGGGAAAGGATGCAGGCGGGGACGTCCGCACCGAGCTGGCGGCCGATCGATATGAGCCGTTCGACAGGCCGATCGAGCCCCCACAGGCGATTGAGCAACCGAAGCGCCGCCGCCGCGTCAGCCGAACCGCCGCCGAGGCCCGAGGCAATTGGCAGCAGCTTGCGCAGGTGGAGCGAAGCGCCGTGTTCCGTCCTGTTCCGCCTGAAGGTCTCGGCTGCCTGGAGGACGAGATTGTCCCGCTCATCAACAGCGGCGCCGAACGGACCGGCGACTTCGACCGAAACTTCATCGGCCTTTTTGGCGGTCAGCTCGTCGCCGTCCTCGCAGAAGGCGAAGATGGTTTCGATCCGGTGATAGCCATCGGGAAGCTTTTCGCGCACGTGCAGCGCGAGGTTGATCTTTGCGTAAGCGGTTCCGCCGGCAGTGCTCAACGCGCCGCCGTCGGCTGGCCGACACCGGTTTCGATCTTTGTCCTGATCCTGGCGGCATCTTCGTCCTCGGCGGTCGCGAGCGCCGCCTGCCAGGCGAAGCGGGCCTCGAAACGGCGGCCTGCCGCATAGAGGGCGTCCCCCAGATGCTCCTGGATCTCCGCCTGGGTGGGATCATTCATCGCGGCCTTCTGGAGGACTTCGATCGCCTCATCGAACCGGCCGCGCTTGAACAGGGCCCAGCCGAGCGAATCGGTGATCGACGCATCCTCGGGCGCAAGCTCGCTCGCCTTGCGGATCAGGGCTTCGGCGGCGTCGAGATCGCCACCATGCTCGAGCTTTGCATAGCCGAGGAAATTGAGAACCAGCGGCTCGGCCGGAGCGATCCCGATCGCGGATCCAAGGACCGCCTGTGCCTCCGGCCAGCGGCCGGCCGACTCGAGCGCATTCGCCTGCAACAGGAGCAATGGCCAGGTCCGGGCATTGTCGAGCCCGGAAAGCTGCCTGGCCGCCCGTGCATAGGCCTCGGCGGCCTCGTCATAGCGCTCGATCTTCACCAGCACGTCGCCGAGCCGGGCAAAATCCTCGCCATTCGCATCGGGCCGGCTCGCCGCCGCCCGGGCGAGTGTTTCAGCCTCGTCCAGCCGGTCGATGTCGAGAAGCACCGTGACCTCTCCATCGAGCGCCTCCGGCTTCAAGGGGTCGTTGGTGCCGACCGAGCGAAGCACCTGCAGCGATTCGTCGATCCGCTCCTGGTGGGCGAGAAAATTGCCCAGCAGGACTGCCACCGAGCTGTTCGCCGGAGCCGCGAAGCGGGCGATCTGGGCAACGCCCACCGGCGCTCCCCTGGAGCCTGGCGAACGCCACATCTCCATCGCCAGCGCAAGCAACTGGTCGGCGAAGGCCTCGGCAGAGCTGTCGATGACCAGGCTCTTCAGCTTACCCTCGTCGATCGCCTTGACGATCGCGGCCTTGTCGCCGGAAATGCCCTCGATGATGGAAAGCGCCCGCTGGCGGTCGCCGGCGGCCGCGAATCCCGCCGCGAGAGTCAGTCTCAGCCGGTATTCGCGAGGGCCGACATCGGCCGTTGCCCGGGCTGCATAGGGCTCGGCCTCGGCGGTCTTGCGAAGCTTGAGGAGAATGAGCGCGGCCTGTTCGTCCACGAAAGGCGCAAAGGCGCTGGAGCGTGGAACAGCAGCGAGGATCGAGAGCGCGCCGCTCGAATCGCGACGCTCGGCCGCGTTCCACGC
>DATKAY010000059.1:0-14209 GCA_035514495.1 Sphingomicrobium sp. | reverse complement strand
AGCAAGCTCGTCCACCTCGTCGAACAGCCGGCCGCTTGCGAACAGCACGTGACTGACGAATATCAGGTCATGCCCGCCCGATCGGGCGCGTTCCAAAAAGCGGCTGGAGAAACTGTCGAACGGCTCGGCGGCGATCCGCTCGACTTTGGCCTCGCCGCTCTCTTCCCAGCGCAGGAACTGGCGCCGGGCGCTGTGGAACTCCGAGTCGCTGGTCAGGACCCGCAGCGGGCGCGGGCCCGGGACCGCGGCAAACAGGCTGACCAGCAGCTGATGCGTATTTGGAGCGAAGACGATTGCATCGGGCCTGCCGGTCGCCAGCTCGGAAGCGACTTCCCGCTGCGCCTCCGGCCAGACCTCGCCCATGATCCGGTCCCATTTGCGGTCGGCCAGCCGCGCCGAATCCTGCCAGCATTCGACCTGCCCGTCGAAGCTCGAATCCGGCCATAAATGATGACTGTGCGCGGCCATGTGCAGCCGCTTTGGATCGGCCCCCAGGCTTTTCGAGAACAAGGGCTTGAAGCTCAAAGTTGAGTCCTGAGCGCCCACAATTCGGGGAAGGCGCGCTTGTCGAGGGTCGAGCGCAGGTACGGCGCCCCCGCCGAACCGCCGGTGCCCGGCCGGTTGCCGATGATTCGCTCGACCGTCAGCACATGCTTGTGCCGCCAGCCGGCGAGCGCGTCGTCGATGTCGAGCAGCTTTTCGGCCAGCTGGTAAAGCTCGAACCAGCCCTCGGAGTCGCGGTAGATTTCAAGCCATGCCCCGGCGATCGCCTCGTCCGACCGGTCGCCGACATCGAGGCCGGCGCGCTCCAGTGCGGCGTGCGACGCCTCGCGGAGGCTCGGCTCCTCGAGGGCGCGAACGAGCTGGCGATGCTCGTCGCTGCCTTCCGCATGATGCTTGAGATAGCGCTCGTCCTTGATCCCAAGCCGGTATTCGAGCGCCCGAAACTGCGCCGATTGAAAGCCCGACGAAGTTCCAAGCACCTCCCTGAACGCCAAATAATCGACCGGGGTCAGGGTCGACAGCACTTCCCACGACAGGGTCATCACCGATTCGATTCGGCTGACTCGCGACAGCGCCTTGCAGGCGGGCGCGAACCGGTCCTCCCCAATGAGTCGAACGGCGAGGTCGACCTCGTGGAGCAGCTGCTTGAGCCACAGCTCCTTGGCCTGGTGGATGACGATGAACAGCATCTCGTCGTGCAGGCCCGAGAGCGGCTGCTGAGCACCGAGAAGCCGGTCGAGCTTCAGATAATCGGCATAGGTCATGCCGGCGGGGGTCGCGGTCATGCGGCCCGATTAGGCCAAAGCCGCACCCAAAGCTATTGTTGGCGAAGCTATTGCGGGCCCGTAGCCGGCGTTCCGACCGAGCCGATATTCCCGAAAATATCCTCGAACAACGTGCGCTTTCGGCCGAGCGTCGGGGTCTTGTCGTTGACCGGGTCGATCCTTGCGACGAGGTCGGGGCCGGTCCTCTCGACGGAAACGACATTGCCGGCCTGGTCGAACCGGACTCGAAGAACCGTCTGGTCCACCACCCGCGGAGTGCGGAAGGCGAAGGTCCTGGTTTCGCGCGCCACGTAATACCAGTCATTGTCGTCGAACGTTCCGGTGAACGTCGGCCGGCCGAGGGTCTGCTGGACCGATTCCTTATTGTCGACTCCGACCTGGACCGCCGCGGCCATCTCCTCGTCCAGCACCGACCCGCGATGGTCGCGCGTGGCGGCGCAGCCGGCCATCGTCATCGCGACCGCAATCGCGGTTGCGGTTTTCACCATCGCAGACTTCATGCTCGAAAAACTCCAGGATTCGCTCTTGTGCCAGGATTCGCTCTTGTGAACGTGCGGTTGCCGCCAATATGCGCAGCTGCGGCAGCCGCGCAACCCCGCGCTGTGCTATGAGGACCTTATGCTCCGTTTCCTGTTCGGCCGATTAACGGACCAGCCGAAGCGCGGCCAGGCCCTGTTCGACAGCGCCGTCGCCGAGGCGCGGCGGCCGCACTGGTACCGCGACGGCCATGTCATCGACAGCATCGACGGCCGTTTCGCGATGCTCGCGACGATTTGCGCGCTTCTCAGCGTCAGGCTCGAAGCCGGGAGCGATTCCGGCAATGCCGCTTCCGCCGCGCTGACCGAGCGGTTCATCGAGGCGATGGATGCCGAGCACCGCCAGCTCGGGCTCAACGATCCCGGGCTCGGCAGGCGGGTCCGAAAGCTGGTCGGGTCGTTAGAGCGCCGGGTCGATCAGTGGCGCGATGCGGTTCACGGCGAGACCGGCTGGACTGACACCGTGCTGTCGAGCGTCTATCGGGACGAGCCGCCCGAGGACGAGGCGCTCGCCCACGCGCAGAGCTCGCTTCGAGCCTTCTGGGACCGGCTGGCCGCCTGTCCCGAAGAGCGGCTTGTGCAAGGCGAATTCTGATGCGGAAGAATTTCAGCCATCGGCTGCCGCTCGACCGGATTCGCGGCGGCGAGCGGATCGACCTGGTCGCCGGGCAAGGCGAGCTCAAGGCGATTGCCGATCGGTTCGGCCTTCTCTCTCTCGACCGGCTGGAAGCGCATGTGGCGCTGGAGCGCGAGGGCGACCGGGTTCGCGCGGAAGGACGAATTCGCGGCGCCCTGGAGCAACGCTGCGTCGCCACCGGCGAGCCGGTGGCCGAGGCGGTGGACGAGCCGTTCGAGATCGTCTTCCTCCCCGAGCCGCAATCGCCGAGCCCGGACGAAGAAATCGAGCTGACCGGGGAAGATTGCGACATCGTCTTCTACGACAGTGCGGCGATCGACCTCGGCCCGGCGGTCGCCGACACGCTGGCGAGCCATCGAGCCCTTCCCGAGAAGCGCGGGCGCCAAGGCGGTGCTGAGGGAAGCGAAGGTGTTGAGCGAGGAGCAGGCCGGCCCGTTCGCGGCGCTCGCCAAGCTCAGGAAGGACAGCGGCGAGAGCTAGGCCCGGCCTCCCGGCGAACCCCGAGCCCGTCAAAGCGCGCCTTTAAAAACGGCACCTCTAGAACGGAACGTCGTCGTCGAGATCCTCGAAGCTCGCGGCCTGCGGCTTCGACTGTTGGCGCGAATCGCCTCGCGAATCCTGGTCGGCATAATCGCCCCGGCCGCCGCCGCCGCCCGCCGAATCGAGAAGCACCAGCTCGCCCCGGAAGCGCTGAAGCACGACTTCGGTCGTGTAGCGGTCGTTGCCGTCCTGGCCCTGCCATTTGCGGGTCTGAATCTGCCCTTCGAGATAGACCTTCGAGCCCTTGCGGAGATAGCTTTTCGCGACCCGGCCGAGATTCTCGTTATAGATGACGACATTGTGCCACTCGGTCCGCTCCTGGCGGTTGCCGTCCTTGTCCTTCCAGCTTTCCGAGGTCGCCACCCGCATGTTGACGACCTCGTTGCCGCTGTTGAGCGAGCGCGCCTCGGGATCCGCTCCAAGATTGCCCACCAGGATCACCTTGTTGACGCCGGCCATGTTTCTCTCCTCGATTTGTCGCCGACGATAGGGTGCGGTTCAGGTGCTCGCAAGCCGGTGCGCCTCGCGCCGGTTGAAGGCGAAGGCTCCAAGAAGCGCGATCAGCATCGCCGCCTGCGCCAACAGTCCCTCGGCGGTCGGATAGAGGCCGAGGATATCGGCCCTCGGCGCGGACGGCACCGGAGTGACTCCGATGAACCCGGCTTCCTGGAGCGCCGAGACCGCCTTTCCTGTCAGCACCACCGCAAGCAGCGCGATCAGCGCCGAGCTGTAGGCGAAGAACTTGCCGATCGGCAGAGTCCGCCCGAGCCGGAACATCGCCACCGTGACAAGGGCGAGAACGGCGAGCGCTGCAGCCGAGCCTCCTGCCAGCGCGCCATATTGCCCCTGCGCCGACAGAGCGGTGAAGAACAGGATCGTTTCGAACGCCTCGCGATAGACGGCGATGAAGGCGAGAAGGAACAGGAACCAGGCCGATTTTTTCGAAAGCGCGGCGCCGAGCTTCTCGCGCAAATAGCGTTGCCATTCGTCGGCCTGCGCCTTGCGATGCATCCACACGCCGACGAACAACAGGACGAATGCGGCGAGCGCCGAGCCGAAGCCTTCGGTAAGCTCGCGGTTGGCGCCGCTGATGGTGATCAGGTGGGTCGCCGCCCACCAGGTCGCGAGACCGGCGATGAGAGCGGCAATCCAGCCGGCATGAACCGGCCGGACCATTTCCCTGCGGTCGGCCTTGCGAAGGAAGGTCAGCATCCCGACCACGATCAAAAGCGCCTCGAGCCCTTCCCGAAGAAGGATCGTGAAGGCGCCGAGGAAGGCCGATGCGAAGCTCGCATTGTCGGGCGCGATCGCCTCCTCGACCTCGGCAAACAGCGTATCGAGCGTTTCGACCCGGCCCCTCACTTCCGAAGAGGGTCGCCCGCTCCCGATCGCCGCCC
Source organism: Sphingomicrobium sp. (assembly GCA_035514495.1). Taxonomy (GTDB): domain Bacteria; phylum Pseudomonadota; class Alphaproteobacteria; order Sphingomonadales; family Sphingomonadaceae; genus Sphingomicrobium. The sequence continues at coordinate 9,810 of DATKAY010000059.1, read as the reverse complement.
GAAGCTGCGCCATCGCCTGCTCGACCTGCGCCATTAGCGCGGCATCGCGCGCCGCGAGCAGCGGCTCGATCGGCTCGAAACCGTCGAGATAGGCGGATAGCGCAAGCTCCTTCGCCCTGTCGCGATCCCCGGCTTCGTAGGCGGCGAGGCTGGCGGCAAGCCGCTCGCGCGCGATTCCCAGCATCGCGGCATCCGGCGCGGAAACAACGGCGCCCGGGTTGCCGCGAAGGTAAGCGGTGAGCGCCGCCGCCTTGTCGGGGCCGATTTCGCGCGCAAGCTGCGCCGGGGTGAGCGCGACCAGCGCCGCAAGATCGGGGATTCGCTCGCGAAGCGCCGGGTCTGAGTCCCAGATTCGGCGACCTTCGCGGGCGAGCTCCGGCGAATAGGCAAAGCGGCCGGAATGGAAGGCGAGCGCCCATTTGTCCTGCGCCGGCAAATGGCCGAAGCTCTGCATCGCCGTGCCTTCGAGGCCCTGGTCGATCACCTGGTAGAGCGCGAAAACGCTGCGCTCGGCCGCGCGTTCGCGGTCGGTGAAAGCGATTGGCGGCGGGTCCATGCTCGCAGCGATCGGGACGTCCGCGTCGCCGGAGGCGCCGTGGCAGGCGGCGCATTGCTCGGCGTAGAGCCGGGCCCCGCGCTCGACGTCCGGAACCGAAGAAGGGGCGAGCGGCACCGGATAGATGGCGAGAAGCTCGCCGGCGAGGGAACGGGCAATGCGCTGGACTTCGGCCGGAGCAGCCCTGGCCGCGATCGCCTTTCGAAGCCGGTCGGTCTTGGCCAGCAGGGCCGATTTGCCCGAGCGCTGGGGCAGCGCCTCGATCCGTTCGGTTACCGAGGCGGAGAATTCGAGCATCTCGTCATATTCGAGAGCATTGACGATCCGGCCGTCCTGGACCGCCTCGGGATAATCGACGGCGATATAGTCGAGCAGCCGCCAGACAACTTCCGCGCCGCCGCCTTGCTGGGCCGATACCGGGGCTGCGACCGACACCGCCAACAGGCACAGCAGGAGCCGAAGACCGACCAAAAGTCGAAAAGAAATCATCCCGCCCACGCCGGTCGCCATCAGCCGGCGCTAGACCAGATGCAATTGATTATCAATAACGACAGGGCCTAGCGCGGCGGGTAACGAAGGCGCCCAAGGAAGCGCGAGACGCTGAATCGTTCCTGCCCGCGCCACTGCGCTTTCCATTTCTCGAACTGCATCACATTGTCGATCCGGCGGTCGAGAAATCCGGCCGTTTCGATCCAGCCGTCGCTGTCGTCGTCGAGCCAGGCGAGCAGGGTCGATGCATAGACCGCGCCCAGCGTCATGCGCTTGGTGTAATGGTTGAAATCACTGCTGGCGTCCCCGGCGAGCCGCCACATCAAATCCGCCGACCGCCAGCCGATCCTGAGCCCCAGCGGAGCGTTGTGCGGCATCGCCAGCACCGACAGGCCCGAGCGAATCGCCTCGCGGGCGCCCCCCATGATCTCCAGCCGGGCCCAGACGAGGGCGCGAATCTTCTCCCGGATTTTCATTGCCGCCAGCTTTTCGGCCGGCAGGCGCCTTGCCATCTCCCGGTCGACGCCCTGGACATAGGCATCGAACATCTCGGCCCGGCCCTTGGGGAAAGCGAGGCGCGCCTGCGCCGGATCGATCCCTAGCCGGGCAGCCGCCGAATCGACCGCTGCCGCGGTCCATCCGTCGAACACCGCATTCTCGCCGACCGCGAGCGCGATCCGGTCGCGGATCTTCTCGAGGGGACTCGGCTGGGGGTCAGTGGCGTCCATCACGGCTCAACTGGGCCGCGGATCCGGTCGGCGCAACCCCCGGTTCGGCAGCCGGACGAACACCAGCGCGAAGGCGATCGCCGCCGCGCCGATCCAGTCGGCCGCGACAAGCGATTCCCCGTAGACCATCCAGCCGATCAGCGCCGCGATCGCCGGCTGGGTGAGAAGGGCGAGCCCGACGACCAGCGGAGGGAAGACGCCGATCGAATAGACGAGGAGCCCTTGCCCGACGACCTGGCTCGACAGGGCAAGCACAAATAAAGGGGTCCAGTCGCCCGGCCAGACCCGCTCGCCCGCAGCGGCGCTGATGACGAGCAGGATGGGGGCTGCGAGCACGGTCGCGATCAGGAGCAGCGGAAGGGCCTTGAGCTGGCTGCGCGCCCGCTCGATGAAGATCAGATAGCCGCCGTAGAGCAGCCCGGCCGCCAGCGTCAGCGCGTCTCCCGCCAGGTTCTTCGGGCTCAATTCATAGCTGCTGCTCATCAGGAAGCCGGTGCCGACGACGGCAAGCGCAAGCGCCGCCGACTGTTTCGCCGACGGCATCCGCCCGGCGAGCCATAGCCCGTAGATCGCAAAGACGAAGCTGCCGCTGTTGCCGAACAGGGTCGCATTGCCGAGCTTGGTCAGCAGGATGCCGGCGTTCCAGGCGGCAAGGTCGAGCGCGTAAAAGGCCGCGGCGGCGAGGATGACGAGCAACAGGCCGCGGCTCGGCAGGCGCGGGGCCGCGCCGGACATCCGGGCGAGCAGCCAAAGGAAAGGCAGAGCGAGAAACAGCCGCCAGAAACCGGCGGCGACCGGGCCAGTGTCGGACAGGCGCACCAACCAGGGCCCGAAGGCCAGCGCCAGATTGCCGAGCAGGAGTGCAGCGAAGGCGAGCGGGTGGTGAGGTCGCTCAGCGGCGGTCAAGCGCGGTACTTTTCGCCGAGCTGGTAGAGCGCGAGCGCGGCCCGAGCCGCATCGCCGCCCTTGTCGCCCTTGCTTGGGTCGGCGCGCACCCGTGCCTGCTCCGAATTCTCGACGGTCAGGATGCCGTTGCCGATCGCCAGCCCGCGCACAGTGAGGTCGACCAGCGCCCGGGCGCTTTGCCCGGCGACGATTTCGAAATGATAGGTCTCGCCGCGGATCACGACTCCGAGCGCGACGAACGCGCCATAGCGGCCGCTGCTTGCTGCAAGGGCGATCGCAGCGGGAAGCTCGAGCGCTCCGGGGACGGTGATCGTCTCGTGATCCTGGCCGGCCCGCTCGATCGCCGAGCGTGCGCCGCTGAGCAGCATGTCGTTGAGATCGGGGTAGAACCGCGCCTCGACGATCAGGATGGACGCCATGACGTCAGTCCTGTGCCGGGCCTGCGGAAGGATCGATCGGCCGCTCGTCGACGATGGCGAGCCCGTAGCCCGACAAAGCGACCGGCGAATGCTGGGTGTTCGACAGCAGGATCATGTCGTGGACCCCCAGCGCCGCGAGAATCTGGGCGCCGATTCCGTAGCTTCGAACCGCATCGCCGGCCTCGACCGGCTTTCCGGCGCGAAGGTCGATCGACCGCGACAGCGAGCCCGGCGCCGCCGCGTGGAGCGCGACGACCACGCCCGATCCTTCCTTCTCGATCATCCGCATCGCCCCCTGGAGGAGGCCAGACCTCGGGCCCGCCTCGCCGAGGACGTCGGCGAACAGGTCGAGGCTGTGCATCCTGACCAGTACCGGCTCGTCCGGCCGGAGAGTCCCGTGGACCAGCGCCAGCTGCTCCTCTCCGCTCGACTTGTCGCGGAACACCTGCGCTTCCCATTGCGCGCCGCTGATCGCCCGGAACAGGCTCGAGGCGGTGCGCTCGACGAGATGGTCCTTCTTCAAGCGATAGGCGATGAGGTCTCGGATCGTTCCGATCTTCAGCCCGTGGGACCGGGCGAAATCCATCAAATCGTCGAGCCGCGCCATCGAGCCGTCGTCGCGCATGATCTCGCAGATGACGCCGCTCGGGTTCAGGCCGGCAAGCCGGGCGACATCGACCGCGGCCTCGGTGTGGCCGGCCCGAACAAGCACTCCGCCAGGCCGCGCAACGAGCGGGAAGACGTGGCCCGGAGACACAAGAGCCTCGGGCCCGTTGGCGGCATCGATGGCGACGGAGACGGTGCGCGCCCGGTCGCCGGCGCTGATTCCGGTTGAAATGCCGTCCTTGGCCTCGATCGAGACGGTGAAGGCGGTCTCGTTGCGGCTTCGGTTGGTCCGGGTCATCGGCTCCAGGCCAAGGATGTCGGCGCGCTCCTTGGTCAAAGCGAGGCAGATGAGTCCGCGGCCGTGGCGGGCCATGAAATTGATCGCCTCCGGGGTCGCCATCTGCGCCGGGATCACCAGATCGCCTTCGTTTTCCCGGTCGTCGTCATCGACCAGGATGAACATCCGGCCGTTGCGCGCCTCGTCGATGATCGCTTGAGCGCCGACCAGGACTCCGGTTGTGCCCTGCTGAATCAGCTTTTCCAGCCGTTTCAAGGTGTCCGCGGTCGGATTCCAATTGGGTGCGCCGAGCTTTCGAAGGCTGTTGGGGTGAAGCCCGGCCGCCCGGGCAAGCGCAGCCCGGCTGACTTCGCCGGTGTCGATGATCGCGGTCAGCCGCTCGATCAGGGTGGTGGACATTGGCTCCCCATATCTTGGCCATATCACATTGCAATGTGATTAAAAGCGGAAACAACGATGATCTTATTGTGTTCTGGCGGCGAGCATCCGGTCGATATAGCGGGCAAGCACATCGGCCTCGACATTGAGCTGTCTTCCGGGCCGGATTTCGCCCAAAGTCGTGTGCTCGGCGGTGTGCGGAATTACATTGACCGTGAAGAGGTTGCCGCCATCCTCCGCCTTTTGAACCTCGTTGACGGTCAGCGACGCTCCATCGAGCGCGATCGAGCCCTTGGCTACGACCAGCGGCGCCAGCTCGCTCGGGATCGAGACCGCGATCCGGGTCGAGCCGCCTTCCGGGCTGACCTCCACCACCTCGCCGATGCAGTCGACATGGCCGGTTACGAAATGGCCGCCGAGCTCGTCGCCGACCCTAAGCGAGCGCTCCAGATTGAGCCTGGCGCCTTCCTTCCACAGGTCCGGAGCGGTCCGCGATATCGTTTCGGTCGAAAGGTCGGCCGCGAACCAGGAGCCATTTTCGTCCGATCCCTTGTCGACGACCGTAAGGCAGACGCCCGAGCAGGCAATCGATGCGCCGAGGTCGAGTGTCGCCATGTCATAGCCGCAGCGGATTCGCAGGCGCAGATCCGCCCGCTGCTCGGCGCTTGCCACGGTTCCGACGTCTGTCACTATCCCGGTGAACATGACCGGCCCCTATCCTTCGCGCACGCGTTCGTAAACTTCGAGCCGGTCGACCCCGAGCCGCTCCTCCCCCGACGACGCCCATCGTCCATGCGCGTCGGCGATCGCGTCGAGCCCGACATAGCCGAACGACGACTTGCCCTCGCCGACGACGATCGGCGCCCGGAAGATCAGGATCCGGTCGACCAGATCCTCGGCAAGGAAGGCGGTGGCGGTCGCCGACCCGCCTTCGACGAGCAGGTCGTTGACGTCATGAAGCCGGTACACATCTTGCGGAGAACAAAGCACTTCCCATCCCTCGATCGCTTCGCCGCGGGTCAGCAGCGCCCGCCTCGGCGATCTTTCCTCGAGCCCCGGAAGGCGCACGTCCAGGCTCGGCTGGTCGGCCATATAGGTGCCGCGCCCGACCAGGATCATGTCCGACCGCGACCGCTCCAAATGGACGTGCCGCCGAGCGTCCTCGCCGGTAATCCACTGCGATTCGCCCGACGGAAGCGCGATCTTGCCGTCGATCGACAGCGCCAGCTTCAGCGTGATTCGCGGACGCCCGATCTTCAGCCGGGTGAGATAGCCGGCGAGCGATTCGCCCGCTGCCTTTCGGCCGGTGCCGATTTTGACCTCGATCCCGCTGTCGCGAAGCCGCCTGATGCCCTTCCCGGCGGTGCGCGGGTCGGGGTCCTTGAGAGCGACGATCACTCGCGCCGGCCGTGCCGCGACGAGAAGGTCGCAGCAGGCCGGGCCGCGGTCGCTTTGGTGAGCGCAGGGCTCGAGGGTCACATGGACGGTCGAGCCGCGGGCCGCCTTGCCTGCCGTCCCGAGGGCGACAGCTTCGGCGTGCGGCCGGCCGCCCGGCGCGGTCGCTCCTCGGCCAACGACCTCGCCTTCGGGCGAGACGATCACGCAACCGACGTTGGGATTGGGGGCAGTGGTCCCGCGCGCGGCGGCGCCGAGCGCAACGGCTTGGGCCATCCACTGCCGCGCCTTATTCAATCCCGAATTGCTTCTGAATCTTCTGGAACTGGCGCTGCCGCTCGAGCTGGGCTTCGCGCTTGGCGATTTGGTCCTTCTTCTGCTGCTCGATGATTTCCTCGTCGGTGCGGTCGGCGCTCCAGCTGTCGACGTAGACCAGCTGTGCCTTCGGGGCGGTGTTGATCTTCGAATCGACGGTAAAGAGGATGATGACGATGATCGTCGACAGCAAGGCGAGCGTCGCCCCGATCGTCTGCTCACGGCTGCGCTGCCGCATGAAGGCGCGAAGATCGCGGAAGGCGGCCCGGGGGCCGACGGGGCTTGGGAACCAGGACATGGACGCAAGATAAGGCGTCCCGGGCCGTCCTGCCAGTCACCTCGTTTCGCCGCCCGGGATTGCCGCTGAGTCCGGCTTATCGTTTGGCCGCCGCCTCCAGCCGACGGACCACCCGGTCCTTGCCTATCGCCTCGACCAGCCCCGCCATTTCCGGGCCGCTCTCGCGCCCGGTGATCGCGGCCCGAAGTGGGTGGAACAGGGCCCGGCCTTTCTGGCCGGTCGTCTCCTTCAACCGTGTGGTGAGCTGCTTCCACGGTTCACTCGACCAGTCGATATCCCGGGCGATTGCCGCCGCCTCGCGGACAAGGGCGCGCTCGTCATGGTTGAGGTCCGGCACGTCGACCTCGCGGTGGAGGACCTCCATCCAGCCGGAAAAGTCGCCCACCCGCTCGATGTTGGGGCGGATCAGCTTCCAATCCTCCTTCGTCGCGCTGCCGGGCAGGCGGTCCTTCACATCGCAATAGTCGAGCTGGTGAACGAGCCGGGCGTTGACCAGCTCGACGTCATGAGGGTCGAAATGGGCGGGAGCGCGGCCGAAATGCGCGAAATCGAAATCGGCGGCCAGATCGTTAAGGCTCGCGACCGGCTCGACCGGCTGCGAGGTTCCGATTCGAGCGAGCAGCGAGAGCAGGGCCATCGGCTCGACCCCCGCCTCGCGCAGCTGCTGGACGCCATAGGACCCGAGCCGTTTCGACATCTTCCCCTCGGCCGCGATCAGCAACGCCTCGTGAGCGAAGGCCGGCGGGGTTGCACCAAGCGCCTCGAACATCTGGATCTGGACCGCGCTGTTCGACACATGGTCCTCGCCGCGAACGACATGGGTGATCCCAAGGTCGATGTCGTCGATCACGCTTGGCAGCAGATACAGCCAGCTTCCATCCCCGCGGCGGATGACCGGGTCGGACAGGAGCTTCGGATCGAATTTCTGCGGGCCGCGGATCAAATCGGTCCATTCGATCGGCTCGCCATGGTCGAGCCGGAAACGCCAGTGCGGCGACCGTCCTTCCGGAACCGGCGAATCTGCCGGTTGTCGTTCATAAACCGGCGGAAGCCCGCGCCCCAGCAGCACCTTGCGGCGAAGCTCCAGCTCTTCGGGTGTCTCGTAGCAGGCATAGACCCGGCCCGCCGACTTCAGCCGCTCGAACTGGTCGCCGTAGTGGCGCTCCGACTGCCGGACGACCTGGTCTGGCATCAGCCCAAGCCACTCCAGATCGTCCCTTATCGCCTGGTCGAACTCGCTGGTCGAACGCTCGCCGTCGGTGTCGTCGATCCTCAGGATGAACTTGCCGTCATGCTTGAGCGCAAACAAATAATTGTGAAGCGCGGTTCGGATATTGCCGATGTGGAGCCGGCCCGTCGGGGAGGGCGCGAAGCGGGTGACGACCTTAGCTTGGCTCATCGCGGCCGCTTCCTCTCCGGAGCGGTGTGGAAGAAATTGGTGATCGGGTAGCGGCGATCGCGGCCGAAGTTGCGCGCTCCGATCTTCACTCCGGGCGGCGCCTGCCGCCGCTTGTACTCGGCGCCAAGCACCATCCGCTCGATCGACGAAATGACTGCGATGTTGATTCCGGTCGATACCGCGACTTCGCTGACCGACATTTCCTTGTCGATCAGGCCTTCGAGGATCGGGTCGAGCAGCTCATAGGGCGGAAGCGAATCCTGGTCGGTCTGGCCGGGCCTCAGCTCGGCGGTCGGCGGCTTGGTGATCACCCGCTCCGGCATCACCGGCCCATCGGGGCCGAGCGCTCCTCCCGGTCGGTTGGCGTTGCGCCATCGCGAAAGCTCGAAAACACTTGTCTTATAGGCGTCCTTGAGCACCGAAAAGCCGCCGGCCATGTCGCCGTAGAGCGTCGCATAGCCGACGCTCATCTCGCTCTTGTTGCCTGTGGTGAGAAGCATCTGTCCACCGGCATTGGACAGCGCCATCAGGGTGACCATCCTCAACCGCGCCTGGACGTTCTCGGCGGCAGGGCCGGCAAGGTCGGGGATCATTGCGTGCAACGCATCCACCGCCGGCTCGATTCCAATAACGTCATGGCGGCAGCCGAGCAGCTCGGCGCAGCGGCGCGCGTCCTCGAGGCTCTCGCTCGACGTGTATTTCGACGGCATCATCACGCACAGCACCTTGTCCGCGCCGAGCGCATCGACCGCGACCGCCGCCGACAAGGCGCTGTCGATTCCGCCCGAAAGCCCGAGGATCACGCCTGGAAAATTGTTGCGGCCGACATAGTCGGACAGCCCCAGCATCATCGCGTGATAAATGTCCTCGGGGCAGGAATCGAGTTCGTGCAGGTCGCGGGTCGCGCAGCTCCAGCCGTCCGGCCCTTTGCTCCAGTCAGTCAGAAGCAGCGATTCCTCCCAGTCGGGCATCTGCACCACTACTTCGCCATCGGGATGCATCACGAAAGACGAACCGTCGAACACGATCTCGTCCTGGCCGCCGACTCGGTTGAGATAGGCCATCGGCAGACCCGTCATCGCGCATCGCGACGCGACCATCGCGTGGCGAAGCTCGTCCTTGTCGAGCTCATAGGGGCTGGCGTTGACGACCAGCAGCAATTCGGCCCCGCGGTCGGCGAGGTGCGTGCACACCGGCTCCTGCCAGATATCCTCGCAGATCGGCATTCCGATCTTCACGCCCAGCAACTCCACCGGCTCGGGCATCGGTCCGGGAGTGAAAATCCGCTTCTCGTCGAACGTGCCGTAATTCGGAAGCTCGCGCTTGAGAGTCCGGCCGAGCACCTTCCCTTCGTTGGCGAGCACCAGCGCGTTGTAGGTCGCGCCGCCCTCGGCAATCACGGTCGGGATCAGCATCGCCGGCCCCGGCCTGGATGTCGCCTCGACCAGCCGATCGGCCGCCTCCATCGTCCGGCGGACGAACTCGGCGTTGAGGATCAAATCCTCGGGCGGATAGCCGGTGAGCTGCAGCTCGGGAAAAAAGACCAGGTCCGCGCCCGCCGCTTTGTCGCGCATCGCCAGCATCGCCTCGGCATTGGACTCAAGGTCGCCGACGCGCTGGTTCGTCTGCGCGAGCGCGATGGTGAGGCGCTGGGTGCCTTTGGCGGTCATAGCCGCGCTTTAACGTACCGGCGGTATCGGGCAACCAAGGCTTTACGGGCAAGCCTCCAGCTGTCTAAGGCTGCCGCACGCTGCTGGGGAGCCTCGACGCCATGAAATTGCTTGCCGGGAACAGCAACTTGCCGCTGGCCCGATCGATTGCCGACTATCTCGAAATGTCGCTGACGGCGGCCAGCGTCCGCCGCTTCGCCGACGAGGAAGTGTTCGTCGAGATCAACGAGAATGTCCGCGGCGAGGACGTGTTCGTCGTCCAGTCCACCAGCTACCCGGCCAACGACAATCTGATGGAGCTGTTGATCTGCATCGACGCGCTTCGCCGCGCCTCGGCGACGAGGATCACCGCC
>DATKAY010000058.1:0-8713 GCA_035514495.1 Sphingomicrobium sp. | reverse complement strand
TCGAGATAGCCCGCTTGGTTGAGGGTAAGCTCCCCTGTGGCAGCGGCAGGCGCCGCCTGAAGCGCGAAGGCGGCAAGGGCCCAGGCGGCAAGGTAGCGTTTCATTCTCTTTTCCATTTCTCTCTCCCCAGCGCTCCTTGCGGCCCTTGTTAGCGCTACCATCTTGAAGTTCGGCGCAGGGCGCAAGGCTGATGGCGCCGGACAAGGCGGGCTTACGCGCAGCCAGGCAGGCGTGGCAGCCCCTTGTATCGTGGCAGGGTCCGCGGGGGTGCGTGGCGGAGAGGGTGGGATTCGAACCCACGGTACGGTTGCCCGTACGCCGCATTTCGAGTGCGGTGCTTTCGACCACTCAGCCACCTCTCCGTCGGCCCTGCAGGTTGGCGCCGGAAAGCCCGGCCGCGGTCGCGGCGCGGCCTCTAGCAGTGGCGCCGGGCCTTGCCTAGCCTGACAGCCCCCCTAGATTGCAGCCATGTCGAGGGCAGGACGTTTGGAAGATATGACCTCTTACGAAGCAAATTCAATTCGGTTGGCCCGCTTCGCGATCGGCGAGGTGGTGCGCCACCGATTGCTCGACTTCCGCGGCGTGATCTTCGACGTCGATCCGCAATTCGCCAATAGCGAGGAATGGTACGAGGCGATCCCGATGGAGATGCGCCCGTCGAAGGACCAGCCCTTCTACCATCTGCTCGCCGAGAATGCCGAGGCCAGCTACATCGCCTATGTCAGCCAGCAGAACCTGGTCCACGACGAAAGCGACGAGCCGGTCGACCATCCGGCGATCCCGACGATGTTCGACAGCTTCGACGGCGAGCGGTACCGGCTGAGGCCGGAACACAGGCACTAGGCCTGCCGCCAGCCCTGCCGCCCTTTGGCGACGATCGCCGGGCGCGACACCATTCTCGTTCCAGCGCCGCAACCGTCGATATGCCCCCGCGTTGACGCTCGACATGTACCGGCAGAATCTCGACAGGCGCGACAAGGGCAGCGCAATCATCGCGGTCGTAGCGATTCACGCCGGGCTGTTGCTGGCGCTTCTCAACATCTCCGGGCAAATCGATCTCACCGATCCGCAGCGAGTGCTGGACGTGTTCGATGTCACCCAGGTCGAGCCGGTGCCCGAGCCGCCGGTCATTCCCGAGGAGCGCGAGGAGCCGGCGGAAGCGGAGGAAGGTGAGGCGAGCCCGGAGAATATCCGCAGCCAGGCCACCCCGGTCGTCGCTCCGCGCCCCGAAATCTCGCTGCCAGTCCCGGTCCCGATGGCGACCACCCAGACCCCCAACGAGGGAGTCGAGGCGACCCAGGGCGCCGCCGAGGTTCCGGGCCCCGGCACCGGAGCGGGCGGCACCGGCACCGGCACCGGGGCCGGCGGCTCGGGATCGGGCACCGGCGGAGGCGGCGGCGGGATCGCCGTCGGCCCGTCGGTCATCCGAGGCATCACCAACCGGGACTATCCGGCCGAAGTCCAGCGGCGGTGGCCGCGCGGCGGCCGGATATTCACTCGCCTGTGGATCGAACCCAGCGGGCGCGCGACCCGCTGCGATGTCATGCGCTCGTTCGGGGATCCGGTCGCCGACCGGTTGACGTGCAGCCTCATCACCGAGCGCGCTCTGTTCCGCCCTGCCCGGGATTCGCAGGGGCGGCCGGTCGCCTCCTGGTACGGCTATATCCAGGCGGAGACCCGGCGCCGGTGACTGGCATCCGCGGACGCCCTGCCCTAGACCGCCCGGCGAACCGAGGAGCAGTTGAAGTGATCGAAGCGGAATGGTGGGATTATGATTCGGCCGAGGAAATGGCCGAGGCGGTCGCGGGCGACGTCGGCTTCATCATCGAGAGCGCCCTGGACGCCCGCGGGTCGGCGCTGATCGCGCTCCCCGGGGACGATAGCGCCCAGGCCATCTTCCCGGCGCTCGCACAGGTCGATCTGAAATGGCGGGAGGTCGTTGTGATCCCGACCAACGACCTGCTGGTCCCGGTCGACAGCGAGGAGAGCCGGGCGCGTGCAATCGCCCAGGCCTTTCTTTCCAAAGGCGCCAGGGTGATCCCGATCGCCACCAAGCTCGACGATTACCGCCAGTCCGGCAATGCCGCCGATGCCCGGCTCCAGGACCTGCCCTGGCCGCCCGACCTCGTCTGGCTGACCGTCGGCGAGGATGGAAGCGTCGCCGGGATCGCCGCCGGGCCCGACCTCCAGGACGCGCTCGAAGCGCCCAAGGCGCGCCGAGCCGTTGGGGTGATGCCCGAAAGCGGCGAGCCGCAAGTGACCCTGACCCGCTCATCGATCCTTTCGGCCCGGACGATCCTCATCACCGTTGTCGGCCAGCAAAAGCGCGAGATGGTCGAGCAGGCGATCGCCGACGGTCACAGCTCGAGGCTGCCGATCGGACGGGTGCTCGCCGAGACCGAGCTGCCGATCGACATTCACTGGCGGGCGTGATCGTCAGGCGGGGGTGATCTTCAGGCGGGGGCCGGCTCGAGCGCCGCGTCGACCCCGCAGTCTTCGAGCTTTATGCCTCGAGTCTCCTTGAGGAAAAGCAGGCCGACGACGAACGACAGGCCGGTGAAGAAGACCGGATACCAGAGGCTGGCGTAGATATCGCCGGTGATCGCGACCAGCGCGAAGCTGGTGAAGGGCAATAGCCCGCCGACCCAGCCGGTTCCGACATGATAGGGCAGGCTCATCGCCGTGTAGCGCACCCGGGTCGGGAACATCTCGACCAGCGCCGCCGCCTGCGGCCCGTAGAGCGCGGTCGCGGCGACGACGAACAGCAGCAGCACCGTCAGCAGCAGCGGCAGGTTGGTTCCGCTTTCCTCGGCGCTGGTCGGATAGCCGGCCGCCTCGAGCGCCAAAGCGGTTTCGGCTGCAACCTCGCCCTTGAGCGCCTTGAGCTCCTCGTCCGACAGCTGCTCGCCGCTGGGGACCGCCAGGCGCTGTTCGCCGACCGCAATCACCGTCGATCGGACGCCAGAGTCGTCGGCCGAGTCGATCGTCCGGTAGGAAATGCCGCGGCTGACCAAAGTGCTCTTGGCGATGTCGCAGGCGGTATCGAAACGCGCGGTTCCGACCGGGTCGAACTGGACCGTGCAGGTCTGCCTGTCGGTGGCGACAATTACCGGAGTGGTGCGCTGCGCGGAAACCAGCGCCGGATTGGTCGCCTCGGCGATCAGGTGCGAGCCGGGATAATAGAGCAGCAGCGCCAACAGCATCCCGCCAAGCAGCACCGGCTTTCGCCCGGTCCGGTCGCTCAGCCAGCCGAAGAAGACGTAGAGCGGCGCGCTGACGATTGTCATGACGAGCAGGAGCATGTCCTTGGTCGCCGCCGGAAGGCCGAGCGAGCGTTCGAGGAACACCTGCATGTAGAAGAAGGTGAAGTACCAGACGGCGCCCTGGGCGCACATGATCCCGAAGAAGGCGATCAGGACGCGTTTGAGATTGCCGCGATCGGTGAACGCCTCGCGCAGCGGCGCCCGGCAAACTTCGCCGGCTTCCTTGAGCTTCGCGAAGGCGGGGCTTTCGCTCAGCTTGAAGCGCATCCACACCGAGATCGCCAGAAGCAAGATCGAGATGATGAACGGCACCCGCCAGCCCCAGTCGGCGAAGGCCTCCTCGCCGACAATGATCCGGGTTGCGAGGATGACCAGCAGCGCGGCGAGCAGTCCGAACGAGGCGGAGGCCTGGATCCAGCCGGTAAAGGCGCCGCGCCTGTCCGGCGGCGAATGTTCGGCGACGTAGATCGCCGCGCCGCCATATTCGCCGCCGAGCGCCAGCCCCTGGAGGATTCGAAGGACGATCAGCAGGATCGGAGACAGGATTCCGGCGGTCTCGTAAGTCGGCAGCAGCCCGATCGCGAAAGTCGCCCCGCCCATCAGCGAGACGGTGGCGATGAAGGCGCCCTTGCGGCCGAGCCGGTCCCCGATCGCACCGAAGATCAGCGCCCCAACCGGACGGAACACGAAGCCAGCCGCGAACAGGGCGAGCGCGGCGATCAGCCCCGCCGTCGGGTTGAGCCCCGCGAAGAAGACTTGCTGGATGGTCGTGACCAGCACCCCGAAGATGAAGAAATCGTACCATTCGAACGCGGTGCCGGTCGACGAGGCGATGATGACCCGCTTCATCGACCAGGGCTTGCGGTGCGGCTCGGCTGCGCTTGCCATCCTCGTCTCTCCCTGACGGTCATCGAAGGGATAGCGGCAGCACCGGCGCGCGCAACTACTGACGCTTTCCAGGCGATTTCTGGAACCTGGCGTACCCGCGCGCGGCTTCGGCAATTTGGTCCAGTCTGGAGGAAGTCTTCGCTCGCTATCAAGGCTCGCCGGTGCAGGACGGCCGCAATCCGAAGTGGAGGAACGAGTGGCACAGATATGGATCCGCGAAAGCTGTCCGACCGCTTCGTCGACGGGTGCCGGCTCTTGGCGAGCGATGGGATGATGACTGCTCCAGTCTCACTGGCCCGGATGGCGAAACGCGCAGCCGATTCCCGAATCAGCCCGCGAACGAACCTGTTTCTCGGAGCGTCGCTTCAGGGCGAAAGCTTTTCCGCGCCGGTGAAGATCAGGAACATGTCGGCATCGGGCGCTCTCGTGGAAGGCGGTGCCGTTCCCGAGGAAGGCGCCGCCGTCCGCCTCGTCCGCGGCGGCCTGTGCGTGCCTGCGCGTGTCGCCTGGTCGGCCGATCGCCGCTGCGGTCTGCGGTTCGCGGCCCTGGTCTGCGTGAACGACTGGCTGGCTCCTCCAGGCAATGGCGAGCAGCAGCGCGTGGACGAAGTCGTCAGGCTGGTGAAGGCAGGCGCGGTTCCGATCGAGCCGGCGCAAAGCGCGGAGCTGGAGCCGGTGCAGCCGGCCGACGAGCTTCGACGGGTGTGCGCGCTTCTCGAAAAAATCGCCGACAGCCTGTCGAGCGATGAAGCGACGCTCGCGGCCTGCGGCTCCGAACTCCAGAGCCTGGACATCTGTACCCAGACCGTCGGGGCGGTCGCCGACCTGCTGGCGGCCGATTGCGAGGGGGCTTGCGACAGGCTGGCGGGCCTTCGGCTGAGCTGCGCGGAGGCGCTTGGGGCGGTCGCTCCTTCGCCTTAACCTCGATAAGTCACAGCGTAACGCTAACGGCTGGAAATGACGCAACTTTCACCGCCGCCGGGCCGTTGATGGGGTGAGGCTGCCAAATCATGGCAAGCCTGACATTCCAATCATTTCAGCCAGGAGATATTTCAATGGCTTTTCAATCCGAGACAATGAATCGCAACCGTCAGGGCGAGCTCCCGCATGACGAAACCAACAATTTGATCGCCTCCGACAAGGTCGCAGGCACGACGGTCTTTGACCAATCCGGCGAGAAGCTGGGAACGATCAAGAACGTCATGGTCGGCAAGCGCAACGGACGCGTCGAATATGCAGTCCTGAGCTTCGGCGGGCTGTTCGGAATGGGCGAGCGTTATCATCCGCTGCCTTGGGACACCCTCAACTATGACACCGAAAAGAGCGGCTTCGTCGTCGATATCGACAAGGAGAAGCTCAAGAGCGGACCATCGTTCGAGCCGGGCAAGGAGCCTGAGTTCAATCGCGACTTTGGCGAGAAGGTCTATGGTCACTACGGCCGCAGCTACTAATCAGGCTTGACCACAAGAAGAGGAAGGGCGGCTCTGCCGCCCTTTTTCTTTTGTTTAGTCCCGCCCGGCGAGCAGCGCCTCGACCACCGACGGATCGGCAAGCGTCGACGTATCGCCAAAGCCCGACGTCTCGCCCTGCGCAATCTTGCGCAAAATCCGACGCATGATCTTGCCCGAACGGGTCTTGGGAAGCGCAGGGGTGAACTGGATTTTCTCCGGGGCGGCCATTGCGCCGATTTCCTTGCGCACCGCCCGGACGAGTTCCTGGCGGATATCCTCATCGCCCTCCTCGCCGGCATTGAGCGTGACGAAGGCGCAGATCGCCTGCCCCTTGATGTCGTGGGGCATCCCGACGACCGCGGCCTCGGCGACTTGCCGGTGAGCGACGAGCGCGCTTTCGACCTCGGCGGTTCCGATACGGTGCCCGGAGACGTTGATCACGTCGTCGACGCGGCCGGTAATCCAGTAATAGCCGTCGCGGTCGCGGCGGCAGCCGTCGCCGGTGAAGTAGAGGCCGGGAAAGGTGGTGAAATAGGTTTTGAAGAAGCGATCGTGGTCGTTCCAGACGGTGCGCATTTGCCCGGGCCAGGACGAGGCTATGCACAGATTGCCGCTTGCCTCGGGGCCGAGCAGGTTCTGGCGGGAATCGACCAGCACCGGCTTAATGCCCGGAAGCGGCCGGCTGGCCGAGCCCGGCTTCATCGGGGTGGCGCCGGGGATCGGTGAGATCAGGATCCCGCCGGTCTCGGTCTGCCACCAGGTGTCCACGACCGGGCAGCGCTCGTCGCCGACCACCCTGAAATACCATTCCCAGGCCTCGGGATTGATCGGCTCGCCGACGGTTCCGAGCAGCCTCAGCGACCTTCGGTGAAAGCGCTTTACCGGCTCGTCGCCCTCGCGCATCAAGGCGCGGATCGCCGTCGGGGCGGTGTAGAAGATGGTGACCTTGAGCCGGTCGACCGTCTCCCAGAACCGGCCGAAGTCGGGATAATTCGGGACTCCGTCGAACATCACGCTGGTCGCTCCGCAGGCCAGCGGGCCATAAACGACATAGCTGTGGCCGGTGATCCAGCCGATGTCTGCGGTGCACCAGAAGATGTCGTCGGGCCGATAGTCGAACACCCAGTCGAAGGTGGTCGCCGCCCACACGCCATAGCCGCCGGTGGTGTGGACCACGCCCTTGGGCTTTCCGGTCGATCCAGAGGTGTAGAGGATGAATAACGGGTCCTCGGCATTCATCGCCTCGGGCTCGCACTGGATCGAAAGCCCGTCGCGGAGATCGGAATAGGAGATGTCGCGCCCGTCCTTCATCGGCACCTTTGCGCCGGTCCGGGCGACGACGATAACGGTCGCGACGTCGCGCTTGGCGAGCGCCTCGTCGACATTGGCCTTCAGCGGGATCGTCTTGCCGCCGCGAACACCTTCGTCGGCGGTGATCACGCAAGCCGCGTCGCAATCCTCGATCCGACCGGCCAGGCTGTCCGGCGAAAAGCCGCCGAAGACGACCGAATGAACGGCGCCGATCCGGGCGCAGGCGAGCATCGCCGCCGCCGCTTCTGGAATCATCGGCATGTAGATCATCACCCGGTCGCCGCGCTCGACCCCGCGGGACTTCAGCAGGTTGGCGAGGCGGCAGGTCTCTTCGTGGAGTTCGCGATAGGTGATCCGGCGGCCCTGCCCCGGCTCGTCGGCCTCGAAGATCAAAGCGGTCCGGTCGGCCTTTTCGGCAAGGTGGCGATCGAGGCAGTTGACCGACAGGTTGAGCGTTCCGTCCGCATACCAGCGGATGTGGAAATCCTCCTCGTCGAACGACCATTCGCCGGCCCGGGCGGGCTTGTCGAACCAGTCGAGCCGCTTGGCCTGCTCCAGCCAGAACGAGTCGGGGTCGCGCTCCGCCCGCTCGCGCATCGCTTTTAGCTCGTCGGGCTTTATCCTGCCGTCGAATCCGTCGGGAACAGGGTGTACAGTTTCGGTCATTGCGCCTCGTTCAAACTGTCCATGTCGATCACGAACCGGTAGCGGACATCGCCCTTGAGCATCCGGTCCCAGGCGTGGTTGACCTCGTCGATCCGGATGAACTCGGTTTCCGGCTGGATCCGATGCTCGGCGCAGAAATCCAGCATTTCCTGAGTCTCCGGCAAGCCGCCGATCAACGATCCGGCGACCACCCGGTTGCGCATCACCAGCGCTCCGCCGTGAAGTCCGGGAAGCTCGTCGATGGCGCCGACGATCACCATCACCCCGTTCGCCTTCAGCAGGTCGAGATAGGGCCCGACATTGTGAGTGACCGGGATGGTGTTGACGATCAGGTCGAAGCGGTTGGCAGCCGAGGCCATCACCTCCAGGTCGTTGGAGAGCAGCACGTCATCGGCTCCGAGGCCACGCGCATCCTCTCCTTTTTCCGGGGAGGTGGTGATCATTGTCACCTGGGCGCCCATCGCCGCGGCGAACTTGACGGCGAGATGGCCCAGCCCGCCCAGCCCGGCGACTCCGACCTTCTTGCCCGGCCCCGCGCCGAAGCGTCGGAGCGGGGAATAGGTGGTAATCCCGGCACAGAGCAACGGAGCTCCTCGGCCCATGTCGAGATTGTCGGGCCAGCGGCAGACGAATTCCTCGCGAACGACGATCTGGCTGGAATAGCCGCCCTTGGTAATCTCGCCCGATTGCCGGTCCTTGCCGCTGTAGGTGAAGGTCGGCATCTGGTTGCAGAATTGCTCCTCGCCGGATTGGCATTGCTCGCAGGTTCGGCAGCTGTCGACCAGGCAGCCGACCGCGACCCGATCACCGGCCATGTACTTGCCGACCGCCGATCCGACTGCGTTGACGGTGCCGACGATCTCATGGCCCGGGACCATCGGGTAAAGGCTCATCCCCCAGTCGTCGTTTGCGAAGTGGACGTCGGAATGGCAGATCCCGCAATGGCTGATCTTGATTGAAACATCCTCGGGCCGAAGGTCGCGGCGCTCGATGGCCATCGGTTCGAGCCGCTCGTGGGGGCCTTTGGTGCCCCAGGCCTTTGCTTGCGTTGCCATGACTATCCTTTGGTTGATTGGCCTCTCTCGAGAATGAGTCGCGCCTGTTCGAGATGCGGCCGGTCGACCATTCGCCCGC
>DATKAY010000057.1:0-9269 GCA_035514495.1 Sphingomicrobium sp. | reverse complement strand
TACCGGCTCGAGGTCAGCTCGCCCGGAATCGACCGGCCGCTGACCCGCCTGAAGGATTTCGACGACTGGGCCGGCCATGAGGCGCGGATCACGCTCGTCGAGGGCCAGGGACCGCCGGGCCGCAAGCAATTTTCCGGCATTGTCATTGCAACCGGGCAAGGCGAAATCGTCCAGCTCAAGGGGAAGGACGGCAAGGACTATTCGATCCCCTTCGCTTCCATCGCGTCGGCAAAGCTGTTGCTCACCGACAAGCTCATCAAAGCCACCCACCCGCTCAGCACCGAAGGTGCGGATATTCAGACCGTAGAGGACTAAAACACATGGCCACCGCACCACCCGCGGCACCAACCGCCAACAAGGCCGAGCTGCTCGCCATCGCCGACGCCGTCGCTCGCGAAAAGCTGATCGACAAGGCGATCGTCATCGAGGCGATGGAAGACGCAATCCAGCGCGCCGCCCGGGCCCGCTACGGCGCCGAGAACGACATCCGGGCAAAGCTCGACCAGACCAGCGGCGAGCTTCGCCTGTGGCGGGTTCTCGAGGTCGTCGAGGAGCCCGAGGACCATTTCAAGCAGGTCGACGTCAAGGGCGCCCAGAAGCTTCAGAAAGACGCCAAGCTCGGCGATTTCATCGTCGACCCGCTTCCGCCGATCGAGTTCGGCCGGATCGCCGCACAGGCCGCCAAGCAGGTCATCTTCCAGAAGGTCCGGGACGCCGAGCGCGAGCGCCAGTACGAGGAATTCAAGGACCGCGGCGGCGAGATCATCACCGGCGTCGTCAAGCGGGTCGAGTTCGGCCATGTCGTCGTCGATCTCGGCCGGGCCGAGGGCGTCATCCGCCGCGACCAGCAGATTCCGCGCGAGATGGTCCGGGTCGGCGACCGGATCCGGGCGCTCATCCTTCGGGTCAGCCGCGAAGCGCGCGGCCCGCAGATTTTCCTCAGCCGCGCTCACCCGGACTTCATGAAGAAGCTGTTCGCCCAGGAAGTGCCGGAAATCTACGACGGCATCATCGAGATCAAGGCGGCCGCCCGCGATCCGGGCAGCCGGGCCAAGATCGGAGTGATCAGCCACGACAGCTCGATCGACCCGGTCGGCGCCTGCGTCGGAATGAAGGGCAGCCGCGTCCAGGCGGTCGTCCAGGAGCTTCAGGGCGAGAAGATCGACATCATCCCCTGGTCGGAGGATCTTGCGACCTTCGTCGTCAACGGGCTCCAGCCGGCGACCGTCAGCCGGGTCGTCATCGACGAGGAGGAAGGCCGGATCGAGGTCGTCGTCCCCGACGACCAGCTGAGCCTCGCGATCGGCCGCCGCGGCCAGAACGTGCGCCTGGCGAGCCAGCTCACCGGGTCGCAGATCGACATCCTCACCGAGGCGGACGCCAGCGAGAAGCGCCAGCGCGAGTTCGTCGAGCGTTCCGAGATGTTCCAGACCGAGCTCGACGTCGACGAGACGCTTGCCCAGCTGCTGGTCGCCGAGGGCTTCACCAGCCTCGAGGAAGTCGCCTACGTCCAGCAGGAGGAAATCAGCTCGATCGAGGGGCTCGACGATGAGATCGCCTCCGAGCTCCAGAGCCGCGCCGGCGAAGCGCTCGAGCGCCGCGAGGCCGCGTCGCGCGAGACTCGCCGGGGCCTTGGGGTCGAGGATGCCCTTGCCGAAATGCCGCATTTGACCGAGCAGATGCTGGTCACTTTGGGCAAGGCAGGCATCAAGACTCTCGACGATTTGGCCGATCTCGCCACCGACGAGCTGGTGCAGAAGCGCCGGGTCGAGCCGCGCCGCCGGTCGGATGCCCCGGTGCGAGCCGAGGACAGGGGCGGAATCCTGGCCGAATACGGCCTGACCGAAGAGCAGGGCAACGAGATCATCATGGCCGCCCGGGCCCATTGGTTCGAGGACGAGGACGAGGACAAGGGCGCCAAGGACAACAAGGGCGACAAGAAGCAGGAGGACGCGGTTGCGGACTCTGGCAAATGATACCGGAAAACGCGTGGAGCCCAGCCCCGAACGCTCGTGCGTTCTCACCAGGCGCAAGGGCAATCGCGACGATCTGATCCGGCTGGCGCTCGGTCCCGACGGGACGGTCGCCCCGGACGTGCGCGCCCGCGCCCCCGGCCGCGGCGCCTGGATTTCGGTCGGCCGCGACGAGCTTGATCAGGCAGCCTCGTCGGGAAAGCTCAAGGGCGCTCTCCAGCGCGCCTTCAAGACCGGCGACGTCACGTTGCCCGCCGACCTCGCCGACCGCGTCGTTTTGGCCCTGCGACAGGCAGCGCTGGACCGTCTCGGGATGGAGGCGCGGGCCGGCAACCTCATCAACGGCTCCGACCGGGTCGCCGCCGCGGCGAGGGCCGGCAAGGTGCACTTGCTGATTCACGCCGCCGATGCCGGGGAGGACGGGCAAGGGAAGCTAGACCAGGCCTGGCGGGTCGGCGGAGGCGAGCCCCGGGGGGTGATCTTCCCGGAGGGGCGCACTATCTTGTCATTGGCGTTGGGGCGCGAAAATGTGGTACATGTCGCCCTGATCGAACCCGCTGCCGCGGCGCGTGTAAGGCACGCGCTGTCGCGGTGGCGCGATTTCATCGCACCCCAAGCCGGCCTTGAAGGCGGCGCTCCCGCCTTGCGAACCGGCTCGGCTGAAGAAGTTGAAGGAATAGAATGAGCGACCAGACCGATAAACCGAAGCTTGGCGCCCGGCCGCCGTTGGGGATCAAGCGCACGGTCGAAACCGGCAAGGTGAAGCAGAGCTTCAGCCACGGCCGCTCGAACACGGTCGTGGTCGAGGTGAAGAAGCGTCGAATCCTCGGCAAGCCGGGCGAGACGACCGAAGCGCCCAAGACGCCCGAGGCCGAAGCGCCCAAGCCCAAGCCGGCGCCCAAGCAGCCGGCCGCGCCGCGCGCGCCCAAGGCGTCGCCGAGTGACGACATAACCAAGCGCAAGGAAACGCAGGAGCGCCTGCTCCGCGAAGCCGAGGAAGACCGGCTTCGGCTCACCCAGGAAGCACGCCTCCGCGACGATAGCGCGCGCGACGAGCAGAGCGAGGACGAGCGTCGCCGGGCCGAGGAAAACCGAAAGGCCGAAGGCGTGGCCGCCGAGGAAGCTCGCCAAGCCGCCGAAGATATTGCGCGCGCCGACACCGAGGTCGTTCCGCTGCCCGAACCCATTCCTCCGGTCATGGAGCCCGAGGAAGAAAAGTCGGATCGTTCGCGGCGCGGCCATGCGCCCGCAGCCAAGCGCGCTGAACCGCCTCGCCCGTCACGCGGCCGCGACGAGCAGCGCCACCGCGGAAAGCTGACCGTCACCCGCGCGCTTGCCGGCGAGGACGATAATCGCGCCCGCTCATTGGCCGCGCTTCGCAGGGCCCGCGAGAAGGAAAAGCGCGCTCACCAGCAGTCCGGCCCGGCGCCGAAAAAGGTCCGCGACGTCGTCGTCCCGGAGGCCATCACGGTCCAGGAGCTCGCCAACCGAATGGCCGAGCGCGGCGCCGATTTGGTCAAGGCCCTCTTCAAGATGGGCTCGCCGGTCACGCTCACCCAGACGATCGACCAGGACACGGCCGAGCTTCTGGTCAACGAGTTCGGGCATAACGTCAAACGAGTCAGCGAAGCCGATGTCGAGATCGGCATCGGCGGCGAGGAAGATGCGCCCGAGACTCTCGAGCCGCGGCCGCCGGTGGTCACCATCATGGGCCATGTCGACCACGGAAAGACGTCGCTTCTCGACGCGATCCGCGGCGCCGACGTCGTTTCCGGCGAGGCGGGCGGAATCACCCAGCACATCGGTGCGCACCAGGTGACCCTGCCCGACAAGTCGAAAATCAGCTTCCTCGACACCCCGGGCCACGAGGCGTTCACCGAGATGCGCGCCCGCGGCGCCAACGTCACCGACATCGTCATCCTGGTGGTTGCCGCCGACGACGGTTTAAAGCCGCAGACGATCGAGGCGATCAACCACACCAAGGCCGCCAACGTCCCGATGATCGTGGCGATCAACAAGATCGACAAGCCGGAGGCCAAGCCGCAGAAGGTCCGCGAGGAGCTCCTCCAGCACGAGATCATCGTCGAGGGCATGGGCGGCGAGGTCCAGGACGTGGAAGTCTCCGCGCTCAAGAAGACCAACCTCGACAAGCTTCTCGAGGCGATCCAGCTCCAGTCCGAGATTCTCGAGCTCAAGGCCAATCCCGACCGCGCCGCCGAAGGCACGGTCGTCGAAGCCAAGCTCGACAAGGGCCGCGGTCCGCTCGCCACCGTGCTGGTGCAGCGCGGCACGCTGCGCGTCGGCGAAGTGTTCGTCGCCGGTGCGTCGAGCGGCAAGGTCCGGGCGATGATCGACGACAAGGGCCGCCAGGTGAAGGAAGCCGGGCCTTCGGTTCCAGTCGAGGTCCTCGGCCTTTCGGCGGTGCCGTCGGCCGGCGATCCGTTCACGGTCGTCGAGAACGAGGCGCGCGCCCGCGAAGTCGCGGAATACCGCCAGGGAGTCCTCGACAAGAAGCGCACGACCGCCGCTCCGGTGACGCTCGAGAACATGTTCGCCACCCATGCCTCGACGACCATGGAATTCCCGCTGGTCGTCAAGGCGGACGTCCACGGCTCGGTCGAGGCGATCGTCCATGCCCTGGGCCGGCTTTCGACCGACGAGATCCGGGTTCGGGTCCTTCACTCGGGAGTCGGCGGAATCACCGAGAGCGACGTGACCCTGGCGAGCGCCAGCGAAGCGCCGATCATCGGGTTCAACGTGCGGCCGAACGCCAAGGCTCGCGAGATCGCCGAGCGCAGCGGCGTCGAGCTTCGCTATTACGACGTTATCTACCATTTGACCGACTGGGCGAAGGGCGCGATGGCCGGCGAGCTCGGTCCGGAAATCGTCGAGACGATCGTCGGCCGGGCCGAGGTCCGCGAGGTCTTCCCGGCCGGCAAGAAGGACAAGGCGGCCGGCCTGCTGGTCACCGACGGGGTCATCCGCAAGGGCCTGCACACGCGCCTGATGCGCGAGGATGTCATCGTGTCGAAAACACTCATCGCCTCGCTTCGACGCTTCAAGGACGATATCGCCGAAGTCCGCGCCGGGCTCGAGTGCGGAGTGGTGCTTGCCGACACCAACGACGTCCAGCCGGGCGACCATCTCGAGGTCTTCGAGATCGAGGAGCGTGAACGGACTCTGTGATGCGCCGGCAGGAAACGTCCGAGGGCCGGTCGGTGCGTCTGCTCCGGGTCGGCGAGCAGATGCGGCACGTGCTGAGCGAGCTGCTCCAGCGCGGTGACGTCCATGACAAGGTGCTGCAATCGCATGTGGTCAGCGTGACCGAGGTGCGCATGTCGCCCGATCTTCGCCATGCGACCGTGTTCGTGAAGCCGCTTCTCGGCCAGGACGAGGAAAAGGTGCTCAAGGCGCTTCGGCAGAACACCGCTTTCCTGCAGCGCGAGGTGGCAAGCCGGGTGCGCCTGAAATATGCCGCCAAGCTCAAATTCCTGCCCGACCAGAGCTTCGAGGAAGGCATGCACGTCGACCGGCTCCTTCGCTCGGAGCCTATCGCCCGCGACCTTAAGGCCCGCGAGATCGAGCAAGCCCGGGACCTCGAAAAGGCCCCGGATTCCGAAAAGAAATGACGGCGCTCGGGTCGCCCATGACGGGCGATCGATGCTCGGCCGAGCCGATGACCGAGGCGCATCGCGGGATGTTGCGTTCCGCCTGCGCGGAAGATCCCGACATCTGGCAGCTTTACGCGCTCGACTTCGGCCCCGAGGGATTCGATTCCAGCTTCGAGAGAATAGCTTCGCTCCCCTGGTGCCGCTTCGTTTTGTTCGACGGCGACGAGCTTGCCGGAATGAGCTGCTTCATCAACCCCGACGAGGCGCGGGGAGTCGTCGAGATCGGCAACACCTATTACCGGCCGAAATTCCGCGGTTCCGGGTTCAACCGGCGAGTGAAGGACATGATGCTCGCCCGCGCTTTCGACCGCGGCTTCCGCCGGGTCGAGTTTCGAGTCGATCGCCGCAACGCGCGCAGCCAGGCGGCGATGAAGAAGCTGGGCGCGGTTCGCGAGGGCGTGCTTCGCGCCGACCGGATCACCTGGACGGGCCATGTCCGCGACACCGTCCTGTTCGCGCTCCTCAAGGAGGAGTGGCCGGCCTAGGGAGCCGGCGGCGGCGCGGCGGACGCGATGAACGCCGCCGGGTCGGTATACACGGAGGCGCCGGGCCCGAGCGGAATATCCAGCGCCACCCAGGCCATGACCAGCACCAGGCCGGCGACCAGCAAGCCGATCGAATAGGGAAGCATGATCGCCGCCAGGCTGCCGATCCCGAAATCCTTCTGCCAGCGCTGGCAGAAAATCAGGATCAGCGGGAAATAGACCATGAGCGGAGTGATGATGTTGGTTGCGCTGTCGCCGACGCGATAGGCGGCGGTGGTCATCTCGGGGCTGATTCCAAGCAGGATCAGCATCGGGACGAGGACCGGCGCCAGAAGCGCCCATTTGGCGCTCGCCGACCCGACGAGCAGGTTCAAAAAGCCGCTGAACAGCACGATCATCGCCAGCAGCAGCGGCGCCGGAAGCGCCATCGCCCGAAGCGTATCCGCCCCGTGGACCGCGAGGATCAGGCCGAGGTTCGACCAGCCGAACATCGCGACGAAATGGGCGGCGGTGAAGGCAAGGACGAGATAATAGGCAAGGTCGCTCATCGCCCCGGTCATCATCTTGACGAGATCGCGGTGGTCGCCGATCGTCCCCGTCGCCTTTCCATAAGCCCAGCCGCTCAGCAGGAAGAGCAGGAAGAAGCCGGCGACCAGCGACTGGTAGAAAGGCGTCATCCTGGCCTCCGGCGCCGCGGTCTCGTCGATCAGCGGGGTTCCAGGCCCAAGGGCGAAGAACGCCCACAAGGCGATCACGAACAAGGCGGCAAGGCCGGCCCGGGAGAGACCCTTGCGCTCCTTTGAGGTGAGCGGCGTGTCGGCGGCCTCGTCGGCAACCACTTCTCCGGGATGGCCCGCTGCAATCGCTTCGGCCTGCGTCGGCGGCACGTAGCGCCCCAGCCTCGGCTCGATCATCCGGTCGGTGACGAACCAGATGACCGGAAGGAACAGAAACGTCATCGCGGCGATGAAGAACCAGTTGCCGGCGATATTGGCCTGCCACTCGCCGAACACCGCCTCGACCGCCGCCTGGGTAATGCCGAACAGCAAGGCGTCCAGCTGTCCCGGGAGGAGGTTGGCGGAAAAGCCGCCCGACACGCCGGCGAAGGCGGCGGCGATGCCCGCCACGGGATGGCGGCCCGCGGCTGCAAAGATCACCCCGGCAAGCGGGATCAGGACGACATAGGCGGCGTCGGCGGCAAGATTGCCCATCATCGCCACCAAAGCGACGACCGGAGTCAGCAAGGCGGTCGGAGCGCGGCGCACCCCGGCCCGCATCGCCGTCCCGAACAGCCCTGCCCGCTCGGCGACGCCGGCCCCGAGCATCACCACCAGCACGTAGCCGAGCGGATGGAAATGGGTGAAGGTCGCGGGCATCTCGACCCACAGCCGGGCGATATTCTCCGGGGCCAGCAGGCTGACTGCGGAGATGACGACCGGCGCGCCCGTCTCCTCGTCGATCTCGGCCGGGTGGAAAGCGGACCAGCCCAGCAGCGACGCGAAAACCGAGATGACGATCAGCGCACCGATCAGCCACAGGAAGATGAAAACCGGGTCCGGAAGCTTGTTGCCGGTCCGTTCGACCCAGCCGAGAAAGCCCTTCTGTGCCGGTGCGGTTGCCATTCCCGCTCGCCTCCTGCCGTGGTGACCTTGCGCGCCGAGGCGCATAAACACCCATAGATGTGGAAGTTTCAACCGCGCAAGACCGACCGGCGCCGGATCGGTCCCGGACGCGCCCGCGGGGCGGCCGGTTGATGCTCCACGGCTGGATCGTCCTCGACAAGCCGGTCGGCCTGGGCTCGACCCAGGCCGTCTCGGCCGTCAAGCGCGCGCTTCGCGAGGCCGGGGAACCCAAGACCAGGGTCGGCCATGGCGGAACGCTCGACCCGCTGGCCAGCGGCGTTCTTCCGATCGCGCTTGGCGAGGCGACCAAGCTCGCCGGGCGAATGCTCAAGGCGACCAAGGCCTATGACTTCACCATCCGGTTCGGCGAGGAGACGGACACGCTCGATCTGGAAGGCCAGGTCGTGGCGACGAGCAAAATTCGCCCGACCGGGGAGCAGCTGAGCTCGGCGCTCGAGCGCTTCACCGGGGAGATCGAGCAGGTCCCGCCTGCCTATTCGGCGCTCAAGATCGCCGGAAAGCCGGCCTATGCGCGGGCTCGCGCCGGCGAGGAGGTGAAGCTGGAGCCGAGGCGGATCACGGTTCACGAGCTTCGCCTGGTCGAAAGGAGCGAGGATGAAGTCACCCTGTCCGCCACCGTGTCGAAAGGCACCTACATTCGAAGCCTCGCCCGCGACCTCGCCCGCGCATTGAACACGGTCGGCCAGGTCACCATGTTGAGACGGACGCGCGCCGGCCCGTTCAGCCTGGATTCGGCTATTTCGCTGGACTTTCTGGCGAAAGCCGCTACGGCGCGCGACCTGACGAGGGTTGTGCTTCCCCTGGAAGCTTCGCTGGACGACATCCCGGCCCTCCCCGTCACTTGCCGTCAGGCAGAGCTGCTCCGACATGGACAGCGCCTTGCCGGTTTCCCCGAACAGCCGGGGCTTCAGCTTGCGATTTCGGGCTCGGTCCCGGTCGCGCTGGTCGAAGCCACGGCCGACGGCCTGAAGGTCGTCCGGGGGTTCAATCTTTGAAATGACAGGAGTTTTGACGATGTCGATTACAACCGAGCGCAAACAGGCGCTCATCAAGGAACATGGCCGCGGCGGCGAAGACACCGGCTCGCCCGAAGTCCAGGTCGCCATCCTGACCGAAAGAATCCAGAACCTGACCGAGCATTTCAAGACCCACGCGAAGGACAATCATTCGCGGCGCGGATTGTTGATGCTGGTCAACCAGCGCCGTTCGCTGCTCGATTATCTTCGAGGCAAGGACGAGCAGCGCTACATCGATCTCATCGCCAAGCTTGGCCTGAGGAAGTAAGTTTTGGCGGCCCCCATTCGGGGCCGCTTCGTTTATGGACATGTCCCCGCAATCCGGCGGGGCGTTCAGGGACCCGGCGAAAGCGAGACTTTCGCGGGGAATCCATCAGGGGCATTACCGAACGCCCCGACCGCTGACGGACCGGAAAGTTCGTCCAAATGATGACCCCGCCGGCATCCGGCCGCGGGCATAAGGAAAACACATGTTTGATAT
>DATKAY010000056.1:0-9335 GCA_035514495.1 Sphingomicrobium sp. | reverse complement strand
GTGCGCTGGATGATGCCTTCCTCGCCGCCGGTTTCGCGCCACATGGCCGCGAAGCTCGGGTCGGAGGAGGCCGGCAGCTTCTCGGGCTCGAGGTCGTCGAAGCGCACCCGGATCGGAATCGACACGCCTTCGCCGCACACGATGCACTCGCGGTTGCGCAAGGCCGGGATGACGTCGAGGAAGCCGCGGGCGCCCTCGGGCATCGCGGCGCGAACGCAGGCCTGGTCGCGTTCGTTGTTCAAACGCATCGCGACAATCGTTCCGCACTGCGACAAAACGCCCTCGGCAAGGTCCGACGGGCGCTGCGTGATCAGGCCCAGGCTAACGCCGTATTTGCGGCCTTCCTTGGCAATCCGCTCGAGAATCTTGCGAACCGCCTGGCCGTCGCCGCTTTCGCTCTTGGGGACGTAGCGGTGCGCCTCCTCGCAGACGAGGAGCAGCGGGCGCTGCGCTTCGGTCCGCGACCAGATCGCATAGTCGAACACCATCCGGGCAAGCACCGAGACGACGACCGAGGTGATTTCGGACGGGACTCCCGAAACGTCGACGATCGAGATCGGCCGGCCGTTGGCGGGCAAGCGAAACAGGCGCGCGAGGAAGGCGGGCATCGAATCCGACACCAGCATTCCGGAGAACATGAAGGTGTAGCGCGGGTCGGCCTTGAGCTCGTCGAGCTTGGTCTTGAGCCGCTGGAACGGAGCGGTGTCGCCGGCCCGGTCGAGCTTGCCCATCTCGTTGACGATGATCGTCGTCAGGTCGGTCAGCAGATAGGGGATCGGCGAATCGACGGTGACCTTGCCGTACTGGCTGAGGTCCTTGCCCTTGGTTCGGGCGGCGAGAATGCACTTGGCGAGGATGTCGGCATCGCGCTGCCGCTCGGCCCCGTGGGTGGTCAGGAGCACTTCGCAATGCTCCTCGAAGTTCATCAGCCAGTAGGGCAGCTGCAAATTGTCGACGTTGAACAGTTCGCCGCAGCCTTTGAACGCCGCCGAATATTCGCCGTGCGGGTCGATCATCACGATGTGACCTTCGGGCGACAGTTCGGAGATTCGGTGGAGGATTAGCGACACCGCCGTCGATTTGCCGGTGCCGGTCGAGCCCAGCACCGCGAAATGCTTCGAGAGCATCGGGTCGACGTAGAGCGCGCCGCGAATGTCGTCGGTCGGATAGACGGTGCCAATCTCGATATGGGCGCTGTCGTCGGCAGCAAAGACGGCGCGCAGGTCTTCGGTCGTGACCGGAAGCACCGGGCAGGCCGGGATCGGGTAGCGCGTGAC
The DNA here is from genome assembly GCA_035514495.1 of Sphingomicrobium sp. Classification (GTDB taxonomy): domain Bacteria; phylum Pseudomonadota; class Alphaproteobacteria; order Sphingomonadales; family Sphingomonadaceae; genus Sphingomicrobium. The sequence continues at coordinate 8,058 of DATKAY010000056.1, read as the reverse complement.
CCCGCGCTGGAAGCCGCTCATCTGGCCCGAAATCTGGCGGGTGCCTTCACCCAGGAAATCGATCTCGGCGAGGATTTCGCCGTTGTCGGCGGCGGCCATCGTGCGGACATTGGCGATCAGCCACGCATTGCCGACCACCATTTTGACCTGGCTTCCGACCTGGCCGGACATCGCCACGGCGGGATCCGGGTTGGACTGCTGGGCGGTCAGCAACTCGGCATTCATCCGGATCAACGATCCCGAGCCGGCGATCTCGACGATCCTGCCGATCGGATCGAGCGCCGGCGCGGCCCCCTTCTTGGGCGCCGGAGCGGCTTCGTTGTCGAAGCTGCTGACTTCGTCGATGAACTGACGCAGATCGGGTTGTTCGTCCATATTTCCGGTGCTTTCCCGCGAGATTCGGCTGGGACTGTCGCTACCGTGGCAGGGTTAAGATTTTGCTTAGAATATCTTAAAAGCGCCGCCTGAAGATTGCCGCCGCCGACCAGCCGAGGCCAAGCGACAGGAGTACGGCGAACAGGCCGTAAAGCATTGAATGCCGCCGAGCGGCGAGCGCGACGAACCGCTCGAACCCCCTTTTGCCGATCTCGATGTCGCGAGTGGCGGCGGCGAGCACCCGCCCATCGTCGACCAGGAAGGTCTCGGCCGTGTAGGTGCCGACCGGCACCTGGCTCGGAAAGGTGATCATCGCCCGGTAGAGCACGCCGCCGGTAATCTCGACCCCGGCGGGCTTTTCCGAATAGAGGCCCTGGCGGGTGCGAAGATCGACCAGGCCGGCTTCGAACCGGCGCGCTTCCTCGGGCAAGGCGGTCGATCCGGGCGAGAGCTGCATGTTTTCGAGCCCGAGCTCGTAGATTGCCGCCGTTCTATCGTCGACCAGCTCGGAAATCGGGCGCGAGGAGGCCATTGCGTAGAAGGAGGGAGCGGAGCGGAACCGGGTCGATTCCGCATTCATCCAGATCCCCGCAATCCTCTGCTTTTCGCGGACGATGATCGGTTCGGCGGGGCCTTTGACGACGACCACGACATCGGGAGGGTCGTCGGGAATCCGCCCGCTCGGGTAGAGGATCGCTCCGAACAGAAGCAGCTGCGCTCCCGCGAAGGTGTAGCGGATCTCGATGCTTCGGGCCGAGACGTCCGGGACCAGAACCGGCTTGGCGGCGCCTCCAAGGACGATCGACGCGATTGCGAGGGCGGCTGCGAGCGGGCGCTTCATAGATAGTCGATCGAGTAGATCTCGTCGGGCTGCCAGGCGAGGCCGAGCGCCATTCGAAAAGCGACGAGGAGAATGATGACCGCGAGCGCGAAGCGAAGCAAATCGGGCTTGATCTTGGTTGCCAGGACGGCCCCGTATTGCGCTCCGAAAACGCCGCCGATCAGAAGCAGCCCGGCAAGCACGATATCGACCGCGTGGGTGGTGACGGAGTGGATGAATGTCGTCGCGGCGCTGACCGCGAGCATCATCGCCAGCGAGGTCCCGACCACCACCCGGGCCGGCATTCCGAGCAGATAGATCATTGCCGGGACGAGGATGAAGCCGCCGCCGACTCCAAGCAGGACGGTCAGGACGCCCGCCCCGAGGCCAAGGACGAACGGCGCGATCGGCGAGACGTAGAGGCCCGACACCGGGAATTTCCAGCGCATCGGAAGCGAGGACAGCCACTGGGTATAGCGCGGCTGGTCGGCGGTTTCGGAGCGGGCGATAGTGCCCAGTGCGATCAGCGCGTCCCAGAGCATCAACGCGCCGATCCCGCCGAGCAGGACGACATAGAGGAAGCCGATGACGACATCGATCTGGCCCATCGCCTGGAGCATCCGGAAGATGAAGGCGCCAAGGACCGAGCCGCTGATGCCGCCCACCACCATCACGCCGGCCATCTGCAAATCCGCCCCGCCCCGGCGCAGGTGAACCGCCACCCCCGCGACGCTCGCCCCGGTGATCTGGGTGACGGCCGAGGCCACGGCGACGGGCGGCGGAATTCCGTAGAACATCAGCAGCGGGGTGGTCAGGAAGCCGCCGCCAATTCCGAACATTCCCGAAAGCACGCCGGCGAGCCCGCCGAGCGCGATAATCAGCAGCGCGTTGACCGACTGGCCTGCGATCGGGAGATAGATGTCCATTCGCCTGCCTCAGGACTAGCCGCAAAGGCGCTGCTGTCCAACGGGCCTGCTAGAAATCCGCTGCGAGGGTGAGCGCCGGGCCCGATCCCGGCTCGGCATTGCCGGCGAGGTTGTGCCGCCAGTCGAGGTGGGCGGAAATATTGTCGCGCACCCTCATCGAGACCCGCGGTCCGGCATCGAGGCGATAGATGCCCGGCTGCGCCCCGCCCCAGACCCCGAAGCCGGCCGAGAACCGGCCGTAGACCGGGCGGGTGAAGGCAAGAGCGCCGTCGAAGAACAGGTCGCGGCTCCTGAAGCCGACCACGCCCGCCTGGGCGTAAGCGTCGAGCGAGAAGCTCCACGGCATCGGCCGGCGATACAGGCCGCCCTCGATGAACAAAGCGAAAGCGGAACGGCCGCCGCCGTGGCGGCTGATCGACTGGCGCCGCTCGGCGGTGATCGCCACCGGGATCGACCGGAACGGGATGATACGCACGCCGCCGGCAACCTCCGCTCCATAGGAGCCGCCGACCGGGCTGGATGTCCGGAGCGAGGCTGCGAGCCAGGGCTTGAACGCATAGGTGACCCGGGCGCCGGCCTGGCTCCCGCCAAGGGTTCCGCCGGCCGCCAGGGTCCCGGGGGTCGGATTGCCGCGCAGGAATGCCCAGCTCGACAGCTGGAGCCGGTCGAGCGGCTGCGCCCCCGTGTCGGGCGTGCCGGGGAAGGTCGGGGCCGGACTGCTTCTCCCAGGCAATCCCGCGAAGCTCGCCACCTGCCAATCGTCGAGCGGCGTGATCGGCTCATAAAAGTCGGGCCTGGATTGGCCGTTTTGTGGAAGCTGCCAAGCGGGCCGCGGCGGAATGGACCTGGCGGGCAAGGATGCCGGGACTGCCCGGGGATAAGGCAGATAATAGGGCTGCGGAGCTGCAGCGCCGGCCGGCCAATAGCCGAGCGGCCCGGGCACAAGTCGCGGCTGCTCGGCAAAAGCGACGGGCGGCAGCGGCGGGAATTCGGTTGCCGCGATCGGCGGAAGCGCGGGCGGCGGCTGCCTGGCATGGCTGACCGTGAAGCCGCTGACGTCGCCGAGGGTGACGAAGCGGACCGCCGCCCAGCCGGCGATCGCCACCACCAGGAAGCGGACCGGGGCGCTCAACTGGCCGCTCCGCGCGCAATCGGCCGCGGATCGAGGCTCTTTGGCCCAGGGTCTTTTTGACCAAGATCCCTGGGATCAAGGTCCCTGGGAAAAATGTGGCGGGTCTTGTGCCAGGCAGGCGACCGGCGGCTGCTGTAGACGACGACCGCCCGGACGGCCGCGACGATCGCGATGAGATTGCCGATGACGAGGCGCGGGACCGAGGCGAGCCCCTCCTTCCAGCCGTAGGTGGAGGTGGTGAAGAGGGCGCGCATGAAGATCCGCCACAGGAGCAGCCACAGGTTGATCCACAGCAGGGTTGCAAGGGCGGGGTCGATTCCGACCTGGATCGGCGCCCCGAGCGCCTGGGCAAGCCACATCTGGCTCCACAGGAAGGCTGCGGAATAGCCGGACAGCAGGAGGAGGGCGGCGATCGGCCCGCGCCGGTCGCGCATTCGCATCCACCGTTCGCCGAGCCCGCCTTTCCAGCCCAAACGGTCCCAGCCGGTCAGCGCGATCCCGCCGAGCCAGCGGGCCTTCTGCCGGACCGCTTCGCCGAAGCTGGTCGGGAAATGGCCCCGGGTCGCGACCAGGCCGGGGCTGCCCGGAACCGCGGGCATGCGGACGAACATCGTCTTCAAGCCGAGCTCGCCGACCCGAAGGCCGAGCTCGTAATCCTCGGTCAGGCTGCCGCCGGCGAAGGGATAGCCCTGATGGATCGCGGCGAGGCGGGCGAGCGGCTCGCGGGCGATCGCGCAGCCGACCCCGGCCAGCGGAACCGCGGCCCCGACCGCTTCGCGGACCACCAGCTCCTTGGTGTGCGCCTCGGCGAATTCATCGCAATAATGGCCGGCAATCCAGGGCGAGGCTGGATCGGGGAGAGGCTGGACCGGGAGCTGGATCAGCCCGGCCCGGCCGATAAGGCCGTTGAAAACGCTGAGCTCTAGCGGGTGAACGACATCCTCCGCATCGTGGAGAACGACCGCGGCGGCGGGGCGATCCTCGCCAAGCTCGAAAGCGAGCAAGGCGTCGTAGAGGTGGTTGAGGCAATCCGCCTTGGTCGTCGGCCCGTCGGAATGGACCAACACCGGCTCGATCCGATCATCCTTGACGCTGGCGATCGCGTCCGCGGTTGCCGGGTCGTTGCGGTAATGGCCGACGAAAATCCGGTAATTGGAATATTCGAGGCGCTCCAGAGTCGCCCGAAGCATCGAGGCGATGACCGCCGATTCGTCCCAGGCGGGTACGAAGATTGCCATCAAGCTTTGCTCGACGTCGCGGTCCGCGAGGGTTCGCCCGAAGGTCCTCGGGAAGCGCCGGTAGATTGTCGCGGATCTCCACAAGCGCCGGACGAAATAGATCGCGTCGACGAGGAGGTCGTTGATTGCGAACAACAGGAAGCCGACCGCGCTGAACAATGCCAGCTCGGCAGCGAAACGGGCCAGCATTTCGGCGAATGTCATTCGCCGAGAGCGCGGGATAGACTATGTCGGGCAAACACCCGGTGCATGGACTCCCCCGTCCAGATATCACCGAGCGGGATGGGCATGGCACAACCAGATAAGTCACTCAAGTTTGGATGGTTACCACTCCGTTCCGGGCCCGCCACTCGCGGCGCGGCCGGGATCGCCGCCGCGGCCTTGCTTGCCTTTGCCTTTTCCGGCTCCGCTCTGGCTGCCCGGACCCTGTTTGCCGGGGGCAATTGGGCGGCGATCGACTTTGGCGATGGGTGCGAGGCCCGGACCAAGGCTTTGTGGGCAAGGCCGGGGACCCTGCCGATCGCCGGTTTCGCCTTCGATTCCACGGGAAGCCGCCAGGGCCAGTTCTACGTCCGGCTCAACCGCGCGGCGCGGCCGGGCGCGAGCGTGATGGTGAAGATCGGATCCAAGCCCTTCCTGCTTGCCGGACGGGGCGAATGGGCGTGGAGCGCAAGCGCCGGCCAGCAGCGCGCGATGCTCGAGGCGGCTCGGTACGGCGAGGCGATGCGGGTCGATTCGCGCGACCTGCGTGGCCGCCGGATCGTTGACCGCTATACCCTGGCCGGGGCGGCAACGGCGATCGACTCGGCGGCTGCCGCCTGCGCTGGTAAAAGGCGCTAGCGACCACTACATCGCTCCCCTGCCATGAGCGCCGATACCCCCTTGATGCCCATTGCCGGGGCGATTGAACCCGTGCCTGTCCCGCGCGGCGGCGATCCGTCACGCCGCGAGGACGGCCGGGTCGAGCTGGTCGGGCTTTCGAAGGACCAGCTCCGCTCCGCGCTCGAAGGCCAAGGCCTTGAGCCGAAACAGGCGAAGCTCAGGGCCAAGCAATTGTGGCACTGGATCTACAATCGCGGGGCCAAAGATTTCGACGCGATGACCGACATCGCCAAAACCCAGCGGCCCTGGCTCGCCGAGCATTTCGCGATTTCGCGGCCCCAGGTGCTCGAGGCCCAGGCTTCGGCCGACGGCACGCGCAAATGGCTGTTGCGTACCCACGACGGCAATGAGTTCGAGATGGTCTTCATCCCGGACGCGGGCCGCGGGACCTTGTGCGTGTCGAGCCAGGTCGGCTGCACGCTCAACTGCCGGTTCTGCCATACCGGGACGATGCGGCTGGTGCGCAACCTCGAGCCGTCGGAAATCGTCGGCCAGGTGATGCTCGCCCGCGATTCGCTCGGCGAATGGCCCGGCGACGACCAGACCGAAAGCTTCCGGCAGGAAGGCCGGATGCTGACCAATATCGTGATGATGGGAATGGGCGAGCCGCTCTACAATTTCGACAATGTCCGCGACGCCTTGAAGATCGTCATGGACGGCGACGGCCTGGGCTTGTCCAAGCGCCGGATCACTTTGTCGACGAGCGGCGTCGTCCCGATGATGGAGCGCGCCGGAGCGGAGATCGGGGTCAATCTCGCGGTCTCGCTTCACTCGGTGCGCAAGGAGGTTCGCGACGAGATCGTGCCGCTCAACCGCAAATACGGAATCGAGCAGCTGCTGGAGGCCTGCGCGGCCTATCCCGGAGCCAATAACGCCCGCAGGATCACCTTCGAATATGTGATGCTTGCAGGCAAGAACGACAGCGACGAGGACGCCCGCGAGCTGGTCCGGCTGATCCGCAAGTACAAGCTTCCCGCCAAGGTCAATCTGATCCCGTTCAATCCCTGGCCGGGCGCTCCCTACGAATGTTCGAGCGAGGAGCGGATCAAAGCGTTCAGCAATATCGTGTTCGAGGGCGGAATCTCGGCGCCGGTCCGAACTCCCAGGGGCCGGGACATCGATGCGGCCTGCGGCCAGCTCAAGACGACGAGCGAACGCAAGCGTCGCTCGCAGTCCGCGCGGGGCGCGGACGAGAACGGCGCTGAGAGCGTCGCCGCCGCCTGAGTTTGCGGGCCGCGCGCTGGCGTGGCACTCTGCTTAAAGGCTATCGTCAAAGGGGCAGGGGGGTTTTGATGTCGCTCATCGGCGGATTGATCGACAAGCTGCTGACCAGCGGACGAATCACGGTGATCACACCGGGCAAGGCGCCCAGGACCTTCGGGCCCGGCGGCGGCCGCGAGCTGACCGTCCGAACGACGGACCGCCTTGTGCCGCTGGAGATTTTCAAAAACCCGCGCCTCGGACTCGGCGAGGCCTATATGGACGGCCGCCTGCTCATCGAGAACGGCACCATCCTCGACCTGCTCGAGATGATCACCGGCTCGAACTCGTGGGAAAAGGGCGGCGCAAAACCCAAGGCGCTCAAAAAGAACAGGCTCAAGCGGCTCAAGTCGCTCGTCAGTCGCAACACTCCGACGCGCTCGCGCCGCAACGTCGCCCACCATTACGACCTCGGCAACGCTTTGTACGAATGCTTCCTCGATTCGGACATGCAGTACAGCTGCGCCTATTTTACCGACCCCCAAAACAGCCTCGAGCAGGCGCAGCTGGACAAGAAGGCGCATATCGCCGCCAAGCTTCAACTGAAGGCCGGCCAGAAGGTGCTGGACATCGGTTGCGGCTGGGGCGGGACGGCGCTCTATTTGCACCAGTCGGCCGGGGTCGATGTTCTTGGAATAACCCTGTCGGAACAGCAGCTTGCCGTTGCCCGCCACCGTGCCGAGGAGGCCGGGGTAGCCCAGCATGTTCGGTTCGAGCTGATCGATTACCGGCTGGTCACCGGCCAATTCGACCGGATCGTGTCGGTCGGCATGTTCGAGCATGTCGGAGCGAAATATTACGATGAGTTCTTCGCCGCCTGTCACCGCCTGCTGAAGCCCGACGGGGTGATGCTGCTTCACACCATCGGCCGGCTCGGCTCGACCAGCGGCGCGCCCGACCCGTTCACCGATAAATGGATTTTCCCGGGCTATTACCTGCCGTCGCTGAGCCAGATGAGCGCGGCCAGCGAGAAAGCGCGGCTGATCGCAAGCGACGTGGAGACGCTTCGGCTCCATTACGCCTACACGCTTCGTCACTGGCTCAGCCGAGTCCATGACAATCGGGAGAAAATCGAGGCGATGTACGACGCCCGCTTTTTCCGGATGTGGGAATTCTATTTGTGCGGCGGGATCGTGATGTTCGAGAACGGCGCCGGCTGCAATTACCAGGTCCAGTACATTCGGGACCGGCGCGCCTTGCCGATCACCCGCGATTACATGGCCAGGGCCGAAAAGCGGCTCAGACCAAAGGCGGAGTCGAAGAGAAAAGGCCCGGCCAACAATGGCCAGGCCCCTTTCCCCAGACAAGTGCCCGCCTAGCCGGTCGGCTTGTCGCGCATCTTCTCGTGCATCTTGGCGCGCATCGCCTCACGGGCGGCGCGCATTTCCTCGGCGGACAGAATGCCGTCGCTGTCGGTGTCTGCTT
>DATKAY010000055.1:0-6915 GCA_035514495.1 Sphingomicrobium sp. | reverse complement strand
GATCCGCGTTTCCAACCCAAGCAGCGCGCCCGCCAGCGCAGTCGCGACTCCGTGCTGGCCGGCCCCGGTTTCGGCGATCAGCCGCCGCTTGCCCATCCTTTTTGCAAGCAGCCCCTGGGCAAGCACCTGGTTGGTCTTGTGTGCGCCGCCGTGGAGCAGGTCCTCGCGCTTCAAATAGATATTGCCGGCAAGGTTGCGGCAGCGGGTGAGCGGCGTCGGCCGCCCCGCGTAATTTGAAAGAAGCCCGTTCAGCTCGGCAACGAAATCCGGATCGTCCGACGAGTCCAGGAATGCGGCCTCGAGCTGTTCGAGCGCAGGCACCAGGATTTCCGGCACATAGGTCCCACCGAACCGGCCGAACCGGCCGCTCAGGCGCATCGGCCGGCCAGCGTTTTCGAGCCGGGGCGAAGAGCTTCGAACAGCTCGCGAATCCTGGCCGCCGACTTCACCCCCGGGGCCGAATCGAGCGAGGAGCCGACGTCGATCGCATAGGCGCCCAGAGCGGCCGCCTCGCGCACGTTGGACGAGGAGATTCCCCCTGCGACGATCGACTGGCCAAGCCGGGGATGGTCCGTGACCCGGCTCCAGTCGAACCGTTGGCCGCTTCCGCCGTCGCCATTGTCGAACAAAAGCCGGTGCCCGCCCGGCCGGTGGAGCGAATCGCGGCCGACGCTGACCGACGTCCACAGTTCGCAACTGGCGGGGAGCTGCCGCCGAAGCGTATCGACATAGGAGCAGTCCTCGCGGCCATGCAGCTGGAGCGCGTGCAGGTTGAGCAAGGTCGCGATGTCGGCGGCCATTTCGATCGGAGCGTCCTGGACAACACCGACCGGCAGGATTCCGGCGCGCCGGGCCTCGCCCGCCAGCGGAGCGGCCTGGTCAACGGTGAGATGGCGCGGGCTGCCGGGGACGAAGACGAAGCCTGCAAAAGCCGCGGCGGCGCCTGCCTGAAGATCTTCCGAACGCTTGAGGCCGCACAATTTCACCCGGCCAAACACGAGCGCTCGCGCCGCTTGCGCCGGATCGCGGGCTTTCATCAGCGAGGTGCCGATGAGAAAAGCGTCCACCTGCGGCGACAGGCGCTCAAGGTCGTCGCGGCTACGGATCCCGGATTCGGAAACGAGCAATCGATCTGGAGCGAGCCGGGCGAGGCGCTCGGTGACCGAAAGGTCGATCGACAGGTCGCGAAGGTCGCGGTTGTTGATCCCGATCAGCGGCGCCCCCAACGCAATCGCTCGCCGCATCTCGGCTTCGTCGTGCACCTCCACCAGGCAGTCCATGTTGAACCGCCGCGCCTCGTCGATCATTTCCCGGGCGGCCGCATCGTCCAGCAGCGACAGCATCACGAGGATGGCGTCGGCGCCGGCGATCCTGGCCTCCACCACCTGCCGAAGGTCGAGGAAGAAGTCCTTGGCGAGAAGCGGCCCTCGAAAGGCGGCGCGGGCGGCCCGAAGGTCATCGAGCGAACCGCCGAACCGCGCCTCATCGACAAGCACGCTCAATGCGTCGGCGAGACCGGCATAGCCGCGGGCAAGCGAGCGGACATCGGCGCCTGCGCGGATCGGCCCTAGCGAGGGCGAAGCCTTCTTGATCTCGAGGATGAAACGAGCGCCGGGCCGGGCGATCACCGCCCGGAGGCTGAGCGTGGTCGGCTGCGCGCGCGCCCGAAGCCCCTCGAGGGAGACTCCGTCGAACCGCGCCCGCAACTCGCTACTTTTGCCTACGGCGATTTCACCCAGGATTCCGCCGGGATCACGCACGACTGGCCTCGACGAACTGCTCGAGCAGGCCGAGCGCACGGCCCGACGATATCGAATCGCCTGCCATCTCGACGCCCTCCCGGACGTCGGCGGCGAAGCCGGCGGTGAACAGCAGCGCCCCGGCATTGATCCCGACGATCGCCGACTGCGCGATTTCCCCTCGGCCGCCCAACGTGTCACGAAGGATCGCCGCGTTGGTGGCGGGATCGCCGCCGACGACACCGGCCAGCGGATAGCGCTTCAGCCCGGCCTGCTCGGGAGTGATCTCGATCGGCTCGATCTCCCCGTCCCGGAGCCGGACCGCCTGGGTAAAGCCGTGGACCGCGACCTCGTCGAGGCCGGAGCCGTGAACCACCAGCGCCCGCTCGACTCCGAGCGCCTGGAGGGTCTCGGCGATCGGGCTCAGGAGAAGGGGCTCGGCAACTCCCAGAAGCTGGACCTTCGGCCGGGCCGGATTGAGGCAAGGCCCGAGCAGGTTCATGATCGTTCGCACCTTGAGCGCCCGCCGCACCGGCCCGGCATGGGCGATCCCGGGGTGATAGCTCGGCGCGAGCAGGAAGCAGAAGCCCGTTTCATCGAGGATTTGCCGCGAACGCTCCGGCGGAAGGTCGAGCTGCGCTCCCGCGGCCTCCAGGACGTCGGCCGACCCGCATTTCGAGGTGAAGCTCCGGTTGCCGTGCTTGACGATCGGAAGTCCGCAGGCGGCGGCGACGATTCCCGCGGCGGTCGAGACATTGATCGAGCCGGAGCAATCGCCGCCGGTGCCGCAACTGTCGGCGAACAGGCCGCCGGGCGAAGGGAACGGCCGGGCAGCCGCCCGCAAGGCCAGTGCGGCGCCGGTCAGTTCCTCGGCGGTCTCTCCCTTCAGCCTCAGAGCGACGAAGGCAGCCGCCATCAGCGGTGCGGCAAGCTCGCCTTCGACCAGGCGCGAGAACAGGGCGGAGGATTGCCCGCGATCGAGATTCCGGCCGGCGAGCAGCTCGGCGACAGCCTGGTCGGCGGCCGACTCCGCTTCGGGGGCCGAGGGGGACTGCGGAAGAGGGGTAGCAAGGGAAACACGCTGGTTCATGACAGACACCTGAAACAAAAAAGCCCGCCGTTGGGCGGGCGGGCAGACGATGATCGGTTTGGCTAGTCGATCAGTCGCGCCATCGCGCCGCATGGGTCAGCGAACGCCACCAACGGTGAGCGGTCGAAGCAGCGGCGATGGCATTCAGGTGCGTCATCAACTGCTTGAGTAGGCGATGCTTTTGCAGTCCGTCAAGCCCGGAATGGATTGCCCGAATGCATTGTCCAGACGATTGACTGTCGCGCAACTCGGCCCCATCTGGATTGCGCTTGGCGAGCGGGTGTAGCTCAATGGTAGAGCAGAAGCCTTCCAAGCTTACGACGGGGGTTCGATTCCCCTCACCCGCTCCACGCACAGGATTTCCGGGGGAAATCCGAGCATGGAGCGCCAAGCGAGCGATCCCAAGCGAGCGGGGCGACACGCACAGGATTTCCGGGGGAAATCCGAGCATGGAGCGCCAAGCGAGCGATTTCACGCGAGCTTCCACGCCAGCGAGGCGACAGCGACCAAGGCGGCGTTGACTTGGCGGGCGCTCGTCGCCATTTGGCGCGCCTGCTCACCATGCCCGCCGATCCCCGGAACGGCTTCGCGTGGCGACCCTCAGGAGGGGTGGCCGAGTGGTTAAAGGCAGCAGACTGTAAATCTGCCCGCGCAAGCGTACGCTGGTTCGAATCCAGCCCCCTCCACCATCGCGGCCGTACGACCGCTGGCGTCCAGGGTTAACCGCAGCTAACCCTTATCGCTTGGCCGATTAATCCAAATTGACCTAAATAGGCGCTGACTCGGAGGCAGCTTCCGAGATAGATGGAGTGACTGAAAGGAAAGATCGAGTGCCGAATCCCGCGGTCGGGGCGAACCCCGCGGACATCGAGCCTGATGCCGTATATCGCGTCACGAAGCTGACGGAGGGGCAACTCGATTGCCTCCGTCTCGTGGCGCTGCATCTGTCGTCCAAGGAAATCGCGCTCGAGCTCAAAATTTCGCCCCATACCGTCGATCAGCGCATTCGCCAGGCACTGCACACGCTTGGCGTAGCGCGCCGAGCCCATGCAGCGCGCATGGTAGCGCAGTGCTGCGAGCCATATCAGCGATTGATACATCAACCGCCGTATGTTGTGGCCGAGGGCTCCGGCGGCGACGACACAAGCGCGATCGGCAATCAGATTCGGCACGCTGATCGCGCAGGGAAGGTCCGGGGAGGTCCGGGCTTTCAAACCGAGCAGAAGAACGGGCTTTCCTGGTCTTCCCTGCAATTGCCGTTCGCAACGAGGAGCCACCCCCGCAATGAGATGAGCGTCGGCCTTCGGCTGCTCTGGATCGTGGCAATCGCGACCGGGTCTGCCTTTTCGGCGGGAATGTACCTCGCCGGGCTCGAGAGCCTCGCAAGGCTCCTTCAAAGCTAGCCAGCCAATGCAAGTCCCAGCCGGGCAACAGCAACTTCGGGATCGTTCCCGGAGGAGGAGCAGTCATGCGTAAAGAAGTCGTTCAGAACGCTGCCTATGAAGTCGCCACCCAGGTCCGCGCCGTCGAGGACGGGATCGACGCCGCCCTTGCAGAGATCGCCGAGCTGCAGGCAAGAATCCTGCGCGTCAATGCGGTCGCCGGGGTCGGATACGGTGTCATCCACCCGAGCCTGCAGAAGGTTTCCGCGGCCTTGACCGGGCTTGTCGAGACCCGCGGCGCGATCGTCGCCTGCCACGAAGAACTGGCCGACGCCAAGGGCAAGGTCCCGGGGCTTCGAACCGTCAGCTGGGGCGATGGCGAAGACTGCCCGGAAATCGCCCGCACCGACCTTCGAATCGTCGCCTGAAAGCCGTTTGACCGGGCCACAGCAATGTGGTCCGGTCTGCCGCCATGTTCCCCAAGGAAATCTTCTTCGGCTTCCTTTTGCTGGTCTGCGGCTACGCCTGGTGGCGGGGCCGCAGCGAGGAGAAGATCGCGGCTACCACCTGCCTTCTGGCGGTGCTCGCCACGCGGCTCCTGATCTCGCCGCTGCCTTCGCGCTACGCGGATATCGAATTCGGGCTCCTCGGGATCGACCTCGTCGTCCTTGCCGCCTTTGTCGCCATCGCTCTCCAGTCGAAGCGGTTCTGGCCGCTCTGGGCGGCGGGTTTCCAGCTGACCCTCAGCATCTCGCACGGGCTCAAAGCGGTCGACCTCGACCTTCTGCCGCGAGCCTATGCCGCGGCTGCGGTGTTCTGGAGCTATCCGATCCTGCTGGCGATCCTGGTCGGCACCTGGCGCACGCATCGAAGCCGGAGCGACGAGAGAGTAATCGCCGCCTAGCGGGCAAGGCCGGAACCCCTTGCCTCACCGGCGGCTCGCCCGCATGAGCGCTGGGAAATGGCTCGCAAGCGCTCCCATCAAAGCACCTTTGCCCCAAGGCGGCCCCGCTTCTGGGGGCGCCATGCCGTGGCTGCAGCGCTCGACAACCCGCGGCGCAAAGTGCTTCGCGCCTGGGCGACACGGCAAGCCGCCGAGCTCATGCAATTTCCCAAGGAGGTCGCGGTGACGCTTGCCGACGTCGCCGATCTCGGGCGGCTGGTGCCGGGCGACGCGCCGCACCAGGGAGTCGTCATCGAGGCCGAGCCGCTCGAGGACATCTGGCTCGACGAGATCATCGCCCAGGCCCCGGAGCGGTCGGTGCTGCTCGTCCTCGACCAGGTGACCGACCCGCATAACGTCGGGGCGATCCTTCGCTCGGCGGCCGCCTTCGGGGCGATCGGCATCGTGACTCAGGACCGGCACTCGCCGCCCGAGAGCGGAGCGCTTGCCAAGGCCGCCTCGGGCGCGCTCGAAACCGTTCCGTGGATCCGGACCGTCAATCTCGCCCGGGCGCTCGGCGACATAGCAGAGGCCGGCTTCTGGCGAATCGGCCTCGCCGGCGACGCCGAAACCGAGCTCAAGGAGGCGCTCGGCCCGGGGCGGGTGGCGCTGGTCCTCGGGGCCGAAGGCGCGGGCTTGAGGCACAATACGCGCGAGCATTGCGATGCGCTCGCCCGGCTTCCGATCACCAGCGCGGTGGAAAGCCTCAACGTGTCGAACGCGGCGGCGATCGCGCTCTACGCCGCAAGCGCCGGCTGATGGTCCGAACGGCCGAGAGCCTCCGGACCGCCGTTCAGGCGCTCGCCGGGCGCGAGCGCGCCTTCGCGCTCGCGGTCGAGCGCCACGGGCTTCCGGAGCCGCGAAGCAGCGAGGCGGGAGCGCATACCCTGCTCAGGACCATCGTTGGCCAGCAGGTCAGCGTCGCCGCGGCCCGGTCGATGTGGTCGAAGCTGGAAAGCGCCTACGGCGCACCGCCCGACCTCGCGGCGATCCTCACCGCAAGCGACGAGGAGCTGCGAAGGGCCGGTATTTCGCGCCAGAAGGCGGGCTATGCGCGAAGCCTGGCCGAGCTGGTGCTGAACAAAGAGCTCGACCTTAATTCGCTTCCCGGCGACGATGACGAAGCCATCGCTCTTCTCACCAGGATCAAGGGGATCGGCCGCTGGTCGGCGGAGATCTATTTGCTGTTCGCCGAGGGCCGTGCGGACGTCTGGCCGGCCGGCGACCTTGCGGTCCAGGTGGGGATCGGCCGCCTGCTGGGCCTTGAGTCCCGGCCGACGGAAAAACATCTGCGCGAGATTGCCGAGCCCTGGCGGCCCTATCGCGGCGCCGCCGCGATCCTTGCCTGGCACAGCTACAACTCGGCGGTGCTCTGACCGCCCGGCGCTATTTGCGAAGGCGCAGCTCGAGCTGGCGGGCAGCGAGATCGCGGAAGATTCGCCGGCCGAGGTCGAGCCTGAACGGCGCCAGCTTTTCGCTCTTGGTCTTCTTGCCGACCAGGTAGCTCGCGGAGGATTGTCCCTCCGCCTGTCCCCAGGAATAGAGCACGTTGAACCCGACCAGCGGGACGAACAGCGACCGGCCCTCCATTTCGATCGGCCTGACCATCTCGCGCTGGAGGAAGACCGCGGTCTCGACGCTGGCCCGCTTGAGCGGCGGGATCACTGCGATCCGGTCCCCCTTGGCGACCGGATTGTCGAAGAACCTCTGGATCTGCTGGTCCTGCTGCGCGCCGGCGTTGAACAAAGCCCCCTCGACCAG
>DATKAY010000054.1:0-19040 GCA_035514495.1 Sphingomicrobium sp. | reverse complement strand
GCTCGCCGCATCCGCGACCTGCTGGCCGACATGGGGCTGAAAACCTTCCCGATGC
Source organism: Sphingomicrobium sp. (assembly GCA_035514495.1). Lineage (GTDB taxonomy): Bacteria > Pseudomonadota > Alphaproteobacteria > Sphingomonadales > Sphingomonadaceae > Sphingomicrobium. The sequence goes on along the minus strand of DATKAY010000054.1, from coordinate 18,985 downwards.
TGACCGGCGGCAAGGGCATCCATGTGGTCGCTCCGCTCGACCAGTCCGCTAACTGGGATGCCGTCTCCTCTTTTGCCGAGCGTTTTGCCCGGGCGGTCTCGGAAGCGGAGCCCGACCGCTTCACCGCCAATATGCGCAAGGCCCAGCGCAAGGGGCGAATCTTCCTCGACTGGCTGCGCAACCAGCGCGGCTCGACCGCGGTGCTGCCCTATTCGGCGCGGGCTCGGGAAGGCGCTCCCGTCGCCGCCCCGATCGCCTGGGACGAGCTCGACGATTACGAAGGCGGCAACGCCTTCACCATCGGCGCGCTCGACCTATTGTTCGACCGCGCCGAATCGACGCTGCTCAAGGGTTGGGGGGAGGCCAGGCAGGCGCTTCCCGAGGCGTGAGTTCAGTCACGGTTGACGGATTGAAGTTGTCCCATCACTTTCACGTCAAGAGGCAGCCGGGAGCAAACATCATGCGCGTGATCGCAATCTTCATGGCGGCAGCCGCCCTTGTTTCAGCCGCAGCCGCTGGAGCGCAGACGAGCGACCGGGGCGGGCAAAATCTGATCGAAACCCGTAGTTTCTCTGCCGAAGAAGACCAGCGCATCTTGAAAGCATATGAAGGGCTGCGTGTTGCGGACGTGACCGATGGAATGGATTTCGTGGGTCTGCAAAACGTCGGCCTGATGGACCCGGAGATTCATGCCCTGTGGAAGGATGCGCAGAGCTTCGCGCATCGCTTCATCGGTATCGCCGTCACTGTCCGGTACGTGCCAACCCAGCGGCCGGCGGCGGGGGGAGGTCGCACCTATGAAGACTTCCGGGCCTGGGAAGGCAAATGGTACAACGAGCTCTCATCCGAGCCATTCGCGCCGCTGATCCGTCCAGGGACAGCGATCATCATCGACGAAGCGCCGAACGCGGATGTCGGCTCGATCGGCTCCTATAACATCATGGCCTGGCAACTGGCCGGGGCCGTCGGGGTGGTTACCGACGCTACCGCGCGGGACACAGACGAAATCATCACCCAGAAAGTGCCGCTCTATCTTCGCCGACCTGGACGTGGGATCCGGCCCGGCCGAAACGAAGTGGAGTCGGTCAATCGACCTGTGGTGGTCGGAGGCGTGCTGGTGAAGCCCGGCGACGTGATCGTCGCTGACGGAGATGGCGTCGTCGTCGTGCCCCGAGATGTTGCATTCGAAGTTGCCGAGTTCGCCCACAAGATCATCGAGGGCGACAAGGCTGGTCGGCGAGAACTCTACAAGAAGCTGGGGATACCCGAGGATCCTTCCGTTCGCTAAGCAGCGGGGGAATTTTCCACCTGACACCGCCCTTCGCCTGAAAAAGCGCCCGGACCGCGGCTATTCGCCTTCCCCCGGGAATCGGCGGCCGCTGCGCAAGGCGGCGAATTCGAACAATTCGGGGCGGTGGTAGTGACCGGCGACGTCGAGCGTCATGCTTTCTTCGCTGGCACGCCTGAGGTCGAGCTCGGCGAAAAGTATCGCACTTTCGTCGTAAAGTGGTTCGACAATATATTGCCCGTCGGGGCCGATGACTGCGCTGCCGCCGCGAAGCACCCATTGATCCGCTGCGCCGACCCTGTCCGGGTGCGGCTCGAGCTCGGGAGGAAGAGCGGAGGCCCGCATCAGGGCGCCTGACGCGAGGACGAAGCAGCGCCCCTCGAATGCATATTGGCGGCTCGCCACCTGGTGCATCTCGTGCACGGTCGGCCAGACCGCCACATGCACGTCCTCGCCCGATTCATGAAGCGCCTGCCGGGCCAGCGGCATCCAATGCTCCCAGCAGACGAGCGCGCTGAGGCGGCCGGCGGGAGTGTCGACCGATCTGAGGCCCTCGACGTCGCCCGCGCCCCAGACCAGCCTTTCGGTATAGGTGGGCATCAGCTTGCGGTGGTGGTTGAGGAGCTTCCCGTCAGGGCCAATGGTGACGAGGGAATTGTAGAGGGTGCCCCGCCCCGCTCCCCGGGCGACCCGCTCGCTCAACCCGACGACCAGAGTCGCTCCGGCTTCGCCAGCGGTCGCCTGTAGCTGATCGAGCGCCGGGCCCGGGATGGTGACGCTATTCTCAGCCAGCCTTGCGAACACCGCCTTGACCGGGCCGTGGTCCCAAAGACCGGCGTCGCGGCACAGGTCCAGCCAGGCCGGATAACCCGGAATCCAGGTCTCGGGGAAAACGACCAGCTCGGCTCCCTTGGCCGAGGCTTCCAGCGCCCTGCGCCGAGTCAGATCCAGCCCGCCCTGTATGTCGGACGCGACTTCCTCCTGGACGATGGCCGCGATTACTTTCCGGTCGCGCATCCTAACTCATCGGTCCTGCTCGCGCCTCTCGAACACTTCGTAATGGATGGCCCGCTTGTCGTAGCGGCAAAGAACCGCTTGGGCCGTGGCCGGGACGTGAGCGACCTCGAAATCTTCCCCGACAAAGCTCTTTACCGCGCCCAGATTGTCGAACCACATGATCGTCGCGAATTCGACTTCGTCGCCCAGATCCCGCCGCATCATGTCGATGTGGCGAAAGCCGCCGATGCCGCGCTCCTCGATCCCTGGAATGATCTTGGAACGCAGCATATCCTCATAGGCCGAAGCATTGTCCCGGCTCGTCCAGCCGCGCCAAACTCTGCAGATCATCGCCGCTCCGTAATCAATGAACGATCCCTACCGAATTTAATTTCGAGGCGCCAACGCAATGCCCGCTTTCTCCTTGGGGTCGCTGGCGCTTACCGAATCTCCGCCAGCTCGATCCCCTTGGTCTCGCGAGCGGCAAGCGCGGTAAGGCCGCTGATCGTGCAGGCGATACCGACATAAATGGCGACCGGGAGCGCCGAGTTGTAATGCTGGTAAAGCGCGAGCGCGATCATCGGCGCGAGCGACCCGGCGACGATCGCGGTCAGCTGATAGGCGAGGCTCACCCCCGAATAGCGGATCCGGGTCGGGAACAGCTCGGTGATGAACGCCGCCTGCGGTCCGTACATCGCGCCGTGGAGAACCAGCCCGACGACGAGAGCGAGGACGATTTGCGCGGGCTCGCCGCTGCCGAGCAGGCCGAACATGACGAAGGACCAGATCGCCAGCCCGATCCCGCCGAACGCATAGACCGGCCGCCGGCCGATCCGGTCCGAAAGCCAGGCGAAGCCGGGGATTGCGAAGAACTGGACCGCTGCTCCGGCAAGCAAGGCGTTGAGCGCGAGGCTGCGAGTCTCGGCGGCGACGTCGACCAGATAGGTGAGCGAGAAGACGGTGAGGATGTAATAGGAGATGTTCTCGCCGACACGAAGGCCAGCGCCGAGCAGGAGCGCCCTGGGCCGCTCGCGCACCACTTCAAGCGCCGGGAGCCTCGGCGGGATCTCGGCTTCGTCGAGCGCTTTTTCGAACATCGGACTTTCGGACACCCGGTTGCGGATGTACCAGCCGACCACGACGAGAATCGCCGAAAGGATGAAGGGAATCCGCCAGCCCCAGGCGAGGAATTCTTCCTCGGGCTGAACGGCGGCCATCACCGCAAGGGCTCCGGCTGCGAGCAAATTGCCTGCCGGGACGCCCGCCTGCGGCCAGCTCGCCCAGAAGCCGCGCCGCTTCGCATCGCCATGCTCGGCGGCCATCAGCACCGCCCCGCCCCATTCGCCGCCGACCGCGAAGCCCTGGGCCAGGCGCAGGAAGATGAGCGCGATCGGCGCCCAGATGCCGATCTGGTCGTAGGTCGGAAGAAGGCCGATGAGAACGGTCGCAAGCCCCATCAGGATGAGGCTCCACATCAGCAGTTTCTTGCGGCCGATCCGGTCTCCGAAATGCCCGAAGACGATCCCGCCGATCGGGCGCGCGAGGAATCCCAGCGCATAGGTGGCGAAGGCGAGCATGGTGCCGACCAGGGGGTCGTATTCGGGGAAGAACAGCCGGTTGAAAACCAGGGCCGCGGCCGCTCCGTACAGGAAGAAATCATACCATTCGATGGTGGTGCCGATCAGGCTGGCGCCGATCACCCGCCGCAGCGGCGTCCGTTCTTCCCTCACCCCGGCCATCTCAAAGCCCCCTGTCGGTCATTTTCAGCTCAGCTTAGCTAAGCCCGCGAAGCGATCCGTCGCCCGGACCAAAGCGTCGAGGATTCCCGGCTCGTTGAACAGATGCCCGCCATCCGGGACGATCTCCAGCTCCGCCTCGGGCCAGCATTTGTGAAGCGCCCAGGCCGCCGCTGGCGGAGTGCAGCAGTCGTGCCGCCCCTGAACGATGACCGCCGGTATGCCCTTGAGCTTGCCGGCGTCGCGACGCAGCTGCCCTTCGTCGAGCCAGCCGCTGTGAGCCATGTAATGATTCTCGATCCGGGCGATCGCGACCGCCTTTTCGTCCCCGGTGAACTCCTCGACCACATGCGGGTCGGGAAGCAAAGTGACGATCTGCGCTTCCCAGCCGCTCCACGCCTTGGCGCAGCGCAATTGCTCGGCGCGGTCGCCGCCGGTCAGCCGCTTTCGAAAGGCGCCGACCAGATCGTCATGCTCGTCTGGCGGGATCGGTGCGACGAACTCCTCCCATTTGTCGGGGTAGAGCTGCGAGGCTCCACCCTTCTTGTACAGCCAGTCGCGCTCGTAGCGGTCGAACAGGAAGATTCCGCGAAGCACGAGCTCGGTCACCCGCTCGGGATAGGTGACCGCATAGACCAGCGACAGCGTCGAGCCCCAGGAGCCGCCGAACACCATCCACTTTTCGACTCCGGCCATCTGCCTCAGTTTCTCGATGTCCTCGACCAGGTGCCAGGTGGTGTTCGCTTCCAGGCTGGCGTGCGGGGTCGATCGCCCGCAGCCGCGCTGGTCGAACAGCAGGATCATGTACTTGTCCGGATCGAACTGCCGCCGGTGATCGGGACTGATCCCCGCCCCCGGCCCGCCGTGAAGGAAGACGACCGGCTTTCCGTTCCGATTGCCGCACAATTCCCAGTAGAGGCTGTGGCCGTCCCCGACGTCGAGCTTGCCGGTCTCATAGGGCTCGATCTTCGGGTAGAGCGAGCGGCGGGGCGAAAGCTGGGTGTCCATCAGTAGCTCATCTCCGAGTAAACGCGGCTGAGATCGCCGTGCCAGCGGCCATGGTACAGGTCGAGCAGCCGCTCGGCGGGGGTCTTGCCGGTCGCGACGATTTCGTTGAGCGGGTCGAGGAATCCGGCCTCGCTGTCGCCCGCCGAATTGAGCCGGGCGCGGCGCGAAAGGCCGTTGGCGGCGATGTCGAGCACGATCCGCGCAAGGTCATGGACGGTTCCGCCGCCCGGAAGCGGCGCCCGCAGCGCCATTTTCGGGACGTCGCGGCGAAGCGCTTCATGGTCCTCGATCGTCCAGTCCTTGACCAGGTCCCAGGCGGCGTCGAGCACTCCGCCGTCGTAGAGCAGCCCGACCCACAAAGCGGGGAGCGCGCAGATCCGGTTCCAGGGCCCGCCGTCGGCGCCGCGCATCTCCAGGAAGCTCTTGAGGCGAACCTCGGGGAAGATCGTCGACAGATGGTCGGTGAAATCCGAGAGCTTCGGCTTCTCCCCGGCAAGCTTTTGAAGCCTGCCGTCCAGGAACTCGCGGAAGCTTTCGCCGGCAACGTCGATGTACTTGCCGTCGCGGAAGACGAAATACATCGGCACGTCGAGCGCATAGTCGAGATAGCGCTCGTATCCGAAGCCGTCCTCGAACACGAAGGGCAGCATGCCGGTGCGGTCCGGGTCGGTGTCCTCCCAGATGTGGCTCCGGTAGCTCAGATAGCCGTTGGGCTTGCCTTCGGTGAACGGCGAGTTGGCGAATAATGCCGTTGCGACCGGCTGGAGCGCGAGGCCGACCCGGAATTTCCTGACCATGTCGGCTTCCGACGAATAGTCGAGATTGGTCTGGATGGTGCAGGTGCGCAGCATCATGTCGAGGCCGAGATTGCCGACTTGTGGCATGTAATCGACCATGATCGAATAGCGGCCCTTGGGCATGATCGGCAGGTCCGACCGCGCCTTGTCGGGCCACATCCCGAGGCCGAGGAAGCCGACTCCCAGCCGCTCGCCGACCGTCTTGCACTGCTTGAGGTGCCGGTCGGCTTCCGCGCAGGTCTCGTGGAGATTGTCGAGCTGCGCCCCGGACAACTCGAACTGGCCGGCCGGCTCCAAACTGATGGTGCCGTCCGGGCCGGTCAGCGCGATGACGTTTTGCTCGCCATTCGGCCCGCCCTCGATGACCGGCCGCCACTCGAACTCGGCAAGCCCAAGCAAAAGGTCGCGGATTCCGCCCGGCTCGTCATAGGCCGGCGCGCCATGATCAGAGAGGCGGTAGACAAACTTTTCGTGCTCGGTCCCGATTCGCCAGTTTTCCGGCGGCTTCTCGCCTGCCGCGAAGGTCGCGAGCAGCTGATCGCGGCTCTCGATCGTTGCGCTCTCGCTGTCGTCGGTCCGCGTCGTCATGAGCCGCGGCGCTTAACGCCAGTCACCGGCAAGCGCCATATAGATCGTCAGGCAGGCCAGCGCGGCCGTCTCGGCTCGAAGGATCCGCGGGCCCAGCGAGATCGCCACCGCATTTTGCGCGCCTCGCACCAGCGCGCGCTCCTCTTGAGTGAAGCCGCCCTCCGGGCCGACCAGGATCGCCGCGGGCCCCGGCTTAAATTCGCCGGCGGCCGGATCGCCGCCCGTCTCGTCGGCGAAATAGAGCCTCCTCGCCGAATCCCGCTCTTTTAAGAAGCGCTCGAGGGATTGCGGCTCGCACAGCTCCGGAAGGCTGGTTCGACCGCATTGCTCGGCCGCTTCGATCGCGATCGCCTCCAGTCGCTCCAGCTTGACCCGGTCGACGATCGTCCGGCCGGTGATGACCGGCATCAGCCGGGCGGCGCCGAGCTCGGTCGCTTTCTCGACCAGCCAGTCGGTCTGGGCGCGCTTCACCGGGGCGAAGGCCAGCCAGACGTCGGGGATGCTTTCCGGCTCGCGAGTCGGTCCCTCCACGCCAAGCGTCATCCCCTTCTTCGAGGCTTCCTCGATCCGGGCGAGCCATTCGCCCGAGCGCCCGTCGAAGACGAGCAATTGCGCGCCCTGCTTCAGGCGAAGAACCTTGCCGAGATAATTCGCCTGGCCCGGGTCGAGCTCGATTCGGACGCCCTCGCCAACAGTCTCGCGAACGAACAGGCGGGGCAGGCTCCGGGGCGGCCAGGCGGGGGTCGCGGGCATGGGCGCCGGCTTAGCTGCTGGCGCCAATCTCCGCTACCAGTGGAAACCGACGGTCAGCGAGAACTCCTCAGGGCCGCATAGCTTCCGTAGCTCGCGACCAGGAACGGAACGAGATAGGTGAGCAGCAGCTTCCACAGCACCGGCAGGTTTCCGGCGAAGATCTCCGGCCCCTGGTTGATGATGTTGAGCGCCGTTCCAACGCCGAGCGCGACGAGCAGCGACCGCTTGATGGAGGGGCCGGAAAAGGTCCGGCGAGCCGCTTCACGAGGAGTCATCGCGCCGCACTAGTCGACCGGCGAAACCGTAGCAAAAGGAACCGGCAAGTGCAGCTGTACGCTGCTGCTCCCGTTCTGTGGCGTGAAGCCCTAGCAGACAGGGCGGGCCTACCGCGCTAACCCGGCGTTGTGACGACCGACAGGACCGACATCGTCCCCGACAGCGAGCGGCGCGGCTTCATCGGCGCGCTCCCGCCGCCGCTTCGGCCGTTTGCGTTGCTGATGCGGCTCGACCGGCCGATCGGCACCTGGCTGCTTTACTGGCCCTGCGCCTGGGGGGTGGCGCTTGCCGGAACCGGGGGCCGCTGGGACCTGTTTGCCTGGTTCGCGCTCGGCGCCTTCGCGATGCGAAGCGCGGGCTGCGTCTATAACGACATCGTCGATCGCGAGCTCGATATGAAGGTCGAGCGCACCCGCTCAAGGCCGCTTGCGAGCGGGAGGGTGTCGGTGACGAGCGCCTGGCTTCTGGTCGCTCTGCTGCTCGGCCTCGCGCTCCTGGTCCTCGTCCAGCTGAACCGGGCCGCGCAAATCGTCGCTGTCGTCAGCCTCGCTTTGGTCGCCGCCTATCCGTTCATGAAGCGGATCACCTGGTGGCCGCAGGCATGGCTCGGCCTCGTCTTCTCCTGGGGCGCTCTGGTCGGCTGGGCCGCGGTCACCGGAAGCCTCGGCTGGCCGGCGGTCCTGCTGTGGCTGGGAACAATGGCCTGGGTGGTCGGCTACGACACGATTTATGCGATCCAGGACATGGAGGACGACGCCCTGGTCGGAGTGAAGAGCAGCGCTCGAAGGCTGGGGCACAAGGCGGCGCTCGGGATCGGCATCTTCTACGGAGCCGCTTTGGCCTTGTGGGGGGCGGCCTTGTGGCTGGTTAGGCCCGACTGGTTGGCGCTCGTTGCATTGGTCCCGGCGGCGCTCCACCTCGCCAACCAGGCGCTTCGGGTCGACCCGAAGGACGGCGATCTCGCGCTTGCGCTGTTCCGCTCCAACCGAAGCTGCGGCTTCCTCGTATTTCTCGCGATGCTGGTCGTCGGCCTCTCGACGCGCTAGTTCGCGCGCCCATGCTTTCCACCGACGATTCCCGGGCCGCGGCCGAGCGGCTGGTCGAGCGCGCAATCCGCGCCGGGGCCGATTGCGCCGATTCGCTCTATGCCGGCACAAGGTCGACCAGCGTCGAGGTCCGCTTCGGCAAGCTCGAACATGCCGACCGTTCCGAATCGCAGGAGATCGGCCTTCGGCTGTTCCTCGGAAGCCGCTCGGCCAGCGTCTCGTCCTCGGACCTGTCGGACGAGGCGCTCGGCGAGCTGGTCGAGCGGGCGCTGGCGATGGCGGGCGAAGCGCCCGAAGACCCGTTCGCCGGCCTTGCTCCATCAAAGCTGCTGGCGAGCACGCCCTTCCCGGACCTCGATTCGGTCGACCGCCAAGAGCCCGACCCGGCCTGGCTTCGTCACCAGGCGCTCGAGGCGGAAGCGGCGGCGCTCGCCGTCGACAAAGTGACCAATTCGAGCGGAGGATCGGCCGGAGCCTCTGCCTCGACCACGGCGCTTGCCACCTCGTCGGGCTTCGCCGGGGCTTTCACGGCGACCGGCTTCAGCTGCTCGGCCGGGGTCATCGCGGGCGAGGGCGGGGCGATGCAACGCGACCATGCCTGGCACAGCGCACGGCACCTCGCCGACCTCGACCCTGCGGAACGGATTGGGCGGCTCGCCGGGCAGCGCGCGGTTGCCCGGCTGAATCCCGTCCGGCCGAAGTCCGGGGCGATGCCGGTGCTGTTCGACCCGCGCGTGTCGCACAGCTTTCTGGGCCATCTCTCAGGGGCGATCAGCGGGTCGTCGGTGGCCCGCAAGTCGAGCTTCCTCCAGGACCGGCTCGGAAGCTCCGTGTTCGGCGAGGGCATCACCATCGTCGATGATCCGCTGCGCAGGCGCGGGCTTCGTTCGCGTGCTTTCGACGCCGAAGGGGTCGCCGTCAGTCGAAGGCAGATCGTCGCAGGCGGGGAGCTTCGGACCTGGATGGCGGAAAGCGCCTCGGCGCGCCAGCTGAAGATCGCTCCGACCGGCCATGCCGCAAGGGGCCCGGGAAGCGCGCCCGGAGTGTCGCCGAGCAACCTCTACATCGAGCCCGGCAAGCGAAGCCGCGAGGAGCTGCTCGCCGCCTTTCCCGAAGCGATCCTGGTCACCGAGCTGATCGGTCACGGAGTCAATCCGGTGACCGGCGACTACAGCCGCGGCGCCGCCGGATTCCTGGTGAGCGGCGGCGAGATCGGGCCGGCCGTCCAGGAGATCACGATCGCCTCCAACCTCATCGACATGTTCGCGACGCTCGAGGCCGGATCGGACCTCGAGCTGCGCCGCGGGATCGATGCTCCCACGCTCCTGGTTCCGATGATGACCGTGGCGTCCAGCTAGGCGGAAGCCTGCCCGAAACCGATCACCATCACTCCTTGGCAGGAGGGGCGGGAACTTTCGGCAGGTCGAGCCGGCCGATCTCGATCTTCGGGCAGCGGTTCATCACGACCTTGAGGCCCGCCGCCTCGGCCCGCTCGGCAGCGTCGCGGTCGATCACTCCAAGCTGCATCCATACCGCCTTGGCGCCGGCCGCGATCGCATCGTCCACCACTTCCCCGGCGGCCTCCGACCTTCGGAAGATGTCGACGATGTCGATCGGTTCGCCGATCTGCGACAGGTCGCGCCAGACATATTCGCCATGGACCCGCTCGCCGGTGATCCTCGGGTTGACCGGGAATACCCGGTAGCCGTGCTGCTGAAGAAAGCGCATCACGCCATAGGCGGGCCGGTCCGGATTGTCCGATGCGCCGATCATCGCGATCGTCCGGGCGCTGGTCAGCAATTTGGCAATCTCGTCGTCGTCTCGAAGCGGCATTTCATACTCTCCTCGAGCCTTAGAATGTTTCAGATCGCCGGTGTTTCCAGCCGGTCCAGAAGCTGGCGCGCGATTGCTTCGAACGCCTCCGACTGAGGGCCGTTGCCGGCCGCCGGGGGCAAGCCCGCGTCGGACGCCTCGCGAAGCGCGATGTCGAGCGGGATCGCGCCCAAAAACGGAATTCCAAGCTCGCTCGCTGCATCCTCGGCCCCGCCGCTTCCGAACGGGTCCGACCGCTCGCCGCAATGCGGGCACAGGTAGCCCGACATGTTCTCCACCAGGCCGAGCACCGGGACCGAGACCTTCTTGAACAGGTCGATCGCGCGCATCGCGTCGATCAGCGACAGCGCTTGGGGAGTCGAGACGATGACGGCTCCGTCGGGGCGTGATTTCTGGACCAGCGACAGCTGCACGTCGCCGGTGCCCGGCGGCAGGTCAACGACCAGGATTTCGGCCTCGCCCCAATCCGCCTCGACCAGCTGGGCGAGCGCGCCCGACGCCATCGGGCCGCGCCAGGCGAGCGCGTGGCCCGGTGAAACGAGCTGGCCGAGCGAAAGGAAGCTGATCCCGTGAGCCTTGACCGGGTTCAGCCGTTTTTCGTCGGCGGTCGGTTTCTCGTCGGTGCCGAGAATTTTCGTCTGCGAAGGGCCATAGACGTCAGCGTCGATCAGCCCGACCTTCCGGCCCAGCCGCGACAAAGCGATCGCGAGATTGGCCGAAAGCGTCGACTTGCCGACCCCGCCCTTGCCGCTGGCGACGGCGACCAGCTTTCGGCGAGGCTCGCTCGCGGTCAGCGCGATCCGTACTTCCTCCACTCCGGCCACCGACGAGGCCGCCGCCGTCAGCCTTTGCTCGAGGTCCGACCGTCCGGCCGGGTCGAGGCCGGTAGCGTCCGCAACGATGGTCGCGACACCATTTGAAATTCGCCGGGAGCGAATCCTCCCGGAATCGGGTAAGGCGCCGAGCGCTTCGAGGTCGATTTTTTGTGCCACTGGGGCGCGAGATAGGCGCTCCAGTGCCGCTTGCCACTGTTTTTACTCGAAGTGGCTTCCTATAAATGGGGCATGAGCATTTTTTCGGGGCTGGGGGGACGCGCAAGCGGTCTCTTCAGCGATATCAAGGGCCCCTGGGGGCCAAAGGGATCGGGCGACGAGCCAAGTGAGCCGACGCGCGGTCCATGGGCGGATTCTTCGGGACAGGGCAAGCGCGGGACCGCGCAGCCGGGCAGCAACGTCTCCTCACTCGACGAATTCCTTCGCAAGAGCCGCGCCCGCTGGGGTGGCGGCAGCGGCGGCGGAGGCGGTCTCGGGCGTCCCAACGCGTCGATGATTGTGTGGGGCATTGTCGGCCTGGCCGTGCTCTGGGTGATCTTCACCAGCTTCCACAGCATCGCCCCGGAGCAGCGCGGGGTGGTCACTCGGTTCGGCCGCTACGTCGATACTATGGGCCCAGGCATCAACCTGACCCTGCCGGCGCCGATCCACCGTGTGGAGAAGATCGACGTCAACAACATCCGGACCATCGACCTCGGCTCGGCGACGGGCGAGGATCTGATGCTGACCGGCGACCAGAACATCATCGACATCGCCTATTCGGTCCGCTGGAATATCCGCGATCCCGAGCATTACATGTTCGAGATCGCCCGGCCCGACGAGACCATCCGCCAGGTGGCGGAAAGCGCGATGCGCGCAGTGGTCAGCGGAGTGACCCTGGACGAGGCGATCGGTGACCGGCGGAGCGAGATCGAAGCCGAGGTCACGCAGATGATGCAGCGGATTTTGAACTCCTACCGCGCCGGAGTGACCATCCAGGGTGTCGCAATCAAGAAGGCCGATCCGCCGAAGGCGGTGAACGACGCGTTCAAGGACGTGTCTGCGGCGCAGCAGGACGCCCAAAGGTTCATCAACGCGTCGCGCGCCTACGCGCAACAGCTGAGCCAGAGAGCGCAGGGCGAGGCGACCGCCTTCGATCGCATTTACGAACAGTACAGGCTGGCTCCGGAGGTGACCCGGCGGCGCATGTATTACGAGACGATGGAAAGGGTTCTGGCGAACGTGGACAAGACGATTGTGGAGACCCCGGGAGTCACTCCCTATCTCCCGCTCAATCAGGTGACGAAGCAGACGCAGCGGGTACAGGAGCCCGGCCAATGATGAATTTCGTCAAGCGCCGGCCGCTGCTGAGCGGAGGCCTGCTCCTGTTCCTGATGATCGTCCTTGCCCTGGCCTTCCCGATCGTTCGGGAGACCCAGCAGGCGGTCGTCGTCCGCTTCGGCAAGCCGGTCAGGATCATCAACGCCTATGACCCGGTCAATCCGATCGGCGGCTCGGGCGCAGGCCTCGCCTGGAGGATCCCGTTCGCCGAGAACATCGTGTGGATCGACAAGCGCGTTCTCGACGTCGACATGGACCGCCAGCCGGTTCTGTCGACCGACCAGCGCCGGCTCGAGGTGGACGCCTTTGCCCGCTACCGGATCGTCGACCCGCTGCTTTTGTACATCACGGTTCGAAGCGAGGAACGGCTGAGCGAGGCGCTTCGGCCGATCCTGGGCTCGCAGGTGCGCAACGAGCTCGGCAAAGTGCCGTTCGTGGCGCTGCTGTCGCCGGAGCGGCGCGGAGTCATGGAAGACGTCCGCACCGGCCTCAACCAGATCGCCCGCCAGTATGGCGCTGAAATCGTCGACGTCAGGATCAAGAAAGCCGATCTGCCCGACGGGACTCCGCTGCAATCGGCCTTCGAGCGGATGCGGACGGCGCGCGAGCAGGAAGCCCGCTCGATCCGGGCGGAGGGCGCCAAGCGAGCGCAGATCATTCGCGCCGAAGCGGATGCCGACGCCGCACGCACTTATGCCGCGAGCTTCGGGCAGGACCCGGCCTTCTACGACTTCTACCGGGCGATGCAGTCCTATCAGACGACGTTCCTCGGCGAGAACGGGGAGCCGCCTGCAGCTACATCGATCATCCTGTCGCCCGATAACGACTATCTCAAAAAGTTTTCCGGTCGCTAGCGGAACCATGACCGGTTCAAATTGCGTTCACCGCAATGGAATAGTCCAAAGTGCAGTCCGGACCTTGGTCCGGCTAGCGAAGATGCAGTGCAAGGGGTATCGATGAAATCCAAGGAGTCCGGAAAAGTGCGTTATGCCTATGGGGTCGCAACGGCCCTGCTATTGGGGGGGACGGCATTCTCGCTCGCGTCGGGCCCGGTCGGTGCGCAGACGGCACAGAACGCGCCTGTCGTGGCGCCGGGCGGAGCGCCGCTCTCCTTCGCCGAGCTCGCCGAGAGGCTTCAGCCGGCGGTCGTCAACATCTCGACGAAGCAGCGGGTGGCGGTTCGCCAGCCCGCCGATCCGCTCGAGGAGCTGTTCCGCCAGTTCGGCGCTCCGATCCCGGAACGCGGCGGTCCGCAAAGCCGTGACACCGGCTCGGTCGGTTCCGGCTTCATTATTTCTCCCGACGGCTACATCGTCACCAACAATCACCTGATCCAGGGCGCGAGCGGGACCGGGACGGTCGACGAAGTCACCGTCACGCTGACCAATCGCAGGGAATATCCGGCGCGGATCATCGGCCGCGACCAGCTTGCCGACCTCGCGCTTTTGAAGATCGACGCCAAGGACCTGCCGTTCGTGCGCTGGGGGGACAGCACCCATGCGCGGGTCGGCGACTGGGTCCTCGCCATCGGCAACCCATACGGCTTTGGTGGAACGGTCACGGCCGGAATCATTTCCGCCGTCCACCGGGTGACCGGGGCCACCTCCTCGGCTGCCTACGACCGCTATATCCAGACGGATGCGGCCATCAACATGGGCAATTCCGGCGGGCCGATGTTCGATCTCAACGGCAACGTTATCGGGATCAACACCGCGCTCATTTCGCCAACCGGCACCAACGTCGGGATCGGCCTTGCAATCCCGGCCGAGCTTGCCCGCCCGGTAATCGACGCGCTTCGACGCGGCGAGCGGCCGCAGCGCGGCTATCTGGGCGTCGGGCTCCAGCCGCTCGACGAGGATATTGCCGGATCGCTCGGATTGCCGAAGAACCGGGGCGAGATCGTTCGAACCGTCCAGCCCGGCGAGGCCGCCGCGAAAGCGGGAATCCAGCAGGGCGACGTCATCGTTTCGGTCGCCGGCAAGGAAGTTAACCCGGACCAGACGGTGTCCTACCTGATCGCCAATACGCCGGTGGGCTCCACGGTCCCGATCGGGGTCATTCGCGACGGCCGCCGGACGAATGTGAACGTGACCGTCGGCCAGCGGCCGACCGAGGAAGAGCTGGCTCGCCAGCTTGGAACCGGCGAGGAAGAGGCTGCTCCTCAAGGTGGCGCGACCGCCCCGGCGAGCGAGGCCCTTGGACTCTCGCTCCAGCCGATCACTGCCCAGATCGCACGCGCGCTCAACCTTCCGGCCGGCACCCGCGGAGTGGTCATCACCCGGGTGAGCCCGGCCAGCGACGCAGCCCGCAAGGGCCTTCAGCGCGGCGATGTCATTCTTGCGGTGCAGGGCCAGAGAGTGACGAGCCCGGCGCAGGTGCTCGCGGCGGTGGATGCGGCCCGCAAGGCCGGCCGCAACAGCGTTCTCCTGCTCGTCAAGCGCGGAATCGCCACGGAGGTCTTCGTCGGCATCGACATCAGCGCCGATTAGGCTCGAATCCGGCGCTTGCGCGACAAAGATTGTTCCGCAACACTGGCGTCGTGGCGAAGGAGGAAGCCGGCCCTGGTGGTTCTGAGCGCTCGCAAAAGGGCGCGGTCATGGCGGGCGATTGCAAGCTCATCGAATCGCTGGAGCGTGAGTGGCGCGATGCGCTCTGCGCCAAGGACATCGACCGGCTGCGCTCGCTCATCCACCCCAAGTTCTCGCTGATTGGAACCAGGGCCTCGGGCCCGTTCACCTTATCGCGGGACGAATGGCTGGACGCGATCCAGAGGCGCGAGCTGATCAGCATCGAGCTCGATATCCAGGCTGTGGCCCAGTTCGACGACGTGATGATCGGGACGGTTGAGGCGCGCTGGCGCCTCTCCTATCTGGGGCGCGCGGTCGAGGATCGGGTCCTGCTGACCGACGTGTGGATCCGCGAGGACGAGCGGTGGCAGGTCGTCCGGCGCCACTCAAGCCCGATACCGGCCGGCACCGGCGAAGCGCCGAAGGCGTAGCTCAGGTCGGCGGAGCGCCGGTCAGCCCCGCCCACGGTAGGGGGCCACGTTCTGGTCGGGAACCCACAGGCCTTCGGGCGGATCGCCGCTCTGCCAGAAGACGTCGATCGGCATTCCGCCGCGCGGATACCAATAGCCGCCGATCCGAAGCCATTTGGGCTTCATTTCGTCGGCTAGGCGCTCCGCGATCCCGACCGTCACCTCTTCATGAAACCCGCAATGGCTTCTAAAGGCGCTGAGGAACAGCTTCAGGCTCTTGCTCTCGACGATGGTGTCGGCCGGCGCATAGTCGATCACCAGATGAGCGAAATCGGGCTGTCCGGTCACCGGGCACAGCGACGTGAACTCGGGCGCCGTGAAGCGAACCAGGTAAAGCGATCCGGGCCTCGGGTTGGGCACGTAATCCAGCACCGCCTCCTCGGGCGAAGAGGGCAAAGCGCTGGTCTTTCCAAGATATTTCGGTTCCATCCGGCGCGGCTTACCCGGCCTCGGGCTCATCGGGCAACGCCCAGTCGATCGGCGGCAGGCCGCGGCCTTCGAGAAATCCATTGGCCTTCGAGAAATGCCTGCAGCCGAAGAAGCCGGCATGGGCGCTCAACGGCGAGGGGTGCGGCGCCTTGAGAACGAGGTGTTTGGACTGGTCCACGAAACCCGCCTTCTTCTGCGCGTAGCTGCCCCACAGCATGAAGACGACCGGATCGTCCTTGCCGTTCACCAGCCGAACGACGGCATCGGTGAAGCGCTCCCAGCCGCGCATCCGGTGCGATGCGGCGCGCCCCATTTCCACGGTGAGGACGCTGTTCAAAAGGAGCACGCCCTGCTTTGCCCAATGCTCGAGGAAACCGTTCGGGGAGCGGCGCACTCCAAGGTCGCTTTCCAGCTCCTTGAAGATATTGACGAGGCTCGGCGGCGGCCGGATTCCGGGCGGGACGGAAAAGCACAGGCCGTGCGCCTGCCCCGGCCCGTGATAGGGGTCCTGGCCAAGGATGACGGCTCGCACATTGTCGAGCGGGCACAGGTCCAGCGCTCGAAACCAGTTCGCCGCCGGCGGGAAGATGGATCGCCCCTTGGATCGCTCCGCCGCGAGGAACTGCCGAAGCTCGCCCATATAGGGCTGCTCGAACTCTCCTCTCAACGGCTCGAGCCAGCTGGGGTGGAGCCTGATCGCGCGGGTCGCCATTGCGGTCCCTTCTAGCCTATCTTCGCCAAATGGAATCGCTCGTCTCGACGCAATGGCTGGCCGACCGCCTGGGGGAAGAGGATTTGGTGCCCGTGGACAGCAGCTGGCACATGCCGGCGTCGGGCCGAAGCGGCCGCGACGAATATCTGGACGCCCATATTCCCGGCGCCCGCTTTCTCGACATCGATTCGCTCAGCGACAGCTCCAACCCCGCTCCGCACATGCTTCCTGCCGCCGAACAATTCGGCCGGGCGATGGAGGGAACCGGGATTGGCCGCGACGACCGGATCGTCGTCTACGACAATTCGCCGCTTCGAACCGCGGCTCGCGGCTGGTTCATGCTCCGCCATTTCGGAGCCCGGCAGGTCGCGATCCTCGATGGCGGGCTCGGCAAATGGCTGGCCGAGGGGCGGCCGGTCGGAAGCGGCGAGGCGGAGCCGCGAAGCGCCCGCTTCGAGCCGATCGAGCGGCGGCAGGAAATTGCCACCAAGAAACAGATCCTCGGCGGCCTCCAGCTTCCGCTGATCGATGCGCGCGGCGCCGCCCGTTTCGAAGGCCGGGAGGCCGATCCGCGCCCCGGAGTCGCTGCCGGCCACATCCCGGGGGCCCGCAACCTCGCCTATTCGGCGCTCTACAACGAGGACGGGACGTTCAAATCGAGGCAGGAGCTTGCCCGGCTGTTCGAGCAAGCCGGGGCCGACCCGCTCCACCCGTTCGTCGCCAGTTGCGGGTCGGGCGTGACCGCCAACAGCCTATTATTCGCGGCGCATCTGCTCGGCAATGACCGGGCGCGGCTTTACGACGGAAGCTGGAGCGAGTGGGGTTCCGATCCCGAAACGCCCAAGGCGCTCGGCCCGGCCGGCTAGCGGGTGAAGATCCGCTCGAGGTCCTGAAGGCCGGAGCGAAGCTCGCCGGCGATCACCCGAAGCGCCGCGACGCTGACCTCGAGACCCTGCTCGCGCTGGAAGGAGACCGCGTCGAGGCCGGCGGCCGCGGCTCCGACGAGCTCGGCCGAGCGGCGGTCGAAGCAGCGCCTGGCTGCCTCGTGGGCGCTCTCCCACCGCTCCGAAATCTCGTCGTCGAAATCCGGCGCCGGGCCGCCTCCGAAATCGTCGACGACGGCAAGCGCGTTGCGAATGCTCGCGAGGCGCGAGACGGGCTCGGGTCGGAGCCTCTCGGGTGGCGACGCGGGCTGTTGGGCGGAAAAATGCGACATGCCCCGCTTGTCGCGCGGCCATACCTAAGAATTCCTTAAGCTCCCGATGACTCCGGACCGATGTCGCGAAGAATCCATCCGCGCTGCGGGATCGTCTCGATGAATTCCGCGCCGCCCGACGCGCTTCGAAGCTTCTTGCGCAGCTTGGAAATGAACACGTCGATGATCTTGGGCTGCGGCTGGTCGTCGGCGCGTCGGTAGAGGTGCTTCAACAGCATCGCCCGGGTGACGACATTGTTGCGGGCGAAAGCGAGCAGCTCGAGCACCCGATATTCCATCTCGGTAATCCCGATCGGATGGCCGTCGATCCGGATCAGCCGCTGCACCTGGTCGACCGACAGCCGGCCGCCGCAGAGGCTCTCGGGCATCTCGCCGCCCGACGCGCGGAGCGAGGTGACCAGCCTGGAGGCCGCCTCGTCGCTCTCCTGCACCGAAACGCGCTGAGGCGAGCCGATCAGCTCCTGCTGGATCTCGGCAAGGGCGGAATGCGCCTCCTCGACCAGCCGCGATCCTTCCTCGAAGCGGCGCCTGGAGCGATCGAGCATCGATTCGATCTCGACCAGGCGGGTTGAGAGCGTCTCTTCGGCCATGTCCGGCTACCCCTCCCGAGCCGTCAGGGAATCTGCGCGGACGCGATTTCGCTGTCGCTCTGCGGAGCCGCGAGGATCGCCTGGGTCGTCGGGCCCATGTCGACGACGGTCGTTTGGACGTCGCCGGCGATCGACCGTGCGCCGAGCGCCGCGCGGTCGCGGCCGGCCGCGTCGAGCAGGCTGGTTTCGGCCTCCGGCCGCTCGGCGGGGCCGCCGAACAGCACGTCGATGGCCTGCCGCTGCGCATCCTGCGGAGTGGTGGTCGCGGTGCCAGCGGCCGGCGGCGCAAGCGTGTAATCGGGCGGGATGATGAGCGGCGCGTTGCGGGCAACCGCAAATTCGTCCGGGCTCGTCGATCTGCCCAGGAGTTGACAGCCGCCAAGGGCAATCACCGGGATCAGAAGCAGGGAAAGACTCTTACGCATTCTCGACGGACTCCTCAGGGCTTTGGTCGCGCACCAGGAAAGCGCGCAATAGCAGGATGGCTACGCCGATGCTAATCGCGGCATCGGCGACATTGAAGACCA
>DATKAY010000053.1:0-41753 GCA_035514495.1 Sphingomicrobium sp. | reverse complement strand
GCTCGCCAAGCCGGGAATGGGCGACTGGGTGCGCTACAAGCTCGACCGGCAGATCGATCACATCCTGGTCGACGAGGCGCAGGACACCAATGCCGCGCAATGGGAGATCATCGACCTGCTGGTCGAGGAGTTCTTCAGCGGATCGAGCGAGACCGACCAGCGCTGGCGCACCTTGTTCACGGTCGGCGACTTCAAGCAGGCGATTTACGGTTTCCAGGGGACCGACCCGAAGCAGTTCGAAAGAGCGCGCAAGACCTACAAGGCGGCCGCCCAGGCCCTGATCGATGCCCAGGACCCGGCCGAAGCCGCCGAGGCGCGCGCCCGCGAGTTCCGCGAGCGCTCGATCGACGTCAGCTTCCGTTCCGCCCAGCCGATCCTCGACGTCGTCGATTCGGTGATCCGGCAGATCGGCCATGAGCAGATCGGGCTGGGCGAGCCGCCGCGGCCGCATAAGGCGCACCACGAGAAACGGCCCGGCCTGGTCGAGCTATGGCCGCCCTTTGCGATCCAGCAGCCGAGCGACGATTCCGACGACGGGTCCGACGAGGGGGAGGAGCGCTGGATCGAGCTACGCGACCGGCGCTACGCCGAAGAGCTCGCGAGCCGGATCGCCGAGCTGATCGACCAGTCGCCGGAGTTGGGCTCGACCGGGCGAGCGCTCGTCCCCGGCGACATACTGGTGCTGGTCCGAAGCCGCGGAGAGCTGGCCTCGCTGATCGTCGCCCGGCTGTTCGCGAAGAAAGTCCCGGTTGCGGGCGTCGATCGCCTCCACCTCCAGGATCCCCTTGCCGTTCAGGATCTGCTCGCGGCGGTCCGCTTCGCGGTCCAGCCGGGCGACGACCTCAGTCTCGCCAGCCTGCTCGTCTCGCCGCTGATCGGCTGGGACCAGGACCAATTGCGCGAGCTTGCCTACGGCCGCGACAGGAGCCTGTGGCGCAGGCTTCGCGAAAGAGCGGGCGAGGGCGAGCCCTTCTGTTCGGCGCATGATGTGCTGGCCGAGCTTCTCTCAATTGCCGATTTCACCACCCCATCGCGGTTTCTCGAGACGATCCTTTCCGGCCCGATGCAGGGCCGCCGCAAGCTCTATAGACGCCTCGGCATGGAGTCGCGCGACGCGATCGACGAGTTGATGAACAGCGCAATCGAGTTCGAGCTCGGAGAAATCGGCTCGCTCGACCGCTTCCTCGCCTGGTTCTCGCTCGGCGAGGTGGACGTCCAGCGCGATCCCGGCGCACCGGCCAACGAGGTCCGGGTGATGACGGTCCACGGTGCGAAGGGGCTTCAGTCGCCGGTCGTCATCCTCGCCGATTCGACCGCCGACCCGGCGCGGCTGGGTCGCCCGCCGCTGACCCTCGACTACGAGATAGAAGGTTTCGGCAAGACCCCGCTGCTCAGGCCCAAAAAGGAGGAGCGGCTGCCGCCCTTCGCGCAGATGATCGCGCGTGAGGAGGAACGCGCTCTCCAGGAGCATTGGCGGCTGCTCTACGTCGCCCTGACCCGAGCCGCCGACCGCCTCATCATCGCCGGGGTCGCTCCGAAGGAAAAGAAGGACGGGTCCGATCCGCGGCCGCTCAATTGCTGGCACCGCAAGGTCGAGGAAGGGCTTGCCGCTTTGGGCGCCGCTCCGGTCGAGACCCCCAGCGGGGTGAAGCTCGTCCATGGCACGCAGTCACCGGGGAAAGGGCGCTCCGCCAGGCGAATCGAGGTTGGGCAGCCCGAAATCCCCGACTGGGCAACGACCGGGGCTCCGCCCGAAGCCCGGCCTGTGCGGCCGTTGGCGCCCTCGGCACTCGCGCAGGACCGCGAGAAGGCGCCACCGCCGTCGCCCGAGCTGAGGGCCGCGGCGGAACGCGGGATCATGATTCACTCGCTTCTCGAGCGGCTCCCGGCGGTCGAGCCGGAGCGCAGGGAGGAGGCGGCGCTTGCTTGGCTCGAGCAGTCGGCCGGGATCGGCCAAGCCGCCGCCCGCGCGGAGATCGCCCGGACCGTCTGCGACCTCATCTCCGATCGCCGGTTCGCCCCGCTGTTCGGACCGGGCTCGCTGGCCGAGGCGCCGATCGCCGCGACCCTACCCGACGGGCGGGTCATCGCCGGGACAGTCGATCGCCTGCTGATCGAGAAGGACCGGGTGCTGGTCGTCGATTACAAGACCGGCCGGTCGCCGGAGCGCGAGGAGGAGATTCCGGCTTCGCACCGGCTCCAGATGCAGGCCTATGCGGACGCCCTCCAGGTGATTTTCCCGGAACGGACCGTCGAGGCGGCGCTTCTGTACACCGCGAGTGCGCAATTCTACCCGCTCGCCGGTTGAGCCACGCGCCTGTGCCGCCCATATGGCAAGCAGCCGAATCAAAGGAGACCAGCCGATGACCACGAAAAGCGTTACCGACCAGAGCTTCGCGGACGACGTGCTGGGCGCTTCGGGGCCGGTACTGGTCGATTTCTGGGCTGAATGGTGCGGCCCGTGCCGGATGATCGCTCCGGCACTCGAGGAGATTTCCGAGGATCTCGGCGAGAAGCTGACCGTCGCAAAGCTCAACATCGACGAAAATCCGGACACCCCGGCGCGCTATGGCGTGCGCGGCATTCCGACCATGCTTTTGTTCAAGGACGGCCAGCCGGTCGCCCAGAAGGTCGGCGCTGCGCCGCGAAGCCAGATCCAGCAGTGGATCGAGGGCAATCTCTAGTCTGGCGGCTGGCTTCCCTCCAGGCCGCGGGTATCGGGCCTGAACCTCTCGTGCTTTGGAAGCTCGTCGGCTCGCTCGAACCAGCCGATCCGGCTCGCCCGGAAGATGCGTGCCTCATGCCCGTCTCCCGTTTGACTATGCTGGGCGCCCTTCCTACATCGCCGGCCGTAACGCTCGCGCGCAAGCGAAGCCATGTCGCAGTTCCGTTGCGCGCCATGAGCCTCTAAGGGAATTCCATGTTCGCCGCACTGGCAAAGAGCATCTTCGGATCGTCAAACGACCGCTATGTCCGAGGCCTCGGAAAATATGTCGACGCGGTCAACGCGCTCGAGCCCAAGTTCGAGGCGCTCGGCGACGATGAACTGCGTGAGCAGACCGCCATCTTCAGGAGCCGCCTGGCAGAGGGCGAGAAGCTCGACGACCTTCTTCCCGAAGCCTTTGCGACGGTCCGCGAATCCGCCAAGCGAACGCTGGGCCAGCGGCATTACGACGTCCAGCTGATCGGCGGCATCGCCCTCCACCGGGGCGAGATCGCGGAAATGAAGACCGGCGAGGGAAAGACCCTCGTCGCGACGCTTGCGGTCTATCTCAACGCGCTGGAAGGCAAGGGCGTCCACGTCGTTACCGTCAACGACTATCTGGCGAGGCGCGACGCCGACTGGATGGGACAGATTTACAACTTCCTGGGCATGGAAGTCGGAGTGATCATCCCCAACCTTCCCGACGAGGCGCGCCGGGCCGCCTATGCGGCCGACATCACCTACGGGACCAACAACGAATTCGGCTTCGACTATCTTCGCGACAACATGAAATACTCGCGGTCGCAGATGGTGCAGCGGCCGTTCCACTACGCGATCGTCGACGAGGTCGATTCGATCCTGATCGACGAGGCGCGCACCCCGCTGATCATCTCCGGCCCGACCGACGACAAGTCCGACCTCTACATGTCGGTCGACAAGGTCGTGAAGGCGTTCGAGCCGGAGGATTACGAAAAGGACGAGAAGCAGCGGTCGGTCGTGCTCACCGAGGACGGCACCGAAAAGGCCGAACGGATGCTCGAGGATGCGGGGCTGATCGAGGGCCGCAATCTCTATGACATCGTCAACACGCAGGTCGTCCATCACCTGAACCAGGCGCTCAAGGCCAATGTGATGTTCCGCAAGGACATCGACTACATCGTCAAGGACGGGAAGATCGTCATCATCGACGAGTTCACCGGCCGGATGATGGAGGGCCGCCGCTGGTCGGACGGCCTTCACCAGGCGGTGGAGGCGAAGGAAGGGGTGAGAATCGAGCCCGAGAACCAGACCCTCGCCTCGATCACCTTCCAGAACTATTTCCGGATGTATCCGAAGCTCGCGGGAATGACCGGTACGGCGATGACCGAGGCGCCCGAGTTCTTCGACATCTACAAGATGAATACGGTCGCGATCCCGACCAACGTCCCGGTCCAGCGGATGGACGAGGACGACGAGTTCTACAAGAACATGACCGACAAGTTCGGAGCGATCGCCAAGGAGATCAAGGCGCGCCAGGACAAGGGCCAGCCAGTCCTCGTCGGAACCGTCTCGATTGAAAAGTCGGAGATGCTGTCCGAATTCCTCGAGCGCGAAGAGATTCGCCACTCGGTCCTCAACGCCCGCTTCCACGAGAGCGAAGCGCATATCGTCGCCCAGGCCGGCCGCCCCGGTGCGGTGACGATCGCCACCAACATGGCCGGCCGCGGAACCGACATCCAGCTCGGCGGCAACGTCGAGTTCCGGATCGAGGACGAGCTTTCGGAAGTGCCCGACGGGCCCGAGCGCGATGCGGCAATCAAGCGGATCGCCGCCGAGGTCGCCGAGGAAAAGGAAAAGGTGAAGGCCGCCGGCGGCCTATTCGTTCTGGGCACCGAGCGGCACGAGAGCCGCCGGATCGACAACCAGCTTCGCGGCCGTTCCGGCCGGCAGGGGGACCCGGGCCTGTCGCGATTCTACCTCAGCCTCGATGACGATTTGCTGCGAATCTTCGGACCGCAGACGATGTTCGCCCGGCTGATGAACAAGAATCTGGAGGACGGCGAAGCGATCGTTTCCCCGTGGATTTCCAAGGCGATCGAGACCGCCCAGAAGAAGGTCGAGGCGCGCAACTACGACATCCGCAAGCAGGTGGTCGAGTTCGACGACGTGATGAACGACCAGCGCAAGGTCGTTTACGAGCAGCGCGCCGACATCATGGATTCGGACAGCGTTTCCGATGTCATCGCCGACATGCGGGTCGATACGGTGGTCGCGCTGGTGATGGCGAGCTGCCCGCCGGGCACCTATCCGGAGCAGTGGGACGTCGCGGGCTTAAAGGAAAATGTCGATGCGGTGCTCGGTCTCCAGCCGCCGATCGACGACTGGCTGGAGGAAGAGGAGGTCGAGCAGGAAATCCTGATCGAGCGCCTGCAGAAGCTCGCCGACGACCATATGGCTCAGAAGCTCGGGGAGGTTGATCCGGAGCGTTGGGCCGATGTCGAGAAGAGCATCCTCATCCAGACCCTCGACCAGCACTGGAAGGACCATCTGGCCACGCTCGACGCCCTTCGCCAGGTCATCCACCTTCGAAGCTATGCGCAAAAGAAGCCGATCGACGAATACAAGCAGGAGGCTTTCCTGCTGTTCGAACGGCTGCTGGTCTCGATCCGCGAGGATGTGACCAAAGTCCTGATGCGCGCCAACGTGCAGTTCGAGGCAGCTCCGCCGCCACCGCTGCCCGACTTCATCACCCAGCATATCGATCCGTTTTCGGGTGAGGACGACACCGCCGACATCGACGCAGCGACCGGTGCGATCCTGTCGAACATACCCTCGCCCTCGGCCATGCCCCGGCCCGAAATGCCGGGTGCCGGGGGCGATTCCGATACGGCGGTCGCGCCGGTCAGCCGCAATGCCCCGTGCCCGTGCGGTTCGGGCAAGAAGTACAAGCATTGCCACGGGCAGCTAGCCTGACCGCGGGGGCGGCCAGTGCCGCCGCTCACATCGACCGGAAGCGGGTCCGGCTGGCCTATCGCGCTTCAGAAGAGGCAATCGCCGACAAACGGATCGGCCAGGCGCGGCTTTCGGCCGGACAGCTCAAGCAAGCGGCGTCCATCGCCGGCGAACTGGTGGAGGGGGTGCGATCGCGCAAGCCGGCCGGCCTCGATGCTTTCCTTCACACCTACGATCTTGGAAGCGACGAGGGCATCGCGCTGATGTGTCTTGCCGAGGCACTGCTGCGGGTCCCCGACGCCGACACCGCGGACGAACTGATCGCCGACAAATTGTCGAAGCCGAAATGGGCGGAAAAGCTCGGCGGATCCGATTCCGCCTTCGTCAACGCGGCGACATTCTCGCTTCTCCTGACCGGCAAGGTGCTCGAAGGCGCCCACGACCGTTCCGACAACTGGCGGGCGGCGCTTGGCCGGGCGGTCGGGCGACTCGGCGAGCCGGTAGTCCGGACCGCGGTCAACCAGGCGATGCGGATTCTCGGGCGCCAGTTCGTGTTCGGAAGGACCATCGAGGAGGCGTTGCGCCGGGCCGAACCCGAGCGGCGCCGCGGCCTGACCCACAGTTTCGACATGCTTGGAGAGGCGGCCCGGACCTATGCCGACGCCGAGCGCTACGCCCAGAACTATCGAAAGGCGGTCGAGCGGATCGCCAGAGAGGCCAAGCGCGGTTTCGAGCGCTCGCCCGGGATTTCGGTCAAGCTGTCGGCTCTCCACCCGCGATACGAATGGAGCCACGCCGAGGAGGCAGCGACGGCCATCCTGCCGGTGCTTCGCGATCTCGCCGCGACGGCGAGCGCCGCCGGTGTTCACCTGACCATCGACGCCGAGGAGGCGGACCGTCTCGAGCTCCAGATGGACCTGTTCGAGGCGCTCGCGGCCGACGACGCACTGTTCGAAAATGGCTGGGGCGGGCTGGGAATCGCCGTCCAGGCCTATCAGAAGCGTGCTCTCCCGCTGTGCGAATGGACAATCGAGCTGGCGCGCGCCCATGGCCGCCGGTTCATGGTCCGGCTGGTCAAGGGCGCCTATTGGGACACCGAGATCAAGGCCGCGCAGGTCGCCGGCCTCGCCGATTACCCGGTCTTCACGCGCAAGATCGCAACCGACACTTCCTATCTGGCCTGCGCGAAGCTGCTGCTCGGCGCCGGCGATCTCGTCTTTCCCGCCTTCGCCACCCACAACGCCAACACCATCGGCCAGGTGAAGGCGCTCGCGGGCTGTGCGCCCTTCGAGTTCCAGCGCCTCCACGGAATGGGCGAGGAGCTGTACGCCGAACTGGAGAGGCTGGAAAAAGCGGCCGGCGAAACGCCGACGCCGGTGCGGATCTATGCGCCGGTCGGAATCCACAAGGACCTGCTCGCCTATCTCGTCCGGCGGCTCCTGGAAAACGGCGCCAACTCCAGCTTCGTCAACCGCATCGCCGACGAGGAGATATCGCTCGACGAGCTGGTTCGCGATGCGGTCGCTGAGCTCGAGGCCGCCGAGCCGAAGCGCAACCCGCAGATCCCGCTGCCGAGCGACATCTTCAGGCCGGAGCGGCACAACAGCGCCGGGGTCGACCTTTCCGACCCTTTGGTCCGCGAGCCCCTGCTCGAGCGGCTCGACGGCCTGTCGTCGGAGCGCTACGTGGCGGCGCCGACCGAGAAGATGCGCGGCGAGCATCCCATCCGCCGGATTACCTCACCGCATGACGACCGGATCGAGGTCGGAGTCGCGCACGAAGCCACCGAAACCGCGATCGATCGGGCGATGAAGGTCGCAGCTTCCGCCCAGCCCGCCTGGAATTTCCTCGGCGGCGAGGCTCGGGCGGCGCTGCTGGAGCGAGCCGCCGACCTGTTCGAAAAGAATGCCGAAATATTCTTCTCCTTGTGTATCCGTGAAGCCGGAAAAACCCTCCCGGACGCCATATTGGAAGTCCGCGAAGCCGTTGATTTCCTTCGCTTCTACGCTGGCGAGGCGAGGCGCAAATTCTCGGCCCCGGTGATTCTTCCAGGGCCTACCGGGGAGGTCAACGAGCTCAGCCTCCACGGCCGCGGGGTGTGGACCTGCATCAGCCCCTGGAATTTCCCGCTGGCGATTTTCACCGGCCCGGTCGCCGCCGCGCTCGCCGCCGGCAATGCGGCGATGGCCAAGCCCGCCGAGCAGACCCCGCTGATCGGCGCCAAGGCGATCGAGCTGATGCACGAAGCCGGAATCCCCCGCGAGATCGTCCAGCTCGTGCCGGGCGACGGAAAGGTTGGCTCGGCCCTGGTCGCCCATCCGCTCACCGCCGGAGTCGCTTTCACCGGCTCGACGGATACGGCGCGACTGATTGCCAGGACTCTCGCCGAGCGGTCCGACGGGCCGATCGTCCCGTTGATCGCCGAGACCGGCGGCCAGAATGCGATGATCGTCGACAGCTCGGCCCTGCCCGAGCAGGTGGCCCGCGACGTCGTCTCGTCGAGCTTCCAGTCGGCCGGGCAACGCTGCTCGGCGCTGCGGGTCCTCTACATCCAGGAAGAGGTCGCCGACGACATGATCCGGATGATCGCGGGCGCGCTCGACGCGCTGATTATCGGCGACCCGCGGCGGCTTTCGACCGATGTCGGGCCGGTCATCGACGCCGCCGCCCGCCAGGCCCTTCGCCGGCACCTCGACTGGCTTGATCACCACGCGACACGCATCCTTCGCCGCGACGTGCCCGAGGAGGCTGACGCCCACGGCTATTTCGTCCCGCCGGCGATCTACGAAATCGACCATCTGGAGCAGCTGACGGAAGAGAATTTCGGCCCGATCCTCCATGTCATCCGCTGGAAGTCGGGCGAGCTTGGCAAGGTGGTCGATTCGATCAACGCGACCGGTTTCGGCCTGACCCTCGGGGTCCAGAGCCGAATCGACAGCGTTCGGCGGTTCGTCCAGCGTCACGCGCGTGTCGGCAATATCTACGTCAATCGCAACCAGATCGGCGCGGTCGTCGAAAGCCAGCCGTTCGGAGGCGAGGGCCTGTCGGGCACCGGGCCGAAGGCGGGAGGCCCCAATTACGTCACCCGCTTCGCGACCGAGCGGGTGACCTGCATCGACACTACCGCGGCGGGCGGCAACGCGACCCTGATGGCGGCCATCGAGGGCTGAGGCGCCTGCGACTGCGCTGAACTGAATTCAGCGCCGTCAGTCCTGTCACGCTGCGCGTGCAGGCTGGCCGCTCGCGCCATCTTTCACGCAGCGGCGCTCACTGCGTTCGCTGCCCCTGCGTTCTGTGGCTTAAGAAAATGGCTCCCCGGGCCTGATTCGAACAGGCGACCATTCGATTAACAGTCGAACGCTCTACCGCTGAGCTACCGGGGAACACCTCTGTCGAAGCGTGGCGGCTAGATAGCGAGCCACGGCTCAAAGGCAAGGCTCAAGACGGTGACGCGTGCTCGGCTCGCCCCCGGCGACCCTGCGCGCGCATCAGGTCGCGAACTGCTCCATCGCGATCCGCTCGTCGAGCGCATGGCCGGGATCGAACAGCAAGGTCAGCGAGCGCTCGCGATCGAGGCGGACGTCCACCTGGGCGACGTCGCGGACCTCGAACTGGTCGGCGACCGCCGATACCGGCCGGTTGGTGGGCTCCAGCACCCGAAGGCAGATCTCGGTGTCGTCGGGGAGGATGGCGCCCGACCAGCGGCGCGGGCGGAACGGGCTGATCGCGGTCAGCGCGAGCATCTTGGCCTGGAGCGGGAGGATCGGCCCCCCGGCGGACAGGTTATAGGCGGTCGATCCGGCCGGGGTCGCGACCAGCACGCCGTCGCAGGCCAGCTCCGGGATGACGGCATGGCCGTTCACCGACACCTCGATCTTCGCCGTCTGCCGGGTTTGGCGAAGCAGCGACACCTCGTTGATCGCGGCTCGGGTGAAGCTCTCGCCGGCGACGGTCCGGGCGTTCATCTCCAGCGGCGCGACGCGGATTGCCTTGGCTCCCTCGATCCGGTCCAGGAGCCGGTCCAGCCGCCAGTCGTTCATCAAAAAGCCGACGGTCCCGCGATTCATCCCGAACACCGGGCGCGACTGGCCGCTCTCGAGCATCCGGTGAAGCGTCTGGAGCATGAAGCCGTCGCCGCCGAGCGCGACGAGAGTCTGAGCCGATTCCTCCTCCGCCCAGTCGTAGCGCTGGCGAAGCATGGCTTCGGCGGCGATCGCGACTTCGGTGTCGGAGGAAAGCAGCCCGATCCCTTTCGACTTGAGGTCGATCTTCCCGGACCGTGACGGTATCGACGCGTCGTTCAATCACTTGCTCCGCCAGCTGATGGCGATGAACATATGCCCAATCGTGCCGGGGGGCGAATCCTCGCTCAAGCCGCTTCTTTTGCCCGTCCCGAGGCAGCGGCAACCCGGGCAAGCCCGATCGACAGCTGGAGAGCGCCGGTGAGGCGGTCCTGCGGCTCGGGCCAGTTGCGCGCCACGGAAA
This sequence comes from Sphingomicrobium sp., assembly GCA_035514495.1. Taxonomy (GTDB): domain Bacteria; phylum Pseudomonadota; class Alphaproteobacteria; order Sphingomonadales; family Sphingomonadaceae; genus Sphingomicrobium. Next base: position 31,633 of record DATKAY010000053.1, on the reverse strand, counting down.
GCTTGCTGTCCGGCCTAAGCTTGGCGCTGCCCTTGAGCCGCTCAATATAGCCCAAAAGCCCCTGCAGATCCGGGAAGCCGCTCGGCGCGAAAGTGACGACGGCGCCCTTGGCGCCGATATCGAGCTTGGCGATCATCGCCTTCTTGCAGTGGAGTTTGGTCTCGACGATCCTGAGCAGGTTCTGGGTCTCGTCCGGGATATCGCCGAAGCGGTCGATCAGCTCGGCCGCGAATTCCTCGATCGCTTGTTTGTCCTCAAGGTCCCCGAGGCGGCGGTACAGGCCCATCCGGAGGTCGAGGTCGGGGACGTAATGCTCGGGGATGAGGATCGGGGCATCGACGCTGATCAGCGGACTGAACTCCTCCTCGCGCTCGCCGCCGCCCGCCTTGACCGCCACGATCGCGTCCTCGAGCATCGATTGGTAGAGTTCGAACCCGACTTCGCGGATATGCCCGGATTGCTCGTCGCCGAGCAAATTTCCGGCGCCACGGATGTCGAGATCGTGGCTGGCGAGTTGGAACCCGGCACCGAGGCTGTCGAGGTCGGCCAGCACCTGCAGCCGCTTGGCCGCGGTATCGGTGATCACCCGGTCGGCGGGCGTGGTCAGATAGGCATAGGCGCGAGTCTTGGAGCGCCCGACCCGGCCGCGGAGCTGGTAGAGCTGCGCCAGGCCGAAACGGTCGGCGTGGTGGACGATCAACGTGTTGGCGCTCGGGATGTCGAGCCCGCTTTCGACGATGCTGGTCGAAAGAAGAACGTCGTATTTGCGGTCGTAATAGGCGCTCATCCTTTCCTCGACCTCGCTCGCCGCCATCTGGCCGTGGGCGACGACGAACGTCACCTCCGGAACCTCCTGCCGGATCCATTCCTCGAGGTCAGGCAAGTCGGCGATCCTGGGAGCGACGAAGAAGCTCTGGCCGCCGCGATGGTGCTCGCGAAGGAGCGCCTCGCGGATGACCACCGGGTCCCAGGGCGTGACGTAGGTGCGGACCGCCAGCCGGTCGACCGGCGGGGTCTGGATCACGCTGAGCTCGCGAAGGCCGCTCATCGCCATCTGCAAGGTCCGCGGGATCGGGGTCGCGGTAAGGGTCAGGACATGGATGTCGGCCTTGAGAGCCTTCAGCCGTTCCTTGTGAGCGACTCCGAAATGCTGCTCCTCGTCGACGATTACCAGCCCGAGGTTCTTGAAGGTCGTTCCCTTGGCCAGGAGCGCGTGGGTGCCGATGACGATGTCGATTATGCCTTTCTCCAGCCCCTCCCTCGTGCGCTTCGATTCGGCTGACGAAACCAGCCGGGACAGGCGCCCGACCTGGATCGGGAAGCCCTGCAGGCGCTCGACGAAATTGGAATAATGCTGGCGCGCCAGCAAGGTGGTCGGACAGATCAGCGCGACCTGGAGCCCCGACATGGCCGCGACGAAGGCGGCCCGAAGCGCGACCTCGGTTTTGCCGAAGCCGACGTCGCCGCACACCAGCCGGTCCATCGGCTTGCCCGCCTCGAGGTCGCCGAGAACCTCTTCGATGGCACGCTCCTGGTCGTCGGTCTCCTCGTAGGGGAAGCGGTCGACGAACTGGGGGAATGCCGAATCGGGCGCGGCGATCGGGGCAGGGCGGGTGGCGCGCTCCGCCGCGACCTTGATGAGCTCGCCGGCGATTTCCCGGATCCGCTCCTTCATTCGGGCCTTGCGCCGCTGCCAGGCTTCGCCGCCGAGCCGGTCGAGAGTGACGGTGTCGCTGTCGCTGCCGTAGCGGCTGAGAAGCTCGATATTCTCGACCGGCAAATAGAGCTTGTCGCCGCCGGCATATTCGATCGCGACGCAATCGTGCGGGGTTTTGCTGACCGGAATCTGGGTCAGCCCCTCGTACTTGCCGATCCCGTGCTCGGCGTGGACCACGTGATCGCCGGGCGAAAGACTGGCGATTTCGGCCAGAAAGGCGTCAGCGTTCCGTCGCCGCCTTCGCCTTCGGACCAGCCGGTCGCCGAGCATGTCCTGCTCGGTGAGAACCGCCAGGTCCCGGGTCGTGAAGCCGTGATCCAGCGGCAGGACCATCAGCGCCGGCTGGGTCTTGCTGCTAAGCGCCTCCTGCCAGCTTCCGACGAGCTTTTGCGCCTTCAGGCCATGGTCTTCGAGAAGGCCCGAGAGCCGCTCGCGAGCCCCTTCCGTATAGCTTGCGAGAACCACCTTTCGGCCGCTTCGGCGAAGCTTGGCGATATGCTCGGTGACGGCTTGGTAGACATTGGCGTTGCGCGCCCGCTCGGGCGCGAAGTCCCGCGCCGATTCGACGTTGAAGTCGATCGTGCGCGGCCCTTGCGCCTCGGGAAAGGGCGAGCTTTTGTGGATCGGGCTCGCAATGACCGCTTCGTCCCACTCCTCGCGCTCGAGATACAGCGCGCCGGGCGGCAGCGGGCGATAGCCTCCCGGCTGCGACTGCATCGCGCGGCTGCGATTCTGGAAATAATCCTCGATGCTTTCCCGGCGCGAATCGAGCGCTCCGTCGGTTGGCGAATCGCGGACCAGCACGTCGCCCGTCCCGAGATAGTCGAACACAGTGCCGAGCCGGTCCTCGAACAGCGGCAGCCAGTGCTCCATTCCCGCCATCCGGCGCCCTTCGGACACCGCCAAATAGAGAGGGTCGCCGGTCGCGGTTGCGCCGAAGGCCTCGCGATACCGCTCCCTGAAGCGCTTGATATTGCCCTCGTCGAGCAGCGCCTCGGACGCCGGCATCAAGGTGAAGGAGCTGGCCTTGCCCTTGGATCGCTGGTCGGCGGGGTCGAAGCGGCGAAGGCTTTCGATCTCGTCGCCGAAGAAATCCAGCCGAAGCGCATCGGGCTCGCCCGACGGGAACAGGTCGATCAGCGAGCCGCGAACGGCAAATTCGCCATGTTCGGCGACCGCATCGACCCGCTGATAGCCGAGCGCGGTCAATTGCTCGATCAGGGCCTGGCGGTCGATCTGCTCGCCTTGCGCGATTCGCCGGGTCAGCTGCCGGATTTGGAAGGGGGTCAGGACTCGCTGGGTTGCGCCATTGGCGGTCACCACCAGCAGCTGCGGCTTGTCGAGCGGCTGCTGAAGCGCGCTCAGCGTGGAGAGGCGCTCGGACATTACCCGGAGCGCCGGCGAGGCTCGGTCGTAGGGCAGGCAATCCCAGGCGGGGAGAGTCAGCAGCTCGATCTCCGGCGCGAACAACGGGACGGTGTCGGCGAGCGCCCGCATCGCCGCTTCGTCGGCGGCGATGACGACCGCCCGCCCGGACGCCTTGCCGCCATGGGCGGCGCGCGCCAGGTCGGCCGCCAGCCACGGCAGGAAGCCCGGCGGAACGCTGGCCAAAGTGAGCGGCTCGCGAGCGGCGAGGATGTGCTGGAGCGGCTCGCTCATCGCTTTATCGGTACGTAATCGAGCTTTTGGAGTGCCTCGAGCATCGGGCCCCGGTAACGCTCCGGCGCCTCGGCGGCTCCGCAGGCCCAGGCGAGGATGTCGACGTCCTGCTCCTCGAGAAGCTCGGCGAAGAGCGCCCGGCCGTCTTCATCCCAGGACCGGTGATGTGCGTCGAAGAAGCCGCCGACCAGAAGATCGGCTTCGTAGGTTCCGCGATGGTGGGCGCGCCAGCGCAAGCGCTTGATCTCCGGGTCGGATTCCATCGCCGCCATCTAGGGACGAACGGCGGGTATTTCGAGTGGCTTGAGTTGACCCCGTCGTCGGGAGCGCTACCCAGCAGGGCAACTGCCGGAGATGATCCATGCGCTCTGTTCGAGCCTTTCTCGTCGCATCTTTGTTCCTCATCGCGATGACTCTGCAATCCACGCTCGCCGTGGCGCAACGCACGCAAAAGCCGGTGCTCCACGGCAAGCACTGGATCGCGATTACCGGAAAACCTCTGGCGGCGACTGCCGGAGCGATGATGTTCCAGAAGGGCGGCAATGCGGTCGATTCGGCCGCTGCGATGCTGGCGGCGACCTCGACGATGTGGGACGTTTTGTCCTGGGGCGGCGAGACCCAGGCGCTGATCTACAACCCGAAAACCGGCAAGGTGATCGGCATTAACGCGCTCGGGGTTGCTCCGACCGGCGCGACGGCTCAATTCTATCGAAAGAAGGGGATGCGCTACCCGCCCGAGCACGGGCCGTTGTCGGCGGTGACCCCCGGCACTCCGGGCGGGCTGATGGTGATACTCGCCGAATATGGAAGATTGAGCCTCGCCGACGTGCTCGCGCCCGCCATCGAGATGGCCGACGGCTATCCGATCGAGAAGGACACCGCCGACCGGATCGAGCGCGAGAAGGACAAGATCAGGCAATGGCCCTATTCGCGGGCCGTGTTCCTCACCCATCCGGGGCAGGAGCGCGAAGCGCCGGTTGCGGGCGAAATCTTCCGGCAGCCCGACCTTGCGGCAACCTTGCGCGCTTTGGTCGAGGCGGAAAGCCAAGCGCTTGCTCAAGGCAAGAGCCGGGGCGAGGCGATCATGGCCGCCTACGAGCGTTTCTACCGGGGCGACATCGCGCGCGAGCTGGTCCGCTCCACCCAGGAGCAGGGCGGCCTCATCACCATGGCCGACCTCGCCGACTGGAAGGTGCGGATCGAGGAGCCGGTCTGCGTCGATTACAAGGGGATCGACGTCTGCAAGCTGCGCGAATGGACCCAGGGACCCGCGATGCTCCAGGCGCTCAACATCCTCGAGCCGATCGACCTGAAGGCGATGGGCTATAACAGCGCGGCCTATGTCCATACGATCCACCAGGCGATGAACCTCGCCTTCGCCGACCGCGATTTCTATTACGGGGACATCTATTCGGGGCCCCAGGAACCGATCCGCGGCCTGCTGTCGAAGGACTATGCGCGCGAGCGCGCCAAGCTCATCCGGCCCGATCGCAACGACCCGAATATCGGTCCCGGCGACCCCTATCCCTTCCAGGGCGGCCGCAACCCCTATCTGGATCTGCTGAAGACCTGGCACCAAACCGGCACGAAGGACGAGGAACGGTCGATTCCGCCGGTATCGTTCAAGAAGTTCGAGGAGATTTTCCGGGCCGGAACGACGACCATCGAGGCAGCCGATGCGGAGGGGTGGGTCGTCTCGATCACTCCGAGCGGAGGCTGGGTCCCGGCGGTGATCGCGGGCCGCACCGGGGTGGGCTTGAGCCAGCGGGCGCAGAGCTTCGTCACCGACCCTGCCGAGAACCCGTTCAACGTCATCGCTCCGGGCCGCCAGCCGCGAGTGACCCTGACCCCGACCTTGGCGCTCAAGCAGGGCAAGCCCTTCCTGTCCTTCGCGGTCCAGGGCGGCGACACCCAGGACCAGAATTTGCTGCAATTCTTCCTCAACATGGTCGAGTTCGACATGAACGTTCAGGAAGCGGCCGAGGCGGCGAACTTCAACTCCTACCAGATGCGCGCCTCGTTCGGAGAGCATGAAACGCAGCCTGGGCGGCTGTTGCTCAACGAGAAGACTCCGCCCTGGGTTCGAAAGGAGCTCAAGGACAAGGGCTATACCCTGGAGTTCGGCGAGCGCACATCGGGTCCGATCAACGCGATCTATTTCGACCGCGAGCACGGCAGCTTCTGGGGCGGGTCGAGCAATCACGGCGACGATTACGGAGTGGTCTGGTGAGCTTGGCCGGACAAGCCCGCAACCGGCCTCTATTGAGCGGTCGATGGACGAGACCCTTCCCCTACAGGCCGGAGGATCTTTCGCGATCCGCGCGCCCGGGGCCTGAAACGATGAATGTCATGCTGTCCCCCTGAACAAGCCGCCCCGGCTCGTTCACTGCCTTGCTCCGCCCCTGCCTAACCGCAACTGCTTGTGCCCGGGGCTCAGCCCCTGCAAGCTGGCAATCCGATGCGGCCCGATATCCTCAACCCCCTGTTCGCCGAGGCCGAAACCTTGCCCGGAGTCGGCCCGCAGGTCGCCAAGCTTCTCAAGCGGCTCGACATCACCCGGATCGTTGACCTGCTCTACCATTTGCCCTCGGGCGTGATCGAGCGGGTGCGGGCGCCGGCGGCCGGCCCGTCGCTTCTTGGGCGCAACGTCATCCTGGAGCTTCGGCCGTTCCAGATTCGCGAGGCCCGGTCCGGGCGCGGACCGTTGCGCGTGTTCGCGTCCGACAGCGAGGGCAATACGATCAGCCTCGTCTATTTCAACAATCCGGGCTGGGCGAAGAAAAGCCTTCCGATCGGCGACCTTCGGATCGTCTCGGGCAAGCTGGAGGAATATGGCGACGAGTGGCAGATCATCCACCCGGACGCCGCCGAGCCCGGCAAGGGCCCGGAGCCGGCGGTTCGAGAGCCGGTTTATCCGCTGACCGAGGGGATCACCAACAAGCGGATTCGCGAGCTTGCCGGAGAGGCGTTCGAGCGAGCGCCCGAGCTTCCCGAATGGATCGAGCCCAGCCTCGCGGCCCGCGAGGCCTGGCGGCCATGGCGGGCCGCCCTTGCCCAGGCGCATGGCGATCCGGAGGAAAGCGATGCCCAAAGGCGGCTCGCCTATGACGAGATATTCGCCAACCAGCTCGCTTTGCTGCTGCTCCGCCAGTCGGCGAGGCGCAAGAAGGGCATAAAGCTGGTCGGCACCGACTCGCTGCTGAGCAAGTTGAAGCTGCCCTATGAGCATACGGCGGCGCAGCGGCGGGTGATCGAGGAGATCCGCGGCGACATGAAGCGGGAAGTGCCGATGCTCCGGCTGCTTCAGGGCGACGTCGGTTCCGGCAAGACTCTGGTCGCCATCGAGGCGATGCTGATCGCCGCCGAGGCGGGAGCCCAGGCGGCGCTGCTCGCCCCGACCGAGATTCTCGCGCGCCAGCATTTCGACACTCTGTCGAAACAGCTGACTGCGCTCGGCGTCAATGTCGCGATCCTCACCGGGCGGGAGAAGGGGCGGGCCAGGGAGAGCGTGTTGATGGGCCTTGCCGACGGCTCGATCGACATGCTCGTCGGGACTCACGCCATCTTCCAGGAGAAGGTCGCCTACAAGAAGCTCGGCCTTGCGGTGATCGACGAGCAGCACCGCTTCGGCGTTTCGCAGCGCCTGTTGCTGTCGCAAAAGGCCGAGCGGCCACCGCATTTGCTGGTGATGACCGCGACTCCGATCCCGCGCACTCTCACCCTCACCCAATATGGCGAGATGGACGTCAGCCGGATCGACGAGATGCCGCCCGGCCGAACGCCGGTCGAGACCCGGGTGATCAGCGACGAGAAGCTGAGCGACGTGATCGATGGGCTCGGCCGCCATATAGCGGCTGGAGGACAGGCCTATTGGGTGTGCCCGCTGGTGGAGGAGAGCGAGACGACTGACGCGGCGGCGGCCGAGGAACGGGCGCGGGTGCTGAAGGCCCGCTTCGGCGATGACCGGATCGGGCTCGTTCACGGCCGGATGACGGGCGCGCAAAAGGATATGGTCATGGGCGCCTTCGCGGCCGGCGAAATCGCCGTTCTCGTCGCGACGACCGTCATCGAGGTCGGGGTCGACGTTCCCAACGCGACCTTGATGATCGTCGAAGGCGCCGAGCGCTTCGGCCTTGCCCAGCTCCACCAGCTTCGAGGCCGGGTCGGGCGCGGTTCGGGCCACAGCACCTGCCTTCTCATCCGCGGCGGCAATCTTACCGAATCCGCCCGCGCCCGGCTCGCGCTGATGCGCGAGACCAATGACGGCTTCCGGATCGCCGAGGAGGATCTTCGGCTTCGAGGCCCCGGCGAGATGCTCGGCACTCGCCAGTCGGGCGAGGAGGGATTCCGGGTCGCCAGCGCCGAAGACGTCGAGGAGCTGGCGCCGCTCGCGCAGAGCGACGCGCAGCTTCTTTTGAGCCGCGACGGCGGGCTTTCCGGACCGCGCGGGCAGGCGGCGCGTATCTGCCTGTATCTGTTCGAGCGCGATCAGGCGGTGGGCCTGATCCGTTCCGGCTAAAGGGAGGCTGACTTGCCCGTTCTTGTTCCGATCCTTCTCGTGTTCATCGCCGGCGCCCTCGTCGCCCTCCAGGCCCCGACCAATTCAATCCTGGCGAAGGCCGGCAATTCGGCCATCCTCGCGGCGCTCATTTCCTTCTGCATCGGAACCGTCGCGCTCTTCCTGGCCTGGTTCGCAAGCTCAAGCCGGCCGGGCGCGGAGGCGTTCGCCGGGCTTCCCTGGTATGCCTGGCTGGGCGGCCTGTACGGAGCGGTTTTCGTCGCGGTCGCCGCCTATGCGGCGCCCAAGATCGGGGTCGCGTCGCTGATCACGGTGGGGATCGCCGGGCAGATCGCGATGGCGCTGTGGCTCGATCATGTCGGCGCGATGGGCCTTGCCCGCGAGCCGGTCAGCCTCGGGCGCCTGATCGGGGCGCTGATGGTCGTTGCAGGGGTGGTGCTGGTCCGGCGAAACTAACGCAGCAGCAGCCCGTGGCGCTTCTTTCCGAGGCTCAGCTTCACCGGCTCGCCCGAAACCTCGACGACCAGGCCGGGATCGCTGACCGGCCGGTCGTCCAGCCGAACCGCGCCTTCAGCGATCTTGCGCTTGGCTTCCTTGTTGGACTGGGTGAAGCCAAGCGCCGTCAGCGCATGGGCGATGTTGATGCCCGTGCCGACCGACAGGGTCGGCAAATCCTCGCCGGTTCCACCCTGCTCGAAGGTCGCGCGCGCAGTCTCCTGCGCCGCCTGCGCCGCCTTTTCCCCGTGCAGCATTGCGGTGGCCGCATTGGCCAGCGCGATCTTCGCCTCGTTGATATCCGCGCCGTCGAGCAATTCGAGCCGCCGGATCTCGTCGAGCGGGATATCGGTGAACAGCCGAAGGAAGCGGCCGACGTCGCAATCGTCAGCGTTCCGCCAGAATTGCCAATAATCGTAAGCGCTGAGCTGGTCGGCGTTGAGCCAGACCGCGCCCTGCTCGGTCTTGCCCATCTTGGAGCCGTCGGCGGTGGTGATCAGCGGGGTCGTCAGCCCGTAAAGCTCGGCCGAGTCGATCCTCCGCCCAAGCTCGATCCCGTTGACGATATTGCCCCACTGGTCGGATCCGCCGAGCTGGAGCCGGCAGCCGGTGCGCCTCGACAGTTCTAGGAAGTCATAGGCCTGGAGAATCATGTAGTTGAATTCGAGAAAGGTCAGGGGCTGCTCGCGCTCGAGCCGGATCTTCACGCTGTCGAAGGTCAGCATCCGGTTGATCGTGAAATGGCGGCCGACCTCGCGAAGGAAGGGCAGATATTCGAGCCCGTCGAGCCATTGCGCATTGTCGAGCAGCATCGCATCGGCCGGGCCGTCGCCGAAGGTGAGGAACCGGTCGAACACGCGCCTGATCGACTCGATATTGCCGGCGATCGTTTCCTCGTCGAGCAGCTTGCGCTCCTCGGCCTTGAAGCTGGGGTCGCCGACCTTGCTCGTCCCGCCGCCCATCAGCACGACCGGACGGTGGCCGGCCTGCTGCAGCCGCCGCAGCATCATGATCTGGACGAGGCTCCCGACATGCAGGCTCGGAGCGGTCGCGTCGAAGCCGATATAGCCGGTCACCACCTCCCGGCTCGCCAGCGAGTCGAGCTCTTGCGCGTCCGTGACCTGGTGGATGTAGCCGCGCTCGTCGAGCAGCTTTAAGAGGGAGGAGCGAAATTCAGCCATTTGCCGCGCTTACCCAACTCGTCACCGCGGCGAAAGCGCGATACGCTTCGAGCGATGCACTTCACCCTGGTCCCGCATTCCGAAACTCCGCCGGCGGCGCCCGCTTTCAAGGTCTGGGCGAGCGTCGATCATGTCGCCAAGTTCGGAGCGACCGCGACCACCAACATCTGGTTCGGGATCGGGGCGCCGGCGAGCCGGTTCGCAATCCCCAGGCTGTCGGAGCCCTGGCGCGCCGACAAGCTGTGGGAGACGACCTGCTTCGAAGCCTTCCTGCAAATTTCCGGAACCCAGAGCTATCGCGAGTGGAACTTCGCCCCAGCGGGCAATTGGCAGGCCTATGATTTCTCCAGCTATCGCGAAGGCGCGGAGAAAGCGGAGGTCGATTCGCCGCCCTATATCCGGATGGAGGACAATTTTACCTGGTGGACGGTCGGCGCGACCATAGCGACTGAAGCCAGGCACCAGTTGCACCTTGGCCTGTCGGCGGTGCTCGAGGAGGTGGACGGAACGCGGTCCTACTGGGCGCTCGCCCACAATGAGTCCGGCAAGCCGGATTTCCACTTGCCCGATTGCTTCATCGGCCGTCTTGCCTAAGCACGAACCAATGACCTCGTTCGGAATCGATCGACTGCTCGCCGAGACCGAGTTGCGAAAGCCGCTCGACGGCAAAAGAGTCGCGATTCTCGCCCATCCGGCGTCGGTGACCGCAGACCTGGTCCACAGCCTCGATGCCCTCGCGCGGGCCAAGGTGAACCTGACCGCCGCTTTCGGCCCCCAACACGGCCTTCGGGGCGACAAGCAGGACAATATGATCGAAACGGAGGATTTCACCGACCCGGTCCACAACATTCCGGTGTTCAGCCTGTACGGCGAGGTTCGCCGGCCGACCGACGAGATGATGGCAAGCTTCGACGTCCTTCTGGTCGACCTCCAGGACCTCGGCTGCCGGATCTACACCTTCATCACCACCCTCCTTTACCTGCTCGAGGCGGCGGCGGCCCACGGCAAGCCGGTGTGGGTGCTCGATCGGCCCAATCCCGCCGGCCGGCCGGCAGAAGGGCTGATTCTTCGCGAGGGCTGGGAAAGCTTTGTTGGGGCCGGACCGATCCCGATGCGGCACGGGCTCACTTTGGGCGAGCTCGGTCGCTGGTTCGTCGACCATTTCGACCTCGACGTCGATTTGTCGGTCGTCGAGATGCACGGCTGGGATCCCGACCAGGCGCCGGGCTTCGGCTGGCCTGCCGAGCGCATCTGGATCAACCCGAGCCCGAACGCCCCCAATGTGAACATGGCGCGCTGCTACGCCGGTACCGTGATGCTCGAAGGAACCACTCTGAGCGAGGGCAGGGGAACGACCCGCCCGCTCGAGCTGTTCGGGGCTCCGGACATCGATCCGCGCCGGCTCGTTGCCGAGATGCAGCGGCTGGCGCCGGAGTGGATGACCGGCTGCGTGCTTCGCAAAGTCCATTTCGAGCCGTGCTTCCACAAGCATTCCGGGCAGCTGTGCAACGGCCTCCAGGTCCATGCCGAAGGCCGCTTCTACGACCATCGGGCTTTCACTCCGTGGAGGCTTCAAACGCTGGCCTTCAAGGCGGTTCGAGCCCTCTATCCCGATTACCAGCTGTGGCGCGATTTCGCTTATGAATATGCGTTCGGAAAGCTTCCGATCGACGTCATCAACGGCTCGCCTTTGCTTCGCCAATGGGTGGACGACGAGAATGCCGAGCCCGGCGATCTCGATCTCCTGGCCTCGGCCGACGAGCGCGCCTGGCTGGACGAGCGGCGGCGCTGGCTGATCTACTGACCTGTTTGCTGGTTCGGCCTTGCTCATTGATGTGCTTGTCGCCGTGCGCCATGTCTGAAACCGTCTGCCGGGCCAATGAGGCTGGAGGCCACGGGCTTAGCGGACCGTCCGGCCATGGCGGCGATTTGCCGGAACCGGCGCCCGATGACGCCGTTTCCTTACGGAGTCAGAACGATGGATCTCGTCAGCATCCTCATCGAGCGCGTCCAGGACATGGCCGCCGGCTTCGTCCGAATGGTCCCGCAACTGTTCATCGCTCTCATCGTCCTGCTCATCGCCTGGGGGATCGCCAACATCGCCCGGGCGGTCGTTACCCGGATCTTCGGTCGAGCCCGGGTGCGGCCGAGCCTCGCCACCCTTTTTGTGACGCTCGCCGGTATCGCCGTTTGGATTTTCGGGGTCCTGGTCGCCCTCGCGGTGCTCCTGCCGGGAGTCACGGCCGGCAGCCTGCTTACCATCGTCGGCGTCGGCTCGGTGGCGATCGGCTTCGCTTTCAAGGACATTTTCGAGAATTTCCTTGCCGGCGTGCTGATCATGATGCGCCGCAAGATGCGCATCGGCGACCATGTGAAATGCGAGGGCGAGGAAGGCCGGATCGAGCAGATCACGCTTCGGGAAACCTATCTTCGGCGGCTCGACAGCCAGTTGTCGATCGTGCCCAATTCCTTCCTGTTCAAGAACCCCGTTCTGATCATTACCGACGCCAATTTGAGGCGTCACGAGGTGATCGTCGGCGTGTCCTATACGACCGACCTGGACCAGGCGGCCGAGGTCATCGAACGCGCGGTCCGGTCGGTGGACATGGTCATCGCCGGCAAGCCGATCGAGGTTTTCGCCTGCGAGTTCGCCGACAGCGCGATCAACCTCAATGTCCGCTGGTGGTCGGGCTCCAAGCAGGTGGAGATGCACCGGAGCCGCGACCAGGTCATCCGCGCCATCAAGCGGGCACTCGACGAGGCCGGGATCGTCATTCCGTTCCCGCAGCTCACGGCGAGTTTCCTGGAGCCGCTCAAGGTCGAACGCCTGTAAGGAACGGCTGAACGCGGACCGCCGTCGAAAACGCAGATTCGGGGAACCCGACTCGCCCGCGGATCATTGATCCAGCAAAAGTCAACAGAAAAATCAGGTGTGTTATGAAAAAGCTGGCAAATGTGCTGGCGGTGATGGGTGCGTTTGCGCTTGGAGTCCCGAATGCTCCGGCCCACGCCACGCAAAGTTACGAAGCTCGAGTGACCGCATCCGCGGCTTCGAGGTCCGCTCCGGCGGACATGATCACCGCCTTCGGAACCGACCAACTCAAACCCAATAAATATCTGTGGCGCAACGTGCCCGCCAGCGCCGGACCCGAACGAATCGTGATCAGCATCGGCGAACAGCTCGCCTATTTCTATCGGGGCGACACCCTTGCCGGGGTCGCCTCGGTCTCAACCGGCAAGGAGGGGAAAGAAAGCCCGGTCGGCGTGTTCAACGTGATGTTCAAGAAGACGATGCACCGGTCGCGCAAGTACGATAATGCGCCGATGCCGTTTTCGCAGTTCATCACGGATTACGGGATTGCCCTGCACGCCGGGCACAACCCGGGCGAGCCGGCCTCGCGCGGGTGCATCCGGCTTCCTTCCGCCTTCGCGAAGAAGCTGTTCAACGCCACCGATGTCGGAACGCCGGTCCTGATCGGCGCCTGACTTAACCCGGCTCGACCCGCTTGCCGCGCCGGTGGAACGCTCCATCGGCATGGGTGAGTCTTTCGAGCCACGATTCCAGGTCTTTAGTCGCAAAGGCGGCGCTCATCCGTTGTTAAGCCGCGCCCGTTCATTTAACCTTGCATGATGACAAAGGGGATCCTGCTCACCGCCTTGGCGGCGCTTCTGGTTCAACCGGCTGCTGCCGATGCGAGGAAGAAGACAGTCGCGGTTCCGACCGCTCCGGTTCAATTGCCTTACCAATCGGCGAATTTGCCGACTTCGGGACAGGTCCGGGCCTTCTATGCCGGTTGGCGCTATGCGCCGATCTGGTTCAACGGGACCGCGGCCAAGCCGGCCGCCAACCAGCTCATCGAGATCTTGAAGCGCGCCCCGCTCGACGGGATTCCCGTCGGCCCGCAATATGCGGCGCAGGTCCAGGCCGCCGTCCAGCAGGCGGTGGTGACCGGCGCGCCCCAGGCGATCGCCTTCGCCGACCGGACTTTGTCGGAAGCGCTGGTTCTCTATGCGCAGGTCATGCAGCGGCCGTCAGAAGGCTATATTTACGCCCATGACTATCTGAAGCCCAAGGCGCCGAGCGCCGACCAGGTGCTTCGAACCGCGTCAGGCGCTCCGTCGCTCGAGCAGTATCTGAGCCAGGTCGCCAACCCCAACGCCATCTACACCTCGATCCGCGACGCTGCTTGGCGCGAGATGCAGGCGAGCGGCTCGGCCGCGCCCGATCCCAGGGTGATGGCCAATCTAGACAGGGCGCGGATCTTCCCTGCCAGGGGCCGCTTTGCGATCGTCGATTCGGCGACCCAGCGCCTGATCATGTACGAGAACGGAATCCCGGTGGACTCGATGAAGGTCGTCGTCGGCGATCCCTACAAGTTGAAGCTGCCGACCCCGATGATCGCCAGCACGATGTATTACGTCGTCCACAATCCCTATTGGAACGTGCCGCATCACCTCGTCCGCAGAATGGCACCGAACCTCACCAAGGCGAGCTATCGCAAGGCGGGCGGCTATGAGATCATGTCCGACTGGACCGCAGATGCGACGCCGATCGACCCCTCGAGTGTCGACTGGACGGCTGTTCAGCAGGGGGCGAAGCAAATCCGCGTACGGCAGAAGCCAAGCGGCGAGAATTCCATGGGCGACCTGAAATTCCCGTTCGACAACCCGGAGGGCATCTTCCTTCACGACACGCCGAAGAGGGAGTATTTCCAGCTGGCTGTTCGCGCCAAGAGCAACGGTTGCGTTCGCCTCGAGGACGCTCGCCGCTTCGCGCGCTGGCTGCTTCAGCGGGAGCCGGTCAAGCCGGACGACGGTGCCGAGCAGTTCGAGCAGATGACCCGTGGCGTGCCGGTCTACACGACCTACCTGACCGCCCAGGTCGAAAACGGCCAGCTTTCCTTCGTCGACGACATTTACGGCTGGGACCCCAGCGCCGCGACCCAGGTCGCGGCCGGCAACGCGGCCAAGGTCGCGGCGGAGCAATAGCTCCCAAGGAGGCTGGCCGCCTGCCGGCTCAACCGCCGGGCTGGTCCATCGTGGTGAGCTCCGGCTCCGGAAGCTTACCGCTCTTGGTTTCCTCCATCAGCTCCTTCTTGCGCTTGGCGAGACGGTCGCCGAGCTCGTTCATGTCGATACCGGCTTTTCGCGCCTGCGCGAACAGTCCGGTCCCGCTTTCTTCCTCTTCCTCGACATGGTGCTCGATCTCTTCTTGCAGCACCTTCACCTTCGAATCGTAAAACTCGTCGCCGGGACTGCCCGATATGATCTCGGCAATCACCAGCTTGGCGGCGTCATGCTCGACAAGGGCCTCCTTTAAGAGATCCTCCTCCACCTTGCCCTCGCAGGCGGGGTAGAAGATTTCCTCCTCGAGCATGGTGTGGACGGTCAGCTCCCGGCAGATCTGCCGGGCGAGATCTTCCTTTCGTTTTTCGCCGCTCGCTTTTTCGTAATCCTTGAACAGCTTTTCGACCTTGTCGTGGTCGTCCTTGAGCAAGGTGATCGCGTCAATCTTGTCGGCCATGGTTCTTCCTTTCGTTAGAAGGGAAAACCGATTGTGCTGTAGGGATGTTCCTCCAGCTCGACAGTCGGGCGCAAATGAACGCTGACGCAGAAAGGCAGCCGATGGCGAAGAAACCCACGAAATCCTCTGCGAGGCGGCCCGGAAGCCGAAGCAAACCGGCCGCCTCGGCAAAACCCCGCTCGAAGGACAGCAAGACCAAGGGCAAGTCCGGCAGCAGGATGAGCGCCTCGGACGCCTTGACGAAGCTGTTGGAAAGCCCGCTCGCCTCCGAGGTCATCGCGGCGGGCGCCGCCGCTGCGCTTGCGACTCTCACTCAGCAGGCGATCTCGAAGAAAGCGCAGGGCGGCACCAAGGATTCGCTCAAGCTGGCGGCGAAGGCTGCCGCCGCAGCGATGGGCGCCCGCCTCGCCAGCGAAATCGACGAAATCGTCAGGTCGAAGTCTTCGCGCGGCGAAGCAGAGTGATCCTGGCAGGACCGACCTGGCGCTCGGCCTCCAGCTCGAACCCCTGCGGGTCGACCGGGTCGCCCCGGCCGGTCTCGATCGCGATCCAGCTGCCCTCGGCGGTCCAGTTGGCGCTGTTACGAAGCGCCGAGGATCCGGACCCCGGCTGATAGGGCGGGTCCGCGAAAATCACGTCGAACGGTTCGGCTGGAGGCAGCGCGTCGGCCGATCGCGCCAGGATGGTGCTTTTCTCGCCGGCGCCCAGGAGGTCGACATTTTTCCGGATCGCGGCGAGGGCGCGCGGGTCTAAATCGACGAAGCAGGCGAAGGCTGCGCCTCTCGACAGGGCCTCGAGGCCGAGCGCTCCGCTGCCCGCATACAAATCGGCGATTCGAAGCGCCTCGAACGATCCCAGGCGACTCGTCAGCATCGAGAAAAGCGTTTCGCGAACCCGGTCGGCGGTCGGCCGGGTTGCCATCCCCTCGGGGGCGACGAGCCTCCGGCGGCGCCACTCGCCGGCGATGATCCTCACTTCAGCGAGGCCCTGAAATCCTCGAGCTCGCCGCGCGCAACCTCGGCGACTTCGCTTTGGTCGAGGTCGGCGAGATCATGGGGCCCGTAAGCCGTCCGGATCAGCCTCGACACCTGGAGCCCGAGATGCGCGAGGACTCGTCGGACCTCGCGGTTCTTGCCCTCGGCAAGGGCGAGCTCGATCCAGCAATTGCGCCCCGTCCGGCGCTCCAGATTCGCGTCAATCGAGCCATAGTGAATGCCCTCGATCGTGATCCCTTCCGCGAGCCGTTCGAGATCGGCCTGGGTGATAGCTCCGAAGGCGCGGGCCCGGTAGCGGCGGACGACCCCGCTTTTGGGCAGCTCCAGCTGGCGCTTCAGCTCGCCGTCGTTGGTCAGGAGCAGCAGCCCCTCGGTCATGAAATCGAGCCGGCCGACCGGCATCAGCCGGGGCAGGCCGGCGGGAAGCACGTCGTAGATCGTCGGCCGATTCTTCGGGTCGTTCTGTGCGGTGAGCGTCTTGGGCGGCTTGTAGAACCGGAACAGGCGAGTCGATTGCGCCGCTCGAACGGGCTTCCCGTCCACCGTCACGTCCTTGAGGCTGGTGAGGATTGTCGCCGGCTTGTCGAGGGTCTGGCCGTCGATTGCAATCCGCCCCTCGGCGATCATTCGCTCGACTTCCCGCCGTGAAGCGACTCCCGCCCGTGCAAGCAATTTGGCGATTCGCTGCGGCCCCTCTTGACGCGGCTCTGCAGAGCCGCGTTTCTTGTTCGGCACTGGACGGCGCTTTGTTCGTTCAGGTTTCAATGCTGCTATTCCTTTGGGAGACCGATGCTGTTCGGCAAGCGTGATCGCGTCGTCAAGCGCATCCTCATCGTCGAGGATGAACCATTGACGGCCTTCGACAATGAAGTGACGCTTGCCGACCTCGGCTATGAGGTGGTGGCGACGCTCGACGGCTTCGATGAAGCCATTGCCACGCTCGACAGCGAGGAAGTCGACCTCGTGCTTAGCGATTTCAGGCTGCGAAGCGAGCACAGCGGGCTCGACCTTGCCCGCGCCGCAAAGGAGCGCGGAGTGCCGTTGCTCTTCTCTACCGGGTTCGATTTGCCCGAGGAAGCAAAAGCGGTCGCGGTCGGCTGCATTCGCAAGCCCCATACCGAGCGCCAGTTGAAGAACGCGCTCGAGGCGGTCGACCGGCTGCTCGCGGGCGAGGATGTAGAGGCGACGAAGGGACTCGAGCTTTACCCGGCTGCCAAGCCCTCCGCCAAAGAACCCTAGAGGCGCGAAAGCCTAGACGAGCGCCTCCACCCGCGCATGGAAATCGGCGATACCGCTTTCGAGCGTTCCCAAGGTCACCTTTCGCAACAGGCCCGATTCTATCCCGCGCTGGCACAGGGCCGCCGCCCTGAAATCCTCGCCGGCAAACGTGCCTGCGTCCAGCAAATCCCAGCTCTTTCGCCAGTGGGTTTCGGCCTCCTCGTTTTCGGGAGGTTCGGGGATTAGCATGAAATCCTCGACCAGGGCCGATCCGACCGACTGCGGCATGACGACCAGAAGATTGATATAGTCGGGGCTCACCACGATGACCGCCGAGGGGAACAGGAAATAGGTGTAGGTGACGGCGCGGCGCAGCTGGGACCAGTCGTCGCGGTCGATCGCCGACAAATAATCGGCGCGGCCGACGGCGGCGCGCTGGTGCGGACCGATCATGTCGGCCGCGGTTATGCCGTCGGCGAAGAAATCCGCGATCGTCGCGGCGTGGAGCCGCTGGACGTGATAGCTTTCCAGGAAGGCGTCGATGATCTGTTTCCAGTTGGCGGCGACATGGTGGGTCCGCCGCTCGTAGAGGTGATGATCGGCCATTTTGAAGGCGTCGAAATCGGGCGCCAGCGCCTGGGCCGGCCCGAAATCGGCTTCCTCGCCGCGGGCAAACCAGATCACTCCCCCGGCCTCGGCGACCGGGAATCGGAGCAGCGGCCTGTCGCCCGGGTCCAGCCCCGGAAAACAGTCGGCGCGGGGAAGGCCGACGAGCGCTCCGTCCGCCGAATAGGTCCAAGCATGATAGGGGCAGACGATCCGTTTCGCCCGGACCACCTCGTCGCTTTCGATCAGGCGGGTTCCGCGGTGGCGGCAGACATTCGCCAATACGTGGATCGTCCGGTCAGCGCCTCGCGACAGGATCAGCGGCACCTTGAGCCCGTCGTGCGCGACGGCGAGATTGGGTTGCGGAAGAAGCGCGGACGGAGCGACCGGCAGCGGCTGCGTCGAAAAAATTCGCTGCTGCTCGGCTTCGAACCGCGCAGGGTCGGCGTACACGCTCGCGTCGATCTCGATGACCGCGCTTCCTATCGCCGCTTCGCCTCGAGCAAGGGCGTCGGCAAGCGCGCGTTGCCCGGGGGTTGGGCGGGGGACGCTTCGCGGGGTGTCCATTGGAAATTGCTGCGCTCAACTTCGATGAAGCGCAAGCCCGGGCACTCACCCCCTGTTCAGACGCGCCGGGGCTGTTAAGCACGGTCGAAACTGCCGAAAGAGGGTGGGCGATGGCGACTGCGGCAATTGGTGAGCAACCGAAGGGACTCCGGCTGCTTGGGAGGGCGATGCGCAGCCGCAAGACGGCCATCATGCTGGTCTTCGGCTTCGCCGCGGGGCTTCCCTACACCCTCCTGATCGGCACCCTGAACGCCTGGCTGGGCGAATGGCAGGTTGATCTCGCCACGATCGGAGTGATCTCCTGGATCGGCCTTGCTTATGCTTTCAAGTTCCTGTGGTCGCCGCTGGTCGACCGGGTTCGATTGCCTTTCCTGGAACGGTTCGGCCGACGGCGAAGCTGGCTGTTCCTGTGCCAAATCCTCCTGACCGCTGCCTTCTTCGGACTGGCCATGTCGGACCCGCGCCTGGCGCTCGGCTGGTTCGCGCTGGTGGCGGTGCTCGCCGCCTTTTCGTCGGCGACCCAGGACGTCGTCATCGACGCCTGGAGAATCGACGTTGCCGACGAGCAGGCGCCGGTCGAAATCCTCTCGTCGATCTACCAGTTCGGCTACCGGATCGCCGCCCTTATCGGCGGCGCCCTGGCGCTGGTGCTGTCGGAGCGAGTTTCCTGGCCGACCGTCTATGCGATCATGGGCGGGTTCATGGCGCTTACGCTGATCGCAACCGCGCTTGCGCCCGACACGCCCAGGACGGCGGTCGAGCGCGAACGCACAGCGCTCCGGCGGGCCGGCGCAATCGAGCCGAGGCTTCGGGCGCTCGGCCTCGCCATCGTCGGTGCCAGCTGGATCTGGGCGATCTGGACCGTCGGGTCCTTCATGGTCCGGGTCGTGACCGCCTCGCCCGGCGATCCCAACCCGCCCAATGTCGGCGACTTCACCCGGACCATGGCCCCGCTGGTGGTCGCTGCGACGGTCATCCTTCCGGCGACCGTGGCGGCAATATTCAATTGGCTGAAGGACCGCCGGGGCTATATCTTGACGTCGGACGAGCAGCCTCCCGAGGGAGCGGGGCTTGCCGCCGACCATGCCTATTCGGCGCTCATCCTTCCGCTGGGCGAGCTGGTCCGGCGAATCGGCTGGGGCGTGATCATCGTTCTCGGGCTGATCCTCAGCTACCGGATCACCGATTTGATTTGGGGCTCCTACGCCTTCCCCTTCTATCTCCAGGAGCTTCAGTACACCGGCGACGAGGTCGCCTTCGCGTCGAAGATTTTCGGAGTCTTCATGACGATGGCGGGAATCGCGATCGGCGGAATCCTGTTCGCGGTCATCGGACGCATGCCGACCCTGCTGATCGGAGCGATCGTCGCCGCGGCCAGTAACCTGCTCTACGCCGACCTTGCTGTCGGAGCGCCCTATATCGACGCCTTTGCGCGAACGCTCGCTCTGGACACATTCGGGCAGGATTTGCGGATGGTTCGCCTGCTGATCGCCATCTCGGGCGAGAATATCGCGGGCGGCCTCGCCGGCGCGGCCTTCGTCGCCTATCTCTCGTCGATCACCTCGCGCGAGTTCAGCGCCGTCCAATATGCGCTGCTCTCATCGCTGACATTCCTCGTCGGCTCGCTGGGCCGCGCCTGGATCGGCGAGCGGATCGAGCAGGTCGGCTACGGTCCCGTGTTCTGGCTGACCGCGGCCATCGGCCTGATCGCGGTGGTCTTCGTCATGCTCGAATGGATCCGGGTGAGCTGGAACGAGCGCCGGCGCAAGAGAGGCGATTTGCTTGCCGCCGATGCCGCTCGCGCCACACGGGGCAACACCGCCTAGTCGGGGATTTCCTCGTTCGCTCCGAGCATTTCTCCGGCCAGGTACAGCGAGCCGAAGACCAGCAGCCGGGACGGGCGCTTCACCCGGCCGAGCGCCTGGTTGATCGTCTTGTTCGCGCTGCTCGTGAAGCCCAGCTCTTTGGCGAGCTTTGCAAGCGATCCAGGCGAATGGTGGTCGTGATCCTCGATCGGGAGCATGTGCACTGTCTCGGCGATGTCGGCGAACGGCTTGAGAATCGCCCGTGGGCTCTTGCTCTTGAGGCTTGCGAAAAAAAGCACGAGCGGCATGTCACTGACCAGCGATCGGCGCGCGAAGTCGGCGATCATACGCCCCGCCATCGCGTTATGGCCGCCGTCGACCCATAGCTCGCTTCCTTTTGGAAGCCGCTTGGTCAGCGGGCCTTCGCCGAGCTTCTGCAGCCTTGCGTGCCATTGCGCGTTGAGAATCCCGTCGGCGAATGCCTCTTCCGGGATCGTCAGCCGGTCCTGGTGGCGAAGCATGGCAACCGCTAGCGCCGCATTGTCGGCCTGGTGCCGCCCCGGCAGGCCGGGCATCGGCAGCTTGAGGCCGCCGCCCCGGTCGCGATAGCGCAAGTTGTCGCGAATGAGCCGCATGTCCCACAAGGCGCCGCGGCCGATCCAGCGAGCGCCGACTGCCTCTGCCCTCTGCTGGACCTGCTGCGCTGCGAGCGGGCGATAGCGCTGGGTGACGATCGGGACGTCTGGTTTTGCAATTCCCGCCTTCTCGGCGGCGATGTCGGTCACCCGGCTCCCGAGCCACTGCCGGTGGTCGAGGCCAAGGCCGGCGATCCCGCAGACGAGCGGCTGTTCGATGACGTTGGTCGCGTCGAGACGGCCGCCAAGGCCGACTTCGATCACGCAAGCGTCCGAATCCTCTTCTGAAAAAGCGAGCAATGCGGCAGCGGTGGTCGCTTCGAAGAAGGTCGGTTCGATCTCCTCGCTCTCGTCGAGCACCCGTTCGAGCAGCTTTGCCAGAGAGGCATCGTCGATCAGCTCGCCGCGGATCCGGATCCGCTCGTTGAAACGGACGAGGTGCGGGCTGGTGAACATGTGCACCTTGAGCCCGGCGGCTTCGAGGATCGCCCGCAGGAAAGCGCAGGTCGAGCCCTTGCCGTTCGTTCCGGCGACGTGAAACACCGGGGGAAGCTTGTCCTGCGGCCGGCCGAGCCGCTCCAGGAGCTTAGAAATTCGCTCGAGCCCGAGCGAGTCGCCGCCAGGCGACAGCTTCTGGAGCCGATCCAGCTGGGCCTGCACCGCAGCATTTTGCGACCGCGCGAAGTCAGCCATTCAGGCGGCCTTCTTCTCCGGCATCAAATAAGCGATCACCGTTGCGAGCTTTTCCTTCAACTGCTGGCGCTCGACGACCATGTCGATCATCCCGTGCTGGAGCAGGTATTCGGCGCGCTGGAACCCCTCGGGCAGCTTTTCCCGGATCGTCTGCTCGATCACCCGCTGCCCGGCAAAACCGATCAGCGCCCCGGGCTCGGCGATCTGGACGTCGCCGAGCATCGCGTAGGAGGCGGTGACTCCGCCCGTCGTCGGATCGGTGAGGACGACGATATAGGGCAGGCCGGCTTCCTTGAGTTCCCGGACCGCCACCGTCGTTCGAGGCAGCTGCATCAGCGACAGCACCGCCTCCTGCATTCGAGCTCCGCCGGAGGCGGTGAAGATCACGTAAGGGCTGCTGGACTCGATCGCGGCCCTGGCCCCGCTGATGAAGGCGGCGCCCAAGGCAATGCCCATCGATCCGCCCATGAAGGCGAAGTCCTGGACGCCGGCGACGACCGCATGGCCGCCGACCCGTCCGCGCGCGTTGACGAGGGCATCGCGCTGCCCGGTCTTGGAGCGCGCCTCCTTCAGCCGGTCGGTATAGCGCTTGGTGTCGCGGAACCTGAGCGGGTCCTGCCTGACCTCCGGCGAGGGAATGACCTCATAATTACCGTCGTCGAACAGATATTCGAAGCGGTGCTTTGGCCCGATTCGGTCGTGGAAGTCGCAGCGCGGGCAAACGCGCAGATTGTCCTCCCATTCCTTCAGGAAAACCATCGTCCCGCATTTGGTGCACTTGTGCCACAAAGTGTCGGCGTACTGCTTCTTCGGCAGGAACGGGATTCCGCTTCGGACGCGGCTAAGCCAACTCATCGGTTCCTCTCTCCTGGGTTCGACATTCGCGGTAGGACTATCACAACGTCCCGGCAATTGCCCTCACCGCCGCCTCCGGGTCGTCGGCCCCGGTTATCGGACGGCCGATCACCAGGATCGAAGCACCGGAATCGACAGCTTCGCGCGGGGTGACGATGCGTTTCTGGTCGGCGGCGCTGCTCCCCTCCGGCCGAACGCCGGGAACGACGATATATCCGTTTGGCCAGGCCCGCCTTGCCGCCTTCACCTCGCTGCCCGAGCAGACGATCCCGTCGAGGCCCGACTGGCGGGCAAGCTCGGCCAGCCGCTCGACCTGCTCGGAGGGGTCGCAGCCAACGCCGATCGAGCGCAGGTCCTCGCCGTCGAGGCTGGTCAGGACGGTCACCGCAACGACTTTGGTCCCGGCGGGCGCCGCCGCCTTCGCCGCCTCCAGCATCGCTCGTCCCCCCGCGGAGTGAACGGTGAGGACGGCCGGCTCGAGCGGGCGAAGCGACTGGACGGCCCTGGCCACCGTATTGGGGATGTCGTGGAGCTTGAGATCGAGGAAAAGGGGCAAGCCGAGGCCGGCGATCTCCCGAACTCCGGACGGACCGTTGGCGCAGAAGAACTCCAGCCCGAGCTTGAGCCCGCCGGCCGAGGAGAGGACGCTTTTGGCAAGGGCCCGCGCTTTGTCGGGGTCGGGCGTGTCGATGGCGACGAAGATCGGTTTCATTCGACGGGTTCCGGACGCTGCGTATCTTCGGGGCCGGGAAGGTCCCTTCGAGGCATGGTCACTCGGTTCTTCACTCGCCACAGCCGGGCCCGGCAGATCAGCCAGGCGGGAAGAAAGCCGAGCAGGAAGGCCATCAGTACCAGGACCGGGATCTTGATGTCGGCCTGGAGATCGCCCCACAGGTCGATGGTGACGTCCCGCCAGTTCCGGGCGGCGAACAACGTCACCACGACCGCCAGGGTCAGCCAGAACAGGATTTTCAAGAAGCGCAAGCCGAAGTCCTCCAGCAGCTGGCACTTAAGCGAGGCTTGCCGCTAAGGCCAGCCGAAGCTCGCGAGGCTTTTCACCGCGCCACGCTTTCGGTTCGTCGCAGCGACCGGCCGGCGTTGTTGAGCGGCGATTCGCCTCCGGCAAAAGCAGGTCCCGGAGTGGGTGTTTGAAAACTTTTCACAAGCTCGCGATCGGAGCTTCGGTGCTGGCGCTCGGCTCGCTGGTCGTCGCGACCGGTTTAGCGCCGGACGAGGGTTTAAAGGGCCCGGCGCCTGTGATCGCGCGACTCTCGGCGGTCGCGCCCGAGGCGAGACAGGCGATCGACTACGACCGTCTCGATGCGCGGCTGAAGCGGCTGATGGAGCGCCCGACGATGGTCGGCCTGGCCGTCGGGATCGTCGAGAACGGGCGAATCACCTTCCTCAAGGGCTATGGCGAGACTCTCGCGGGATCGAACGACCCGGTCACCCCGGAAACGGTGTTCCGCTGGGCGTCGCTGTCCAAGGGAGTCGCCTCGACGATGGTCGTCAAGCTGGCCGAGGAAGGGAAGGTCGATCTCGACGCCCCGATCGCCCGCTACCGAACGACCCTTCGGCTGCCCGACCGGGCCGAGCATCGCGCCACAGTCGGCGACCTTCTGAGTCATCGGCTGGGCATCTATCGCAACGCCTATGACGACAAGCTGGAGGCCGGCGAGGACCCGCGCGCCATCCGGCAGGAGCATGGCGGGCTGTCGCTCATCTGCCAGCCCGGAACCTGCTGGAGCTACGGAAACATCGCCTATGACGCCGCCTCGGAGATCGTTCAGGACAGGACCGGAAAACCCTATGGTCAAGCAGTCCGCCAGCGCCTGTTCGACCCGCTCGGCATGGACAGCGCAAGCGTCAGCCGCCGCGGCCTCATGAGCGCCCCGAGCTGGGCGCGCCCGCATAACGCCGGACGGCGCGAGGTCGAGCTCACCGAGGCCTATTACCGGGTTCCGGCCGCCGGCGGAGTGAACAGCAACATCAAGGACCTGGCGCTGTGGCTGCTCGCCCAGGTGGGCGAGGCGCCCGCCATCGTCTCCCCAAACGTGCTCGCGGCGGTTCACGCGCCTTTGGTGAAGACCCCGCGCCAGAGGGCTCGCCTGCGCAAGTTCCTCGAGCGGCTCGGGACCGCCTGGTACGGCTATGGCTGGCGAAGCTATGATTATGCCGGCCATCGGCTGGTCGGCCACCGGGGCGGAGTGAACGGCTACCGCTCGCTCATCCTGTTCGATCCCCGCAAGAAGAGCGGGGTCGTCGCCCTGTGGAACAGCAATACCAGCCAGCCCGGCGGGCTGGAATTCGAGGTGATGGACATGATCCACGGGCTCGAGTTCCGCGACTGGCTCGGAGTCGAGCGCGGTTCGCCGGCGACTGGCGCCGATGAAGAAGAAGAAGAAAGCGACATCGGCGAGGGATCGAAGTAAGAGGAATTGTCAAGCAATCGGATGGGTTCGCCACAACATGGACAAGACCATAGTCAAAAGGTCAAAGGGATCGCAGATCCTGGAAATCATCGTCGGGGCCGGAGCGACTGCCGCGTCCGTCGCCATAATCTATCTGGTGTTGACCGGTCAGCTGACTGCCGATTTGGCGCTGTGGGGCAGCGGCATGATCGTTGCATCCGCGCTCGGAGGCCTGCTGATCTACATCCTGGCCGCAATAGCGGGCGCGACCAAAGGCTATTGAAAAGGGTGAGGGTGAGGGAGCGGCCAAGGCCGCCCCCTCCTGTCTGCTTAGCCCTCAGCCTCGACCTGATGCTTGAGCGCGCTCATCCTGTCATGGCCTGAGCGGACCGACTGATAGGCTCGTTCGACCGCCTGGCGGGATTCGCCGGTCAGGTCGCCGCTGCTCAGTGCGGTCTCGAATTTCTCCTTGAGATAATCCTCTCCGGACTCCACGGACTTGATGATCCGTTCGTCGTCGCGGCCGGTGATCGCGGCCTTCAGATCGAGCCAGGTCTGGTGGGTCTTGCCCATCATCGAGCCGTCGCTGGGCGGTTCGCCGCCAAGGCGGCGGATTTCCGACTGCAAGGTTTCCACAGCCTGGCGCCGCTCCTGCTCGTGCTGCCGGAAAAGCTGCTCGAAGTGGGGGGTGTCGGTGTTCTCGGCCGCCTCGTTGAAACCGTTGACGCTGTCGATCAGCGTTGTCGTCAGAGTCTCAAGAATGCTTTTCTGTTCGTCGTTCGCCATCGTTTCTTCTCCCATTGGTTATTGGACACCAACGCGCGAACCGCCGAGCCGATGCAATCCCCCCCATGGTATCGCGAGCTGACCGGAAAAACCGGATTTTTCGGCTTGCGGTGGCGCTCGTTTCGCGGCCGCGATAAGGCGGTGCCAGGAACAGGGAAGTTGTAATGCGCAGAGTCATCCGCCGATTCCGGACGCCCGCTTGAGCGCAACCGTCGAGGAAGCCGCGCTTCGGCCCGTGCGCGGTGCCCAGCCCTGGCGGATGCTGGGCGCGCTGGTGCTTGGCTTTGCAGCCGGGCTCGCGGCCGTATTTCTGGACGACGGCATTCGAGAATTCGCGTTGAGGACAGCCGCGATCGTCGGCGGGCTTTGGCTCAACGCTCTCAAGATGACCGTCATCCCGCTCATCGTTGCGCTACTCATCCTTGGCATCGCTCAGGGCGCCGAGGCGGCCCGGGCGGGCGGGCTCGCGGCGCGCGCCATGGCCTGGTTCGTCGCCATCTATTTCTGCTCGGCGGCCTTCGGAGCCCTGACGATCAATGGTCTGCTGGGAGCCTTTCCGCTGCCGGATCCGGCGCTCCAGGCGCTCAGGAGCGGACTTGCGGCTATCGGCCCTACGGCGACCGCTTCCGTGGCTCCGCCGGTTTCGAATTTCTTCGGAAGCATCATCCCGGCCAATGCAATTGCTTCGGCGGCAGAGGGCAATGTGCTGCAGCTCGTGGTGTTCACATTTCTCTTCGCGCTGGCCGCGTCGAGGATCCCTGCGCGCAGCCGCGACTCGCTCCTCTCCTTTTTCGAAGCTGTTCGCGATGCTTTGCTGGTGCTGATTGGCTGGGTGTTATGGATCGCGCCGATCGGCGTATTCGCGCTTGCTTTCGCCCTCGCCACCGGCGCCGGAGGGGCAGCGGTCGCTGCGCTTGCGCATTACATTGTCTTGCTCTGCACCATCGGAGCGTTGGTTGGCC
Source organism: Sphingomicrobium sp. (assembly GCA_035514495.1). Classification (GTDB taxonomy): domain Bacteria; phylum Pseudomonadota; class Alphaproteobacteria; order Sphingomonadales; family Sphingomonadaceae; genus Sphingomicrobium. Next base: position 5,005 of record DATKAY010000053.1, on the reverse strand, counting down.
TGTCGGGCTATGCGCTCGCAATGTTTGCGGGGCGCCGCCCACTGCCGGCCTTCGCCAAGGCGATGCTTCTTCCGCAAAGCGTTGCAGTTTCCACTCGTTCGTCGCTCGCCTCGATTCCCGCAATGTTCGTCGCCGCGCGCAGGCTCGGCGTCCAGGAGAAGGTTGCCGACGTGACCTTTCCGATGATCGGCGCGCTTTTCCGCCCCACCGGGCCGGCAATGAATGTAGCGGTCGCCTTTTATGTCGCGCACTGGCTTGGCCTGGAGCCGTCGGCAGTGCAGATCGCCGCCGCTGTCGCGGTCGCGACGGTAATCAGTTTCGGTTCGATCAGCGTTCCCGGGGAGGCGAGCTTCATCACGTCGATAGCGCCGGTCGCAATGGCGCTCGGGGTTCCGATCGCGCCTCTCGCCCTTCTCGTGGCAGTCGAAATGGTCCCGGACATTTTCCGAACGGTCGGCAACGTGACAATCGATGTTGCCGTGACTACGGCGGTGGACCAAAAAGAGGCTGGCGAGGCCCTGAAAAGCTGAACGCCCGCTGACCGCCGTTTGTCGATTCGGCGCGACATCGGCGCTGTTTGCCGACAGGCCGACAATGTTTCCCATGCTCGTCGAACTGTCCGAGACCTGGCCGCGATAACGGTGCATCTGGCGAAGGCGCGGTGCGAGGTCCATTCCCCTCCTCCCGTCGCAAAGGCAAGGAGACGCGAAATGATGAAGACCATACCCGCGTTCGCCGCACTGCTCGTCGGCATCCTGCTGGTCGTGCCGACTGTCAGCCAGGCCGCCGGCGTCATGGTGACGGTCGCGACGGGCGAACGTTGAGCGAAATGAGGGCCGCCGCGCATTAGTCCCCGGCGCGCGGCCTTTCATTCATTTCCTGGCGATTTCCCGGACCCGGTCCGAATAGAGCCGCCCGACGGGCTGCTCGCTGCCGTCGGCGAGCCGCGCGATCCAGCGACCGGACTGGTTTCGGGTGAAGCCCGCGATGAAGTCCTTTCGGACGATCGCCGACCGGTGAAGCCTCACGAAGATCTCCGGGTCGAGCCCTTCCTCGAGGGCCACCATCGAATGGTGGATCAGCCAGCTCCTTCGCCCGACGTGAAGGCGCATGTAATCGCGCTCCGCCGACACCCGGTCAATGTCGCTCGCCGCGATCCGCACCAGCCCGGTCAGGTCGGACGCCCAGAATTCCTCGATCCATTTGGTGGGCTCGGCGGCCGGGCCGGTCCACGCCCGCCGGTGCTCCAGATATTCGGTCGCCCGGTCGAGCGCGCGCTGGAGCCGCTCGGGATCGACCGGCTTCATCAAATAATCGACTGCAGCGACCTCGAAGGCTGCGACCGCGAACTGGTCGAAGGCGGTCACGAACACGACGGCCGGAGACGGGTCCTGTTTGGCGAGCGCCCGGGCGACGTCGATTCCGTCGAGCCCCGGCATCGCAATGTCGAGCAGCAAAAGGTCCGGCGACAGCGTTTCGGCCATGCTGATCGCCGATTCGCCGTCGCTCGCGGTGCCGACCAGCGTTGCTCCGCTGAGCCGCGCAAGAAGGATTTGGAGTCGCTCGGCTGCAAGCGGCTCGTCGTCGGCGATCAGGACCCGGAGCGATCTTGAATCGGTCGTCCGCTCAGTCATGCGTCTGGACCGGCATCGTCAGGGCGACCTTGTAACCGCCGTCCGCCGTCGGGCCGAAGAGGCACGAGGCCTTCGATCCGAAGCGGGTTTCCAGCCGTTCGCAGACGTTGGCGAGGCCGACCCCGGTGCCCTCGTGAGTGGCGGCGGGAATGTAGGTCTTCTTGCCGCTCGCAAGCTGGTTGGTGACGCTGATTTCCATCCGGCCGTCGGACAGGCTTTGAGCGACGATCCGCACCAGCACCTTCTGGCGGGTTTTCGAGACCCCGTATTTGATCGCATTCTCGATGACCGGCTGAAGGATGAGCGCCGGCAGGCGGGCTGACCGAAGCTGGTCGGGAACGTCGATTTCGACCTGGAGCCGGTCGGGAAAGCGGGTCGTTTCGATGTCCAGGTACAATCGCTGGAGGTCGATTTCCTGGGCGAGGCTGATGTCAGCGGCGGGGTCGAGCGACAGGCTGCTCCGGAAAAAGGTGGAAAGCGCCAGGAGCATGGCTTCGGCCCGGTCGTTCCGCCCGGTCATCACCAGCGAGGAGAGCGAGTTGAGCGTGTTGAACAAAAAATGCGGGTTCACCTGGTAGCGAAGCGCCCGCAATTGCGCCGCTTGAGCCGCGGTTTCGGCTTCCGCCGCTCGCCTTTGGGCGGTCAGCGCCTGGGCCTGGGCCTGGTTGGCGAGGTAGAACGCGCTCCAGGCGATGAAGAAAAACAGCCAGATGACCATCGAATCGGCGGCGATTCGGAACTGCGTATAGGAATCGAGGTCGCTTCTGCGCGGCCAGGTGACGGTAAGCGGAGGCGCTCCGTCGCGCTCGATCCGCATCGCGCTCCCGGTCTCGGTGATCCGGTAGCCCTCGGCCGAAACGAGGCGAAGCTCGTCCTGCGGCTTGGCCTGATAGCGGTCGGCGAAGATCAGGATCGCTGCCATTGCCGTCGATGCAAAAAGTGATGCCGCGGCTGCGACCACGATTCGCCGCCTGAGGGTCGCACCCTGGGCAAGCAGAACGACGGCCGCGTAGATGCCGAAGGTCAGGACGATACCGACTCCCACGGTAATCGACCTGTTCTGGATGATCGTGACCGGGTCGCCGCCCAGGAACGCGCGGGCGACGACGGTCAGCGCATAGAACAGCCAGAAGCCGAGGATCGACTTCACTGCCAAAGGCCAGTCCGCGAAGCTTTGCCGAAGCCGTTTCATCGCGGCACTGTCTACAGCTGCCGTGGCGATGCGGCTATCGGCCGGCCGTACCTTTGCAGAGCGGGCCGGGCCACCGGTCGAAAGCAGGGGCGTTAGGATCGAGCAATGGCGGAACGGGCAATGGGTGTCCATCGTTGTTGATTCGAACAGGATTTGCTGGAGATTGAGCCCGTGACAACCCCACCCAAGAGGGACAAGAAGGATCGGCCGCCGCCAGCCGTATTTTCGGGAAATCCGGAAGAGCAGCTCGAGGAGGAGCTTCGGCGGAACCCCAAGGACAAAAGCACGAAGGTCGATGTCGGCAGCGACCAGTCGATGGACGCGTCCGATCCGCCCTCGGTCGTGCTTCCCAAGCATGGGGAGCCGGTCCCGTCGTCGGGATTCGAGGCCGAGGAAGAGGACCGCGAATCATGACGGTTCCGTTTCTAATCCGTTGCGAATAATCAACACTTGCCGCCCTTAGGGCCTTCCGCGAAATATTAACGTTGCGCGCTGCTCCCCCCTCTGATTCAATGATAACGGGGGTGGGAAAAGTGGTTAAGCATTATGCAACCATGCGTGCCGCATATCCCGCCGGGCAAAAGGAGGTGGGATTATGATCACGCGGACCAGCCAGCCGGCTAACGGCGCATTGCTGCTTTCGGAAATGAAAGAGTTTGCGGGATTTCCCAAGGCTACCCAGCGCTATATCCGCCGGTCACTCGATGTCGCCTACGGTCGCCGCGACGCGCTCGAATGCTGGGCGCGCGACGAAGGCGAGGCCGCCTCGATCCGTGCCCAGGCCCGGCTGTACAAGCAGCTCGACCACCTTCGGATGCAGGTTCCCGACGACAGCGGCCTCGACATGATCGAGCCCTTCATGGGTACCCTCATCACTTTGTCGGCATTCGACCTTGGGCAGGACAGGCTGCTGAACTTCGCGGCCTACAGGTTCCTGTTCGAGCGGCTGATCGGTGCAGCGGCGCGGCCCTGGCTGCCGGCCGCATTCTGCGCTGCCGCGGCGCTTCCGCATCTCCACCCGGACCGCCGCCGCACCTTGCTCCAGTCGATCAGCGAGAGCGCTGCGACCTCGCCCGGCTGGTCGAGCCGCGAGCCGGCTTTCTGGCCGGAGTGGGTCGAGAAAGTCGACATCCGCGCTGCGGCCTAGCCTCGCCGGCGAAAGCCCCGTTCGACCCGCTTCTTCGATCGATGGAGATGCGATAGGGTCCGGCCCGCGATGAGTGCGGACCGCTCTGCCTTTGCCATACTCGGGCTTCGGCCCGGCGCCGGGCGCGCCGAGGTGGATGCCGCCTATCGCCGGCTGATGAAAATCTACCATCCGGACCGGACCGGCGGCGACGGCCGCCGAGCCGCGGAGATCAACCGGGCCTATGCCTATCTTCGGCGCGACTATCCGGCGCAATTGTCGCGGGCGCGGGCCATGCCTGTCCCGATCCGGCGGCGGCCGCGCCGGTCTTCGCGTGCCGGTTGGGCCCTGGCGCTGGTCGCGGCCTGCCTGGCCGGGGCGACGCTCTACCTCAATTCGCAAGACGGCCGCACCCGCTCGGGCATCCTTCTTCCGGTCGAGTGGGCGGCAGCGGATTCCGTCGCCATCGCAAGCACCCGCTCGACATTCGCCAGTTTCGAAGAGCCGCTTCATTCGGGAGTGATCGGCAATGCGATTTCCCAGGCTTTAGCCCTGCATTCCGGCGGCGATCTCGCTTCGGCGAAAGACTATAGCCGCGATTGCCACATGCGCCTTCACGAGGACCCGAACCTGGCGCTGTTCGATGTCTGCGCTGCGTTCGACGAATCGACCTTGGTCCTGACGCTTACCGATCCCTGGTACGAATCGAGTGCGTTCGGCGGATCGGCGGTGATGACCAGGCAGATGGAGGCGGCCAGCGCGTTGTCGGCCGATATTCTCGTTGCCGACTCGCGGCTTCGTCAGATCAGGTCTCAGGTCGATCTTGTGCTGCTGCCGAGGCTCCAGGATTTTCCGGCCCCGGCGGCGCCTGTTTCGACGCAACGCTGACCGCCTGCTCGGCGGCCTGGCGCCCGAGCGGCTTCTGTTCGCTTCCGGCGCCTGCTCCCGACAAGGTCCAGCGGAGGTTTCGCGACGCTTCGACTCGCTCGACATAGGGCTTGCGGGCCGCTTTCTCGACTGCCTCGCGCGCTTGCGCGAGATTGAACCGGACCG
>DATKAY010000052.1:0-3232 GCA_035514495.1 Sphingomicrobium sp. | reverse complement strand
TGGCGCTCGCGTCGGCGCGAAGAAGGGTTGGGAAGGGCTCGAGCGGAACGTCGAACCGCCGCGCATTATACATCTGCGGCACCAGGCAGATGTCGGCCAGGGTCGGCGAATTGCCGAACAAAAAGCTGCCGGCCCGGTTCTTGGCCATCGCTTCGAGCGCCCCGAAGCCTTCCGTCACCCAATGGCGGTACCATCGATCGCGCGAGTCCTGCTCCTGCTTCAGCTCGCCGCCGAGATATTTGAGGACTCGAAGATTGTTGAGCGGGTGGATGTCACAGGCGATCGTCAGCGCCAGCGCCAGCACATGCGCCCGGTCGCCGGAATCTTCGGGAAGGAAGCCAGGCTCGGGAAAGCGCGCATCGAGATAGTCGCAGATGGCGAGGCTCTGGGTCAGCCGGTGATCGTCGAGCGCAAGCGTCGGAACCAGGCCCTGCGGGTTGAGAGCCCGGTACGCGGCGTTTCTCTGCTCGCCCTCGACCAGGTTCACCGGCCGGCGCTCATAGTCGATGCCCTTGAGGTTGAGCGCGATCCGCACCCTATAGGCTGCCGAGGACCGATGATAATCGTGCAGGATCGCGCGCATCGCGCCACCCTTACCGCGCCTGGAGGAAGGGCGCTACCTGCCGAGGAGCCGCTTGAGCGCCCTGGGCGACGAGCAACCGCGTCACTGCACCTGGGTCAGGACGAAGGCAAAGGCCTCGCCGACTTCGCGAAGCTGCTCCCAGCGGCCCGACTTGCCGCCATGGCCGGCGCCCATGTTGGTCTTGAGCAGCAGCAAATTGTCGTCGGTCTTGTTCGCCCGAAGCTTGGCCGCCCATTTGGCCGGCTCCCAATAAGTCACCCGCGGATCGTGAAGCCCCCCGGTGATCAGCATCGGCGGATAATCCTGGCGCTTCACATTGTCGTAGGGGCTGTAGCTCCTGATCAGCTCGAACGCCGCCTTGTCTTTGAGCGGATTGCCCCATTCGGGCCATTCGCCCGGCGTCAGCGGAAGCGAATCGTCGAGCATGGTGTTGAGAACATCGACGAAGGGCACGTCGGCGACGACCGCTCCCCACAGCTCGGGATCGGTGTTGGCGACCACGCCCATCAACTCGCCGCCCGCCGATCCGCCGTTGATCGCGATCCTGCCGGCACGAGTGAATTTGGCGTCGATCAGCCCCCGGGCCGAATCGACGAAATCGGTAAAGGCGTTGTTCCTTTTGGCCAGCTTGCCTTCCAGGTACCAGTCGTAGCCAAGGTCGTCGCCGCCGCGGATATGGGCGATTGCATAGGCCCAGCCGCGGTCGAGAAGGCTGATCCTGGCGGTCGAGAATCCCGGCGGGATGGCATGGCCATAGGCGCCATAGGCATAGAGGAAGAGCTTGCCCTCGCCGTTCTTCTCGAAGCCCTTGCGATAGACCACCGAGACCGGGATTTTCTTGCCGTCGCGGGCCGGCACCATCAGCCGCTCGGTCGCATATTGCGACGGGTCATAGCCCGACGGGATTTCCTGGACCTTGAGCAGCTCCAGCTCTCCGGTTTTTGGGTGATAATCGAAGACGGTGGCCGGCGTGACCATCGAGGAATAGCCGATTCGATAGGCGTCCGGTGCGAATTCGGGGTTTCCGGCAAAGCCCGCGCTATAGCTTGCCTCGGCGAAGGGGATCCGCGTCTCATCGCCGTCGTAAGTGCGAAGAATTAGCTGGTCGAGGCCGTCGACGCGCTGGTGGATCACGATATGGTCGCGGTAGCTGTCGGCGCTCATCAGATAGACTTGGGCTGAGCCCTCGATCACCGTTTTCCACTCTCCCGGGCTCGCCGGGTCGGCCTCGGCGAGGCGGAAGTTCACATGGGCATCGTTGGCGAGGATCCACAGCTTGCCGTGCGCGCAATCGACCGAATATTCGCGCCCTTGCTTGCGCGGCGAGATCAGCACCGGATCGGCGAGCGGGTCGTCGGCCGGAACGAAGCGAATTTCGGTCGTCACATTGTCGCCGGTGGCGATGAAGATCAGGCTTCGGTCGGTGGAATCATCGACCCCGACCGAAAAGCCGAGGTCGTCTTTCTCCTCGTAAAGCGTCCGGTCCTCGTCGGTCGAGGTGCCGAGGCGATGGTAGCGCGCCCGGTAGCTTCGCCAGCTGTCGTTGACCTCGGTGAAGACGAGCCCGGAGCTGTCGCTGGTCCACACCGGCGAGCCGATGCCGACTTGCGTAATCCTCTCCAGCTGCTTGCCGGTTTGAAGGTCGCGGACCGCCAGAGTGAAGCGCTCCGACCCGTTGGTGTCGGTCATCACCGCGAGCAATTTGCCGTCGGGGCTGGTCTCCAGCGCGCCGAGGCGGAAATATTCATGTCCCTCGGCCTCGGCCGGCTCGTCGAAGATCAGCTGGTCGGGGCCGCCCGAGACGGGTTTTCGGTACCAGCGCCGGTATTGCGCCCCGGCCTCGAACTTCCACCAGTAGAGCCAGTCGCCGTCGCGGATCGGCACGGAAGAATCGTCTTCCTTGATTCGCCCCTTCATCTCCTCGAACAGCTCGTCGATCAGCGGCCGGTGCGGCGCCATCGCCGCTTCGAAATAGTCGTTCTCCTGGCGCAGATAGCCGAGCACATTCTCGTCGGTGACCTTGGGATAGCCCTGGTCGCGAAGCCAGGCCCAGGGGTCCTCGATCGTCTGGCCGTGATATTCCTTGCTGTGCGGGCGCTGCTCGGCGCGGGGCGGCGCCGGAAGGTCTCGATTTTTGTTCATGTGCCCGCTCTTAGCGCGGCGGGCCGCAACCGGAAGGCCTAAAGGTGCAAGAGCGGACGGCAAGGTCCGGATAGCGGTAGAGGGGGCCGAAAACGGTAGAGGGGCCCGGCGTTAGAGCCGGGCACCGCACCGGGGGTGGGGAGAGTGCGGCTTTTCCCTCGTCGATACAACGGATGGAAGCCGGTTTGGGTTGCGCTTGAAGCAGCGCGACCTCGGGCGGCTTCGTCTGGATGAACCTCTTTGAGCCGCGGCCCGGCGTTTGCGAATCCGCAATAGCGGTGTCACAACAGAGGCATTGGAGCGGGAGCAAGCATGGGCATTACTCGCGAACAATATGAGGAACTGCTGGATCCTTTATCCAAGGAGCTCGGCGCGATGGCCCGCTGGGTCGCCCAGACCGGCCAGCGAGTCGTGGTCCTGTTCGAAGGCCGCGACACGGCGGGCAAAGGCGGGTCGATCGACATGATCTCCCAGGTTCTCAACCCGCGTCAGTGCCATGTCGTCGCT
>DATKAY010000051.1:0-15230 GCA_035514495.1 Sphingomicrobium sp. | reverse complement strand
AGGCATATTTGATCGCGTTGGTGACCAGCTCGTTGAGGATCAGCCCGACCGAGACCGCCCGGGCGGAAGGGAGGCTGACCGCGTCGATATCGGTCTCCAGGGCGACCGGCTTGAGCGGAAGCAAAGTGGAGCGAAGCTCGTTGCACAAATCCTCGAGGAACGGCTTCATGTCGACGACCGGGCTATGGCCCTGCCGCGACAGCCTCTCGTGGACCTTGGCGAGGACCTGGAGCCTGTCGGCCGACCCGGTCAGATGGGCGGCGGCGTCCGGCGGCATGGACTTGGCCTGCATCCGGATGATGGCGATGATGTTCGACAGATCGTTGCGGATTCGATGACGAAGCTCGCGAAGCAGGAGATCCGTCTCTTCACTCGCCAGCCGGGCGCTGTCGGTCGCCTCGATCAGCCGCGCATTGGAGGCTTCGAGCTGCCTCAGCGCCCGCTTCAGCCGCGACAGCAGGACCGCGCTCCCGCTGCCGATCACGATGAACAGGACCAGCGAGGCGATCTGGACGAGCAGCATGTGGTTGGCGCTGTCCCACATGACCAGCATCAGCCCGCCGACGCACAGGGCGCCGGTGGCTGTGGCCGCCAGGCCGGAATCGCGTCCGGCGAAATAGGCCGATGCGATCACCGCGGGGTAGAGCAGCAGGAAGGTGTAGCCCTGCTGCGGAAGCTGCATCGCGATCGATATCGAAAAAGCGGCGAGCGTGAAGATTATCCCCCCGCCGATACGCAGCCACCGCGGCTGGGAGGCAAGGGCGGCGGTCCTCCGGCCGCGGATCGGCGCCAACTCGCTTGCCTCGTTCACGTCCTTGGTGTCGCTGATAGTTTTTTCTCCTGGACCTTGCCCCACCCCGTCCGGGGGAAATTCGTTACGGTGCCGGTTAGCCAACGACAGTGTCGGGCCGAGTGTTCCCGATCATGGCGCGCCGGGCGCGGCCGGGTTCAGCCCTCGACGATGACCTTGGTGCCGATTTTGGTCATCGAGTAGAGCCGCTCGGCGAATTTCAGCGGCAGCCGGACGCAGCCGCGGCTTGCCGGATAGCCCGGGTTGTTGCCGGCATGGAAAGCGATTCCCTTCTCGTCGTACATCTGCATGAAGGGCATTGGCGCGTTGTCGTATTTGCGGGAAAAGCCCTTCACCTGCTTTCGAAACACCGTCCAGAAGCCGAGCGGGGTCTCCTTGCCCGTCTTGCCGCTGGAGATGGTCGAAAGGCCCGCGAGCTTGTCGCCGCGATAGACGTAGAAACGCTGGGTCAAGAGGTCGATGACGATTTTGGCCTCGCCCTGTTTCGGCACCTCGGCGACCCAGCGGAACTCGCCGGGCCTGAGCGCCAGCGGACCGAACAGGGCGAGCGCGTCCTTGTGCGCCTTGGGAGCATTGCCGTGGGTCCAGCGATAGGGCAGCTCCTCCGGCACCGGCGCAGGTGGCGCCTGGATCATTTGCCTCGGCGCGGTCGAGCAGCTTGCCAGCGCAAGCGCCGCGGCTGCCGCAATTGTCCGTTTCGTGATCGGTTTCATCGGCCAGTCAAACAGCGCAAGATGCCGCCCGCGTCAATCCAATGGTAAACGCAAAATTAGCGGTTAACCGCGAAAAATTGGCCAAGACGCGCACAGCCCGTCGCTTCTGAGTGACCGGTCTGGCAACCCCCCGGATTACCAGCTGCGGTCTGAGTGAGCCTGTCGAGCATCCCCCGGATGCTCGATCCGGCTCACTCCCACTCGATCGTGCCGGGCGGCTTCGACGTATAATCGTAGACCACCCGGTTGATGCCCTTCACTTCGTTGACGATGCGGGTGGCGACGCGGCTTAAAAAGGCGCTGTCGAACGGATAGACGTCGGCGGTCATCCCATCGACGCTGGTCACGGCGCGAAGGGCGCAGACGAACTCATAGGTACGCGCATCACCCATCACGCCGACCGTCTGCACCGGCAGGAGGACGGCGAAGGCCTGCCAGATGGCGTCGTAGAGCCCGGCGTTGCGGATTTCTTCCAGGTAGATGGTGTCCGCCCGGCGAAGGATGTCGCATTTCTCTTTCGTCACCTCGCCGGGGATCCGGATCGCCAGGCCGGGGCCGGGGAACGGATGGCGCTCGACGAAGCCTTCGGGAAGCCCAAGCTCGCGGCCGAGTTCGCGGACCTCGTCCTTGAACAATTCGCGCAGGGGCTCGACCAGCTTCATGTTCATCCGTTCGGGCAGGCCGCCGACATTGTGGTGGCTCTTGATCGTCACCGACGGCCCGCCGGTGAAGCTGACGCTTTCGATGACGTCGGGATAGAGCGTGCCCTGGGCGAGGAAATCGGCGCCGCCGATCCGCTTCGCCTCGGCCTCGAACACGTTGATGAACTCGGAGCCGATGAACTTGCGCTTCTTCTCGGGGTCGCTGACGCCCTTCAAACCGGCGAGGAAATCCTCGGCCGCGTCGACGTGGACCAGCGGAATGTTGTAGCTGCCTCGAAACAGCGACACGACCTGTTGAGCTTCGCCGGCGCGCATCAGCCCGTGATCGACGAACACGCAGGTCAATTGCTCGCCTATCGCCTCGTGGATCAGCACTGCGGCCACCGCGCTGTCGACTCCGCCCGAAAGGCCGCAGATGACCCTGCCCTCTCCGACCTGCTCCCGGATGTCGGCGATCTTGGCGTCGCGGAAGCTCGCCATCGTCCAGTCGCCCGAACAGCCGCAGATGTGACGGGCGAAATTGGCGAGCAATCTTCCGCCGTCGGGCGTGTGCACCACCTCGGGATGGAACATCAAAGTATAGCGTCGCGCCTGCTCGTCGGTGGCGATCGCATAAGGCGCGCCATCGGAAGCCGCGACCACCTCGAAACCGGGCGCAAGCGTTTCGACCCGGTCTCCGTGGCTCATCCACACCTGGTGGGTTTCGCCCATTTTCCACAGCCCGTCGAACAGCGCCGAGGGCGCGAGGATGTCGATATAGGCCCGGCCGAATTCCTTGTTGTCGGAAGTGACGACCTTGCCGCCTAGTTGCTGGTGGAGAGTCTGCTGTCCGTAGCAGATGCCGAGCAACGGCAGGCCGCTGTCGAAGATCGCCTGGGGCGCGCGCGGGCTCTTCTCGTGAGTCACGGATGCCGGCCCGCCGGAAAAGATCACGCCTTTCGGGCGAAGCCGGTCGAACGCTTCCTCGCTCGCATTGAACGGGGCGATCTCGCAATAGACTCCCGCCTCGCGCACCCGGCGGGCGATCAGCTGCGTGACCTGGCTCCCGAAATCGATGATCAGGATGGAATCGCCAGATGGACTTGCGTTCTGGACCGTCATGGCAGCCCGTTAGCGGTTCCTGCCGTCGAGTAAAGGTTCCCGGCGGCTAGTCGGTCAGGAAGCGGCCGACGACGTCCTGGGCGAGCCTCTTGGGGCGCTGGGTCATCGAATCGAGGCAGCACCAGCAGCTCTTCACCTCGGCAAGGACGATCTCGCCGCGCTTGACCAGGGTCGTGAAGAAGGCGCGCGCGCCCTCGACGTTCTCGGCGATCACCTCGGCAACCACCTGGTCGTCGAGATAGGTCGGTTTGCGGTAGGTGATCTCGTGCTTGAGGGCGACCCACAGATGGTCGGTGACGGCATCAGCGGGAGCGATGGTCTGCCAGTAGCGAACGACCGCGTCCTGAACCCATTTCAAATACACCGAATTGTTCACATGCCCCATGTGGTCGATGTCATGCTCGTCGATGGAAATCGAGTGACGGTACATTCGCTGGCAGCCTCCTGAAGCCACATTGCTAATACTTGCGAGCATGACAATAGGTTGCATCGCCAAACTGAAAAATCGCCTTGGAGCGGCGAGCCATGCCGGCCGCTTGTGTCGCCGCACTTACATTTTGCCCGGCAATCGACTATGTAAGGCTTGCTAGCAGTCGCAAATCGACGGTTTCCAGGTGCTTTGCGGCTCCTCAATCCTTCTTTTTTGCCTGTAGCAAGGGTGGCTTTTGTCGCCCGTAGCAAGGGTGGGCCGATTGGCGGTCCGCCCGCAAGGAAGGAACTGAACTAATGCCGATAGGCACCGTAAAATTTTTCAACGCCGCCAAGGGTTATGGATTCATTCAGCCCGAGGACGGCGGACAGGACGCTTTCGTCCACATCACCGCGGTCGAGAGCGCCGGAATGGGCACGCTCAACCAGGACCAGAAGGTCAGCTATGACCTTGAGGAAGACCAGCGCGGAAAGACCAAGGCCGTTAACCTGCAGCCTGCAGACTGACGAACCCCGGCGGGGCTTCCCAACAATAGCCCCGCCCCCACACCGCCCGGAAAATGAGCCACATGACCGACCGAGAAACCTATCTTGCACGAGCCGCCGAGGCTCAGGCCGATGCAGACGCAGCAACGCTGGACAATGTTCGCGACCGCTGCCTCAGATCGGCTGCGGCATGGGGCGAAATGGCCGCTCGTGCAGAGCGGACCGAGCGCATGCGAGCGACCCTGGTTGCCGAAAAGGCGAAAGCCGCGGCCGCCCAGGAGCTCGCCGAACAGAATGACGCGAATTTAAGTGAACCGATACCCAATCAACAGCACGCCGGCTGAGCCGCGAAAGCGGGCCAATGCCCGCCGCACCAGCCCGCAGCCCTCCATCTTCAGGGCCTCCACCTTCAGGCAGGTCAACCACAGCCGCGAGGCTCGGGCGCTTGCCTATGAGGCCGCGCTGGCCGTCATCGGCTGAGCCTTCAGGTCTTCAGGCCGGCCGATCCCTTAGTCAGCCCGATCTTTAGTCAGAAAGCCCGGTGAAGCGGGCCAGGAACGCATAGACGTCGGCCGCTTCCTCGATGATTTTCGAGGTCGGCTTGCCCGACCCGTGGCCCGCCCTGGTCTCGATACGGATCAAATGCGGGCGGACCGGATTTAGGTGGCCGTCCGGGTTGGCGGCCTGGAGCGCCGACACATATTTAAAGCTGTGCCCCGGGACCACTCGGTCGTCGGTGTCGGCGGTCGTCACCAGGACCGGCGGATAGTCGGTGCCGGGCCTGATATTGTGATAGGGCGAATAGGCGAGCAGGGTCCTGAAATCACCCTCCTTGTTGGGATAGCCGTAATCGTCGACCCAATAGCGCCCGGCCGTGAACCGGTCGAAGCGAAGCATGTCCATGACTCCAACCGCCGCATGGGCAGCGTCGATCAGATCCGGCCGCTGGTTGACCACCGCGCCGACCAGCAGCCCGCCGTTGGAACGCCCTTCGATCGCCAGCCCGTCCGGCGTGGCGATCCCGCTGGCCTTCAGATATTCGCCGGCGGCAATGAAATCGTCGAACACGTTCTGCTTGTTGGCGAGCCTTCCCGCCTCATGCCATTCCTTGCCATATTCGCCGCCGCCGCGAATATTGGCGACCGCATAAACTCCGCCCTTCTCCAGCCAGGCCATCCGGGTCGGCGAGAAAGTGGGAGTGACGGAAATGTCGAACCCGCCATAGCCGTAGAGGAGGGTCGGCGCCGGGCCGGTCGAGCCCGCCTTGCGGACGATGAACATCGGCACGCGGGTGCCGTCCTTCGAGGTGTAGAAGACCTGGCTGACCGAAAAGTCCTCCGGGTTGAAGGCAACCTTCGGCTCCTCCCAGACTGCAACCTCGCCGGTCGACGTGTCGTAGCGATAGATGGTCGTCGGCCGGTTGAAGCTGGTGAAGGAGAAGAAGGTCTCCGGATCGCTAAACTCGCCGTCGAAGCCGCTCGCCGTGCCGATTCCGGGAAGCGGGATCTGCCGCTCCAGCACGCCCTGGAGGGAATGCACTCGAACCTCGCTTTTCGCATCCTCCAGATAGCTGGCGATGATCCTGCCGCCGACCAGATCGGCGCCGGTAAGCGTCGCTTTGCCTTCCGCAACGACGCTCGTTGGAGCCGGGCTCGGCTGGGCGATGTCGAGCGACACGACTTTCTGCCTCGGCGCCTCGGCGTCGGTGATGAAATAAAAGGTCGAGCCGCGGTTGCCGATATAGCTCCAGTTGTTGTCGAAGCCCGGGATCAGGACTCGCGGCTTGGCTTGGGCCCTGAGATCGATGAGGCTCACCTCGTAGCGGTCGTCGGTCCCGCTCGATGAATAGACGATCAGCCAGCCGCCGTCGTCGCTCACCTCGACGACATGGCCGAGCCCGGGCCTGTCGGGCGTGGCGAACACCATCCGGTCGTCCGCCTGCGCCGTGCCGAGCCGGTGGAAATAGACCTGGTGGTTCTTGGTCAGCGACTGGAAGGCCGCGCCTTCCTCGGGCTCCGGGAAGCGCGAGTAGAAAAAGCCGCTTCCGTCCTTGGCCCAGACGAGGCTCGAATATTTCACCCACTTGACCTCGTCGGCCAGCGGCTTGGCGGTCGCGACGTCGAGCACCTTGACCGTTCGCCAGTCGGTGCCGCCCTCCTGGACTGCATAGAGGAGCCTGTCGCCCTGCTCGCTTGCCACCCAGCCGCCCAGCGCGGTCGCGCCGTCCTCCGACCATGTATTGGGATCGATCAGCGTCCTTGGCTCGCCGGCCAAACTGTCCCGGACATAGAGAACCGACTGGTTCTGCAAGCCGTCGTTGCGCGTATAAAAATAGCGGCCGGCCTCTTTGTCCGGGATTCCGAAGCGCTCGTAATCGTACAGCTCGGTGATCCGCTGCTTGAACGCCTCGCGCTCGGGAAGACCGGCGAGGAAGGCGTCGGTGACCTCGTTCTGGGCGCTGACCCAGGCGCGCACTTGCGGGTCGTTGCGCACGTCGGTCTCGAGCCAGCGATACGGGTCGGCGACTTGTCGGCCGAACTGCTCGTCGATCACCTCGCCTCGCCGGGTCTCAGGATAGGCGAGCGCTTGCGCGCCGGCGGGCGAGGCCCTGGTTTGGGTTTCCGGGGCAGCGGCAAGTGCCGGCGATGTGCAAAGAGCGGTGCCAACGGCGGTCGCCGCCGCAAGCGGGTGCAAGACAAAAGGGCGCAAGGGAGATAATCCTCGTTACAATCGAGCATTTTAGGTAGGCCGCCCGGCGGGATTTTCAACTGCCTCCACTTGAGGCTCGGCGCCCGCCGAGCCCCGCGCCCGCCCGGCCATAGGTCAGCCGCCTCCACAACCCCTCCATCGGTCCCTGGGCGAAGTGCTTCAGCCACAGCCGCGACCAGGCGATCTGGACTGCGAAGATCGCCACCGCGACCCCGGTAAATTCCCACGGACCGAGGCTTCTGTAGAGGCCGAAGCCGATTCCGTAGAAGATGACGATGCCCAGAATCGTCTGGCTGATGTAGTTGGTCAGCGCCATCCGCCCCGGCGCAGCCAGCAGCCCCAATATCCGTTGGGCTTTCGGCCAGGCGAGAGCGAAGCAAGCCGCATAGGCGAGGCCGAGCGGAACCACGCCGGCCGCGTAGAGCGCAGTCGCGATCAGTGAGCTTGAAAACTCTTCCTGCACCAGGCCCCCGACAAGGCCGTAGCCGATGTTCGCCGGTATCCCCACGGCGAGGCCGACGACCGCCACCCGCCGAAGCAGGGCCCTGTCCTCCAGCAGCCTGCCGGTCACCAGCCTGCGGCCGGCAAGCAGCCCAAGGAGCATGATCGCCAGCACCTTGGGAATCCGCCAGCTCTCCAAAAACCCTCCGATCCGGAACGGCCAGCTGGACAACGCCCAGGCGAGATAGGATCGGAGGTCCTCGCGAAGCAGCCAGGTTCTCCACCCGTCGGCATCGCCGCCAAGCACCACGAACAAATGCTCGCCGAACTGGAAAAGCCCGAGGTCCGGCTCGATCCTGGCGGCATGGGCCAGCGCAATCCCCGCGATCGGCAGCACGAGCAGAAAGGCGGCGAAGGCAAGCAGGCGAGGCTCGCTCCAGCTCATGAACAGCGGCAGCAGCAGGCCGAGCAGCGCATAGAGCGTCAGGATGTCGCCTTCCCACAGGAACAGCATGTGGATGAGCCCGATGGCCAGCAACACGAGCAGGCGGCGCCGGAAGATCGCCAGGCCGTCGAGCCCGCGCCGCTGAAGACGCGAAAGCTGAAGCGCGAATCCAAGCCCGAACAGGAAGGAGAAGATCGTGTAGAACTTGCCTTCGACCAGCGATGTCAAAATGAATTCGTACCACCAGAGGCTTTGCGCCCCTCCTGCCACCGACACTCGATCGGCCGGCTCGAAGCTGTACCATCCGGCCCAGGCGCGCATGTTGACGAGGATGATTCCGAGCAGCGCAAAGCCGCGCAGCGCATCGAGCAGGTCGATGCGATTGCGAGCCGCCGTGGCGGGCTGGTTCTCGACCATTGCTGCGCCCCCTGCCGCTCGTTTCCATATCTCAAGACAAATCAAACCGGAAACCTGCGCGCGATTGCCCTCAGGCTGGACAGCCATTTCCCCTGAACGCCTTTCGGTCGCTTCGCCGGCGCCTGCCTCGATTGGTCGCGCGGGCCCGATTCGTGCTATCGACGGGCGTGCGAAAAGCTCTGCCGTTCCTTTTTCTTCTTGCCGGTGCCTGCACCGGGAGGGGCGACACCGTGCTCCAGCTCGACCAGCAATCCTATCGCTTCCCCGCCTCGCATGTCCGCTCGGCAACCGACGAGGGCCATCGATTCGTCCGGATCAAGCCCCCCGAAGCGAGGTTCGAGCTGGTCTACGACAGCCGGATCGCCGGGAGCAGCGACCCGGACGGCTGGCCTTTGGTCTTTTCGCTCAACGGCGAAGGCACGCCCAACGTCGAGCGCCATGCTTTTGGCGAGCTGAAGGTGGTGTGCCGGCGGGCGGTGAACCCGCGCAACGGCTGCGGAATCGAAATCCACCATCGCGGCTCGGTCTGGAACGCATTGTTCCCGAGGAAGCATATGCTCCAGGCGCGGCGGATCGAGCGCCAGGCGCACTTGCTCCTCGAAAATTACGCCGCATAGAAAAAGCGCCGGAGCCTGCCCGGGCCCCGGCGCTTCATTTCCCACCCCGCTTAGTAGCGGCGGTCGATATCGATGTTGCGGATCCGGCCGCGATAATCGACATCGCAGCGGAAGCTCAGATCGGCTTGCGCCTGCGCATAGCCGCCATAACCGCCATAGCCGCCGTAGCCGCCACCGTAGTGCTGAGCGCCGTAGGGCTGGCCGCCGTAGCCGCCGTAACCGCCGTAGGGCTGGCCGCCATATTGGCCATATTGGGCCTGGCCCATCCCGCTGGTCGCCACGCCGCGCACCCGCATGGTGCTTGCCGAGCGCTGCTCGACCCGGGTGATCCCGAGCACCCGCGCCTGGTTGTAGCTATTGCCATAGCCATAGGGGTTGTACGGATTGTGCTGCTGGTAGCCGTAGCCGTAGCCGGCGCTGGCCTGCAATCGCCGCTGGACGGCGCTCGTGCAGCGGTTCGCCGCGACCTGCGGGTTGACGGCGCGGTGGCCATAGCCCCACTGGCCATAGGGGTTCAGCACCTGGGCAATGACCTGGCCGATGATCTGGGCCGGACCGGCCTGGCCGTAGCCGTAGGGAGTTCCCGGATAATATTGGGCGGAGGCCGGGGCCGCTCCGCCGGCAGCCGCGGCAACGCCAACAGCACCCAACGCAAATGTTTTGACAGCCAACATGGCCTTTCTCCTTCGAAAACGCCGGATTGCTGGACACAGCGACCCGATCGTGTGGGAGAAATTAGCGCTTGGGCAGTGCACCGCCGCTGAATGCGATTGTGTGGTAATGTTCAGCTTAGCCGAGCGTTTCAACCGGCTGAAGTGGGCCGTCACGAACTGAATTCGTGACGTCGATCGACACGCCCCAGATCAAGTCCGGGGCGGTCGTCGGCCGGCTTTCGCGCTCTCTTCGACGCAGCTTCGCTGCGCTCGGGCGCTCAAGCCGCCTCGAATTCCTCGTCGGACATCACCGGGCCGCTGTCCTGGCCCTTGGCGGAGACGTCGCGATCGACAAATTCGATGATCGCAATCGCCGCCGAGTCCGACATCCGGATGCCGGCCTTCACGACCCGCGTATAGCCGCCGGCGCGTGCCTCGTAGCGCGGCCCAAGCACCTCGAACAGCTTGCGCTCCTGCGCCTCGTCCATGATCCGCGCATGGGCGATCCGGCGGTTGGAAAGCCCGCCCTTCTTGGCCAGGGTCACCAGCTTTTCGACATAGGGCCGAAGCTCCTTCGCCTTGGCGACGGTGGTGGTGATCTGCTCGTGCTTGATGAGCGCCGCCGCCATGTTGCGGAACATGGCCTGCCTGTGGCTGGAGGTGCGCTGAAGTTTCCGCCCGCCTACGCGATGACGCATGTCGATTCTCCGTTCGTCAGGGGACCGTATAGCGGGTCCCATCAAAGCCAGCTTTGATGGGTGCCCTCTGGTATCCCCGGCCAGGCGGCTTGTTCGCGGGAGCCGCCCCTGTTCCCGTCTTGTCGGTGAGCCGCGCCCTCAACCCGAAACGCGCTGCCAAGTCAAGCTTGCCCAGGCAAAGTCCAACCCGGCCTGCCTCCTTTTCGGCATAAGCGAAGCTCGGGCCGCGGGCCTGTCAATAAAGATGCAGCGGTTAACCGGCCGTCGCGGAATCCGCCGTGCTGGTCACCGTCGCGAGCGGGGGAAAGGGCTCGGACGGAACCAGCGCCGGCAGGACCAGGGCAAGCGCAAATCTGGCGAAAAAGCGTCTCACTGTCCCGGGAGCATATCGGCAAAGCAGGCCGCGCGGCGGCGGACCTGGTCCGATATGGATGAAGCAGGGCTGGTCGGAGCAGCCCCTGGTCATTCCCGTGCAAGCACCCCCATTCGTCAGGTGGTTTCGCCCCGCCCCTCCATTGATCCAGGCCTGGCCGGGCCTATATTGTGCAGTGCAACAAACTGCCGATGCTGTTGCTTGTCCCGCCGGAGGTTTGCTGCATGAGACTTTTGTCCGACACCCTGGCCCGCCTGAAGCGGCTCCCTCGCGGCCTCCCGCAAAGCGCTCCAACCAGCACGCGTCTTGAGCCGTTCGACAATTTCGGGGCAAATCCGGGACAGTTGAATGCCTGGCTCTACGTCCCGGAAAATGTCGCGGCTGGAGCGCCGCTGGTGGTCGTCCTCCACGGATGCACGCAGAATGCCGCGGGCTATGACGAGAGCTCCGGCTGGTCGCGGCTCGCGGACCAAAATGGCTTCGTGGTGCTGTATCCGGAGCAGCGGCGGTCCAATAATCCCAATTTGTGCTTCAACTGGTTTTCAGCAAAGGATGCGGCTCGCGGCAAGGGCGAGGCCCTGTCGATCCGCGAGATGGTCGCCGCGGTTGAGGCCTCCCGCGAAACGGACCCTGGGCGCGTATACGTCACCGGCCTTTCGGCCGGCGGCGCGATGGCAGCCGCCATGCTGGCCACCTATCCGGAGGTTTTCGCCGGCGGTGCGGTGATCGCTGGCCTGCCGTTCGGGACCGCGCAATCCATTCCTGAAGCCTTCGACCGAATGCGCGGATGGGAGGGTTCCCTTCCTTCGGCGCTATCCGATCTGGTTCGCGCCGCATCCAGCCATTCCGGCGACTGGCCGATCCTGTCGATCTGGCACGGGAGCGCCGACCAGACCGTCGACCAGTCCAATGCGTCGGCCCTGGTCGAGCAATGGCGAGCGCTTCACGATACGCCCGAGGCGCCCGGCAAAACCGAATTGGTCCATGGCTATCCGCACCGCGTATGGCGCGACCCCAGCGGCCGGGACGTGGTCGAGGAATATAGCATCACCGGTCTCGCTCACGGCACGCCGCTCGACACGCGCGGCAGCCTCCACGGCGAAAAAGCGGCGCCCTTCATGCTCGAAGCTGGCATCTCCTCGACCCGCCTGATCGGCCGCTTCTGGGGCATCGCGCCGGATCAGGACCTCCCCTCGATAGCCCCGGCTCGACCGGACAAGGCAGCCGAGCAGCGCCCCCAACCAGCCCAACCAGCCCAAGCCGCCCAGGCCTCGGCCTGGTCCGGCCAGGCCGGCATCGGCAAGACGATCGAAGACGCCTTGCGAAGTGCCGGTTTGATGAAGTGACCCGGCGCATTTGCCGGCGTCCGCACCTGCGCTAAACGCCCGAAAGCTTGAAACCAGAGAAAGACAAACTTCGATGCTTCGCAGACCTTCGTTCCTGCTTGCGGCTTTTTGCTGCTGTGTTCCCGCCATCGCCGCCAGCGCCGCTGCGCAGGCGGCGCCGATCGTCCAGCCCGGCGCGCCGGGCCAGGCGAGCCGCACCCTGAGCGCCGAACAGGCCATTGCCCTGGCTGACACCCGCTATTCGCCCGCCGACGTCGCCTTCATGCAGGGCATGATCGTCCATCACCGGCAGTCGCTGGACATGACGGAGCTGGCCAAGGCAAGGACCAACAATCCGGCTATCCTGAAGGTCGCCGACCGCATCGAAGCGAGCCAGAGAGACGAGATGCTGTTCATCCGGGGCTGGCTGAGCGAGCGCGACGAGCAAATGGCGGCCCCGGCCATGGACCACGCGCACCATGCCATGAAGGGCATGGCCAGCCCTCAGCAAATGGCCGAGCTCGCGCAAGCCAGTGGCACCGCTTTCGATCGCATGTTCCTGCAGCTGATGGTCGCCCATCATCAAGGCGCGGTAGACATGGTCGAGAGGCTGCACGAACAGCCGGGAACGGCCTACGAGCCGGTGATGTTCGAGTTCACCAACGACGTGGTAACCGACCAGAAAGCCGAGATCGACCGGATGAACGCGGTGCTCGCCGGACTGTCGGAAGACCCGCGCGCGACTCTCGCCGCCGGTTTCCGTGACGCCGGGGAAGCGATCAGCAATCTGCGCCACCTCGCCGCACTGCCCAAGCCGGCCGGATTTTTCGATCCCGCCAATCCAGCCGGGCTAAAGCCGGAAAAACCGAAGGACGAGGAGTCGAAATCCACGCCCAAAGACGGCGAGGAATCGAAGCCCGAGTTCAGCGAGCGCGGATCGCTGCTGAACTTCGCCAACACCGACATCGCCTTTTCGGGCGACCTCATGGTGGCGGGCAATTATCACGGCTTCAACGCCTATCGGCTCGGCCCCAACGGCGTTCCCCAGCTGATCAGCTCCACCGTCTGTCCGGGCGGACAGGGGGACGTCTCGATCGTCGGTACTTTGCTCATCATGAGCGTCCAGGACCGCCGGGCGCGGGTCGATTGCGGATTGCAGGGCGTCGCCGACAAGGTCAGCGCCGAGCGCTTTCGCGGTATCCGGATTTTCGACATCTCCGACATCGCGACCCCCCGCCAGCTGGGTCAGGTGCAGACCTGCCGAGGCAGCCATACTCATTCGGTGGTCAGCGTCGATTCCAACCGGATCATCATATATAATTCCGGCACTTCCTATGTCCGCGAGCAGGAGGAATTGCCGGGCTGCATCGGCGAGGTTCCGGGCGACGACCGAACCGCTTTGTTCAGCATCGACGTGATCGAAATCCCGCTGGCGGATCCGGCGCGGGCGCGGATCATCAACCGCCCGCGCGTGTTCGCCGCCGACGGACAGATCGCTGGCCTGTGGCGCGGCGGTGACCATGGCGAGGGGACGCAGGAAACTCGCCGGACCGACATGTGCCACGACATCACCGTCTTCCCGTCCAGGCAGATCGCCGCCGGCGCTTGCTCGGGCAACGGGATCATCCTCGACATCTCCGACCCGCTCCAGCCGAAGCGGATCGACGACGTCACCGACAAGGGGTTTGCCTATTGGCATTCGGCAACCTTCAACAACGACGGCACCAAGGTGCTGTTCACCGACGAATGGGGTGGAGGAGGCCGCGCGCGCTGCCAGGCCGGTGATCCGATGCACTGGGGCGCGAACGCGATTTATGACATCGTCGAGGGCAAGCTCGTCCAAAGGTCGCTCTACAAATTGCCCGCGCCGCAGGGCGACAAGGAGAATTGCGTCGCCCACAACGGCTCGATCATCCCGGTCCCGGGCCGCGATATCTTTGTCCAGGCCTGGTACCAGGGCGGCATTTCGGTGATCGACTTCACCGACAGCGCCAAGCCGGTGGAAATCGCCTATTTCGACCGCGGGCCGGTTGACAAGGATCAGCTCATCACCGGCGGTTTCTGGTCGGCCTATTGGTACAACGGCCGGATCTACGCGACCGAGATCGCCCGCGGCCTCGACGTGTTCGCGCTCGCGCCGAGCGATCATCTGACCGCCAATGAGATTGCCGCCGCGGCGCTCGCCGACCAGGGCGGCAGCTTCAACCCCCAGCGGCAGCTGCCGGTCACCTGGCCCGACCATCCGCTGGTCGCTTTGGCCTATGTCGATCAGTTGCAGCGGATCGGGGCGGTGCCGGAAGCGAGGCTTTCAGAGCTTCGCGCGGCGCTCGAGGAAGCAAAGGCGCGGCCCGGAAAGGATGCCGCCCTCGCCTCGCGCCTGGAGTCGCTGGCGAGCAGGATCGGGCCGGCGCGCGATCAAGCGATGGAAAAGCGGCTAGCGGCGCTTCGAACCACGCTGAGGGGGGTCGCGGCCAGGCTGCGCTGACAATGCTCGATCTAGAGTGACCGCAAGGCCGTCCTGCTCAGGCGTTCTCGCGTAAGGACAGGTTTCGCGAAGGACTTTCGGCCGCGCCAGAGGAGCTGTCGGAGGCTTCCGCAGCCTCGAACCGCCGGGAAAAGATTTCCGCCAATTGCGTTCGGCGATCGCGCGCCGCGGGCGTTACTGCACGTTTTGCAGCCGCGAATTCTTCTCGCGCTCGGCGCTGAAAATAGCGCGCATCGGATTCCATTCACCGCCCTCCCCTGGCGAGTCGGTTGAGGGAATGTAAGTCGCCCGCATTGACGCGTCGAGTCACGGTCGGCGCGAGCGATTGCAAAGCAACGATATCCGTCACTTTATGCCGGCAGCCGGACCAGCTACACCCCGCTGGCGGAGGAATGCCATGACAACCAATGCGGCGATCACGGAAGAAGCGGCCGAGGCGGTTGGTGTTTTCTTCGGCTTGCCGCCACTGGCTGCGGCCGATCTCGGCGACCTTGCGATCACAATTGCCGTTTTCATGGTCACAATCCTCGTCGTTCGCTTGCTGTCGAACCGCTTGCACCGCTGGCTCGAGCGAAGCATCGTTCCCAGGTTCGGCACGGCCGATGACAAACCTCCGCTTCGGAGCAAACACACGGCCGCCGCGAGTGCGGCAGTGGCCGCCGTCGCAGTGCTGATCATTGTCGCGGCGGCGCATGATTGGCCGCCCTATTCGAAACTGTTGTTCGACCTTGCGATCCCGCTTGCGTCGGCCCTCGCCGTGTGGCGTCTTGCGCTTGCATTCAACCTGGCCGGAAGCGCGGCGCTGGCGATCGCCGTCATCTGCGGCTTGTGGGCACTCACCAGCCGATACGAGCGGCTCGATTTC
>DATKAY010000050.1:0-4040 GCA_035514495.1 Sphingomicrobium sp. | reverse complement strand
GACCGCCTCGGCGCAGCTTCGCTATGCGCCCGACGGGTCCATCCGCTTCTCCTCCCTGCGCCTGGCTGCCCCCAGGATCCGGATTACTGAGGGCAGTGGCAGCTACGACGCGCAGGGGCGGATCAACATTCGGGCTCGCGGCGTGTCGCAGGATTATGGCCCGGTGTCGGTGGCGGTTACCGGCACGCCGGGCCAGCCCAACATCAGGGTCAATGCCAGCCAACCCGATCTCGGGATCGGCATCACCGATCTCGACGCGCAGGTTCAAAGCATCGGCAACGGCTATGCGATTATCGCCTCGGGAGTGAGCGAGTATGGCCGCTTCTCGGCCGATGTCGTCCTGCGCACGACTGCGGGCCCGCTCACCATCGACGTCCGACGCGCGACCATCGCCGGCATCGACGTTTCCGGAACGCTCCGGCAAACCGCCGCGGGTCCATTCGCCGGTCGGCTCGACGCTCGCGGCAACGGCCTGACGGGGATCGTCCGGCTCGCCGCCGCCGGTCGCTATCAGGAGCTGCTGATCAACCTGCGGGCCCGCAACGCCGTTCTTCCCGAGCCTGCCGGGCTCGCCGTCGGCGCAGCCAAGATCGACGCCCGGGTGATCCTCTACGACCGGCCGGAGGTCATTGCTGACGTGCAGCTCGCCGATGCGCAGCTCGGCTCGCTCGAAATCGCGGCCTTGCGCGCATTGGTTGATTATCGAGACGGACGCGGCTCGGCGAAGATGATCGCCGAGGGCCGATCGGGCGTGCCGTTCCGGGTGGCGGTGAACAGTGATCTTCAGCCCGACCTGTGGCGGGCAGCGATCGCCGGGCGGGTCAGCGGCGTCGACTTTCGAACCGCCGCTCCGGCGCGGATCCTGCCGCTCGGCGGCACCTACAAGCTGCTCCCGACGCAGGTGCAGTTCGAAGACGGCAGCATTCGGCTGGCGGGCAGCTATGGCGAGGAGCTGAAGCTGCTAGCTCGGCTGGACTCGGTCGACCTGCGGATCGTCAACAGCCTCTCGCCCGGCCTCGGCATCGGCGGTCGGGCCACAGGCGCGGTGGATTTCGAGCAGTCGGGCAGCGCCTTCCCGAGCGCCGACATCCGCCTCGCGATCCGCGACTTCACCCGCACCACGGCGGCGACGGTCACCCAGCCGATGAACGTCAACCTGATCGCCGCGCTGGAACCCTCGCGTGCAACGCTCCGCGCAGTGATGCGCGCCCGCGGCACCGTGATCGGCAGGCTCCAGGCGTTCGCCGATCCGCTCGGCCCCGGCCGAAGCTGGACCGAGCGGATCTCGATGGCGCCGGTCAGCGGCGGCATTCGCTATCTCGGCCCGGCTGACGCTTTGTTCTCGCTCGCCGCGCTTCCCGACCAGTCGCTCAAGGGGCCGATTGCAGTTGCCGCTGACATTCGCTGCCAGGTTTCGAACCCGTGCCTGCAAGGCATCGTGCGCGGCAAAGGGCTCGAGTATCGCAACCTCACCCTTGGCACCCGGCTGACGAATTTGAGCCTGAGCGGGAGGTTCACCGGCGAGCGGCTGGAAATCCAGCAGCTCAGCGCGCAGGCCGGGGACGGAACGGTGACGGGTAGCGGCTATGTCAGTCTCGCCGCCTCTCGCGGTTATCCGGCCAGCTTCGACCTCCGGCTCAACGACGCCCGGCTCGCCTCCAGCGATGACCTGCGCATCACCGCAAGCGGCAATTTGCAGCTGGTGAAAGCCGCCAATGAGCAGCCGGTGCTCAGGGGCACGATCCGGCTGCCTTCGACCCGCTACCGGATCGCCCGGCAGGGGGCGGCGCAGGTCCCGACCCTCACCGGAGTTCGCTTCAAGCCACCGAAGGGACGGCAAAGGGTGACCGGTGATCCGGAGCCGTCGCCCACCGCGGCCTTCGGTGACATCGCGCTGGATCTCGACGTGGTCGCTCCCGACGAGCTCTACATCAGCGGCATGGGCCTGGAGTCCGAGTGGCGCGCCGACCTCGATATCACCGGCACGGCGAGCGATCCGCGAATCGCCGGGCAGGTGCAGCTGATCCGCGGAACCCTCGGCTTCGCCGGCCGCTCGTTCGACCTGACGACCGGCCGAATACGGTTCCTCGGCGGCGACGGAAGCAATGCGCTGATCACCCTTTCCGCCGAAGAGGCGATCGATGGCGTCGACGTCGCGATCAACGTCACCGGCCGGGTCAGCGACCCGCAGATCGGTTTCTCGAGCACACCGGGCCTTCCCCAGGACGAAATCGTTTCGAGGATCCTGTTCGGCAATTCGGTCGGAAGCCTTTCGCCGCTGCAGGCGGTCCAGCTCGCCGCGTCGTTGAACGCGCTTCGGGGCTCGGGCGGCGGCCTCAACCCCCTCGGGAAATTGCGCTCGGCGGCGGGCTTCGACCGACTGCGCATCCTCGGCGCCGACGAAGCGGCAGGGCGCGGCACCGCGCTCGCCGCCGGCAGGTACATCACCGACGACGTCTATCTGGAAATCGTCACCGACGCCCGCGGGTTCACCGCGACGCAGCTGGAAGTGGCGCTGTCGCGAAGCCTGTCGGTTCTTAGCCGGGCTGGCGGAACCTCGGGCACGAACGTCACCGTCCGCTACCGGAAGACCTATTGATGCGCATGCCGGTCGCAGCACTCATGTTGGCCCTGTGCGCCTGCGGGCAGGAGCAGACGTTCGACCAGCGCTATTCTAAATCCCAGGACGAGATAGAAGAGCGGGCGCGGGAGCTGGACAACGAGCTGGACGAGCCGACCCCGACCGATGGAACGGATAACCAGTCCGCCGCCAAGCCAATCTAGGGCGAAATCACTTTAGCGTCGGATCACCCGCTCCTCGAACAGGCGCTCGAGCAGCTCTTCATCCTGGTAGAGGTCGAACAGCCTGGCTGGATCGCCTCCGCGCAGCGCCGCGAGTGCTGCGACCCGGCCGCGGCCGGTGTGGAGCGTGTCGGGCTCCACCTTCCCGATCGGATCGGCAAAGGCCTGGTCGGGCGAGACGATCGTCCAGCCGCGCCGGCGAAGCGCAGCGATGAGATCCGGCGCAAACAGGGCCGCGAGATCATTCTCGTGCAGCAGGAGGACATGGGCCGGAGAGCGGCCCAGCGCGTCTCGAGCGATCCGGTCATAGGTTTCGACGGCGCTCAGCTCCACCTCCAGATAGAGGTCGCGCAAGGCGTCCATGTCGATCGGCCGGCCCTGCTCCTTCGCTTGTCCGACCAGGTCGACCAGCGCCCAATCCCAGGTATCCACGGTGACATAGCCGTTGCGAAGCCCGCGCTTTGAAAGCCCGCGGCGGACCAGATCGCGACTTTCTCGATCCGGGCTTTCGTTGAGGTAGGGATAGCGGAACCACGGCCGCACATTGGCGAAGCGGCCAAGATGTCCGCGGGCGACATCGATGTCGGCCAGATAGGCGCTTGGTCCAACGTCCCTCAGCCAGAAATGGCTGTGGGAATGATTGGCAAGGCTGTGACCGGCGGCGGCATAGGCCTTGATCCGCTCCTCGCCGTCGTCGCTCGCGAGGTTTTTGGTCGTGACGAAAAATGCCGCCTGCACCTTTGCCGCTGCAAGTGCGTGGATCAGCATCTCGGTGCGCTCCTTGCCGCTGAGCAACGGGCCGTCCGGCAACGGGGCGTCGTCGTAGGTGAGGGCGATGCGCTTGTCCGATTGGCCTGATGCCGTCGTCGCGCAGCCAGCCACCAGCAAAAGCGCCGCTGCGAAGATCATCTTCAACAAGTGCATCCGACGACCTCCTGATCCTGGTGATGAATGGCTCCATGAGCCATCGCCCTTCTTCCTGGCGAACGACGATAATGTTAGCGCTACCCCCCGGCTGCAGGCAACGGAGGCGTTATGAAGTTTGCGGACCATCTGCTGTGCGCCACGACCCTGTTTTGCCTTGCCGGCGCAGCTGCCGCCCGGACGGTCGAACTGCAATCGCCTGATCAACGCAACGTCATCACTTTGTCCGTGGAGGGTGGGGCAGCGGCATATACGGTGTTGCGCGATGGACGCCAGGTTATCGCCAAATCACCCCTTGGCATCCTGCTTCAGCG
>DATKAY010000049.1:0-20365 GCA_035514495.1 Sphingomicrobium sp. | reverse complement strand
CGCGACCATCATCTTCGGCTTGTCGACCTGGATGCCATTGTCGCTCGCGGCCCTGTTCGTCGCCGGCGCAGCCGACATGTTCTCGGTCTACATTCGCCAGTCGCTCATCCAGCTTCACACTCCTGACGAAAAGCGCGGGCGGGTGTCGGCGGTGTCGCTGCTGACGATTTCCGCCTCCAACGAGCTTGGCGAGGCGGAATCGGGCTTCCTCGCGGCGCTGATCGGTCCGGTCGCGGCGGTGGTCGCCGGCGGCGTTGGAGCGATCCTGGTCGTCATGGTCTGGGCGCGCCGATTCCCCGAGCTTCGCCTCGCAAGAACCTTCGAGCCGCCCGACCATTCCCTTCCCTCGAGCCGGGAAGGAGAGCGGTGAAGCCGAAGCTTCGCCCTTGCTGGCGGCCCCCTCCTGCCGCCCCGCCCTCCTGCCGACAAGGGCTAACCGCCCCTTAACCCTCTTCGTTCGCGCCACCGTTACCCGCGCCCAGTAAACGCTCCCACGAGCATGCGAGGGGCCGGTCTCTTGTAGACAGGTGGCCCTTGTAGACAGGTGGCAGGTGGCACGAACACGATTTGCAAAGGCCGTCGGGCAATCAAACGAGGCGCCTGAAAGGGCGTCCGTCCGGCAGGCTTTGTGGTTCGACGTCGAGGCCGCCGACACCTCCGACGACCATTCGCTGTCGGATGCCCGGGCCGCGCTTCTCGATCACACCGCATTGCTGCTCGGTGCGACCCACCTTCTCCTAGGCCTCGCCTGTTTGGTGCCCAACCTCGCCGTCATCAAGCTGACGTCGATTTCCAACCCGCTGGTTCCGCTGCTCGTGATCCTGCTCCTCGACGGGATCGCCGCACTGATGCTCCAGCGGCGCAGGGACCTCGATTTGGCGCCGCACGCCGTCACCCGGGCGATGTGCGCCTATTTCGCCGCGGCCGGGTTCATGTGGACCCTTTTCGGCCTGTCGCTGATGATCAACCTTCCCAGCCCCGGCCCGGTGATTCCAGCGGCGATTTTCGCCGGCTTCGCGATGGCCGGGATGGTGGCGATGACTTCGCCGCCGGCGTCCGTGGTCAATGCCTTCGTCGCGACCGCGAGCTCCGCCTTCTTCTCGCCGTCGCCGGCGATCCCGGTCGGAGTGGCGATGCTGAGTTTCCTGATCGTCGCCTATAGCGTCGCCGCCGCCCAGACCAACATCGCGGCCTCGCGGAAACGGCTCAAGCTCGATGCCGAGGCTCGCAAGGCGCTGACTTTCGTCGACGAGTTCGAAAACAGCGGCCGCGGCTGGTTCTGGGAAACCAACGCGGAAGGGACGCTCTCCTATGTGTCCCAGCAGCTTGCCGAGGATTTCGAGTGCGAGCCGGCCGAGCTTCTCGGACGGCAGTTCACCGATCTGCTTTCCGTCGACACCCAGATCAACGGGGTGGCCGAGGAGGGCAAGACGCTCGGCTTCCATTTGTCGGCGCGCTTCCCCTTTGCCGACGTCGTCGTTCGCCCCGCCAGCGACAGGGACGTCCACTGGTCGCTTTCGGGCAACCCCGTGTTCGACGAGCGCGGCCGCTTCCTCGGCTTTCGCGGGATCGGCACCGACCTTACCGAGCAGCGCCGGAGCGAGCAGGAAATCTCGCGCCTCGCCCGGTTCGATTCGCTGACCAGCCTGCCGAACCGGGCGATGATGCGGCAGACGCTCGAGGAGGCGCTGCGTAACGCCGCGCACCGGCACAAAGGGTGCAGCCTTTTCCTGATCGATCTCGACCGCTTCAAGATCGTCAACGATACCCTCGGCCACCCGGTCGGCGATGCGGTTTTGCGCCAGGTCGCCGAACGGCTGAAGTCGGTGATGGGCGATCATGGCAAGGTCGGGCGGCTTGGAGGCGACGAGTTCAAGGCGGTGCTTCCCGGCACCGTCGACATCGGCCATCTCGAATCGCTTGCCCGTACGCTCATCGAGCAGATCTCGCGGCCCTATTCGATCGAAGGCCACAGGATCCTGATCGGCGCCTCAGTCGGAATCGCGATCGGCGATCCGGGCCGGGCCGGTGCCGACCGACTGATCCGCAACGCCGACCTCGCGCTTTACGCCGCCAAGGCCGCCGGGCGCGGCAAGCACTGCTTCTACCAGCCCTCGATGCACAGCGAAGCCGCCGACCGCCAGATTCTCGAGAACGACCTTCGCCAGGCGGTGGAGCGCGACGAGCTGGAGATTGAGTACCAGCCGATCATCCGGGCCGCGACCGAGGAGGTCTGCGGCTTCGAATCCCTGGTCCGCTGGACTCATCCGGTGCGCGGCCCGATCTCTCCCGACAAGTTCATCCCGCTTGCCGAGGAATGCGGACTGATCTGCAAGATCGGCGAATGGGTGCTTGCATCCGCCCTCAAGCAAGCGGCGCAATGGCCGAGCCATGTCCGGGTCGCGGTGAACCTCTCGCCGATCCAGTTCAACGACCCCGGGATCGTCGACACGATCGCCCGGATCATAAAGGAATCGAAGGTCAAGCCCGCGCAAGTCGAGCTCGAGATCACCGAGGGCGTGTTCCTCGCCGAGGGCGAGGGGACCGACGACACCTTCGCTCGGCTGAAGAAACTGGGGGTCCGGCTTGCGCTCGACGACTTTGGAACCGGCTATTCCTCGCTCGGCTATCTGAAGACGGCGCCGTTCGACAAGATCAAGATCGACCAGAGCTTCGTTCGCGGCGCGGCTTCCCCGACGAGCCGCAACAGCGCCATCATCCGCGCGATCGTCAGCCTGGCCGAGAGCCTCGAGATGGAAACATGCGCGGAAGGGGTCGAGACCCATGACGATCTGGCGCTGATCCGCGAGCTCGGGTGCAGCCATGTCCAGGGCTATATCTTCGGACGTCCGGCCTCGGCCGAGGAGAGCCGCGAGCTCGCCAACCGGGCCCGGGTCGAGGCCGCCGGCTTCCAGTGCCTTCGCGAGCCCCGACACCGGCTGATGCGCCGGGCGATCGCGATGATCGACGGGATCGAGGAGGAACTTCGGCTTCGGAACATCTCGGTCACCGGCGCCCTCGTCGAGTGCCGCCGGCCGCTGGCTCCGGGAACCAGCCTGCTCATCGACATCGTCGGCGTCGGGCCGGTCAGCGGGTCGGTCCAATGGGCGACCAACGGCAGGTTCGGGATGCACTTCGACCGGGAGTTCGACCTCGGCCGGCTCGCTCCCAAGAAGGCCAAGGGCAATGAGATGACGATGCTCAGGCCCTGGTACGTCGAGCGCCGGCAAAGCCTGCGCTAGGCCTCCGGATAGAAAAACGCCGGCCCGCAGGCCGGCGCTTCCCTTTGTCCCAGAGGACCGATCAGCCGCTTAGCGACGGCGGTCGATGTCGATGTGGCGAATCCGGCCGCGATAATCGACGTCGCAGCGGAAGCTCAGGTCAGGCTGGTAGGCCATTCCGACCGCGCCATAGGCGCCAACGCCATAGGGATTATAGGCATACTGGCCGCTCGACGCGAGACCGCGAACCCGGATCGTGCTCCGGCGCGGATGGATTTGGGTGACGTTGAGCACCCGCGCCTGGGTCGACGGAATGCCGATCACCTGCGCGAGAATCCGGTCGAGCCCGACCCGGCTGTTCAGCCGGTGCTGGACCGCGGCACTGCACTGCTGCGCCGCTATCCGGGTCATGTACGCCCGCTGATTGTAGCCATAGCCGTAAGGGCTGACGTAGTGGTTTGAGTAGCCATAGGGATTATGGCCGTACGGATAGGCATATTGGGCCGATGCCGGAGCGGCCAGTCCAAGCGCCGCGATCGCCGCACCGCCGGCAAGCATTGTCTTCAACATGGTCATGGCCCGTCTCCTTTCAAACTAGAGCCTTCACCAATACAACGCGCGGAGAGGCGGGAGCCGACGGGCGCTCGTCGCAGGCGCGGGTCGGGCTGCCGTTAAAGGCTGAATGCGCTGTGAATTTTGCCGCCATCAGGGGTCAGAAGACCTCTTCGGGGATCGCCATCACGCTTTCGGCGCCGGCCTCGATCTTGCGCCTGTGCGCCGAGGATTCGGAAAGCTCGCGGTCGGCGTAGAAGCGGGCGGTGGTGAGCTTGGCCTGGTGAAACTGGGTGTCGCCGTCGCCGTTCTCGAGCGCCTTTGCCGATACTCGCGCCATCTTCATCCACATCCAGCCGAAGCTGACCAGGCCAAGCAGGTCCATGTAGGGATAGGCGCCGGCCCCGGCGTTATTGGGGTCCTTCATCCCGTTCTGGGCGAGCCACATGGTCGCGGCCTGGAGGTCGCCGAGCGCGACCTCGAGAGCCGATGCCACGCCGGCCGGGTCGCCGGCCGCCTTGGTTTCGCGGACTTCCTCCCCGACCAGCTCCAAAAAGCTCCGGATCGCCCGGCCGCCGTCCTTGGGAAGCTTTCGGCCGACCAGGTCCATCGCCTGGATTCCGTTGGTGCCCTCGTAGATCTGGGCGATTCGGGCGTCGCGGACGAACTGCTCCATGCCATGCTCGCGGATATAGCCGTGGCCGCCGAACACCTGCTGGGCGAGAACCGTCGCCTCGAAGCCCTTGTCGGTGAGATAGCCCTTGATGACCGGGGTCACGAGGCCGAGCAGATCCTCGGCCTGGACTCGCTCGGCTTCGTCGGGCGAGCGGCGCATCAAATCGACCTGGAGCGAGCCCCACAAAACGAGTGCCCGGGCCGCCTCGTTCCAGCAGCGCATCTGCATCAGCATCCGCCGGACGTCGGGATGGACGAACAGCGGATCGGCCTTTGCGTCGGGATCGCGCTGGTCTTCGTTAAGCGCCCTGCCCTGCCGCCGGTCGCGGGCGTAAAGGACGGCGTTCTGATAGGCGACCTCGCCCTGGGCGAGGCCCTGGAGGCCGACCCCGAGGCGGGCCGCGTTCATCATGATGAACATCGCCGCAAGGCCCTTTTCCGGCTCGCCGACCAGCCACCCCTTGGCGCCGTCATAGTTGAGCACGCAGGTGGCGTTGCCGTGGATTCCCATCTTCTTCTCGATGGCCCCGCAGCTCACCTTGTTACGCTCGCCCAGGCTGCCGTCCTCGTTGACCAGGATCTTGGGGACGACGAACAAAGAGATGCCCTTGACGGTGTCGGGCGCGCCCGAGCGCTTGGCGAGCACCATGTGGATGATGTTGTCGCTCATGTCGTGCTCGCCCGCCGAGATGAAAATCTTGGTTCCGGTGATCGAATAGCTGCCGTCGTCATTGGGCTCGGCGCGGGTCTTGAGGAGCCCCAAATCGGTTCCGCAATGCGGCTCGGTGAGGTTCATCGTCCCGGTCCACTCGCCGGTCACCATTTTGGGCAGATAGGTCTGCTGCTGCTCTTCGTCGCCCTTGATGATGAGCGTGGCGATCGCCCCTGAGGTGAGGCCCTGGTACATCTCGAAGCTGTGGTTGGCGGACAGCACATATTCGCCGAACGCGGTGCCGATCACCTGCGGGAGGCCCTGACCGCCCCATTCCTCGGGCGCGGTCAAAGTCGGCCAGCCGGCCTCGCAGAATTTGTCATAGGCTTGCTTAAAGCCCGGAGGAGTGGTCACCGAGCCGTCGTCGTTGCGCTTGCAGCCGATTTCGTCGCCGATCTTGTTGAGCGGCTGAAGAATTTCGGTGGCGAATTTCCCGCCCTCCTCGAGGATCGCCTCGACCACGTCCGGCGAGGCACTGGAGAAGCCGGGCAGGTTTGCGTAGCGCTGGATCTGGAGGACGTCGTCGAGGACATAGAGCGTGTCTTTGACGGGCGCTGTATAGGTCGGCATGATTTTTCCGTTTCCTTCTGAAACCGGGCTCCAGAGTGGAGCAGCGCGGCCCAGTCTTCAAGCCCATCTTCAAGTCCCGCCGCAAAGGGGGCGACAAACGTCATCGGCCTACCTATATCAAGGCCCTGCCAGCACTGGATCGGGACGATGCTGACCACAAACCCTTTCGACCCTGAAGGCCTCGACAGCGACAAGCTTCGAGAAGAGTGCGGCGTGTTCGGCATCTGGGGTGCCGAAAAAGCCGCCAATTTCGTCGCGCTCGGGCTGCATGCGCTCCAGCACCGCGGCCAGGAAGCGGCCGGGATCACCAGCTATGACGGCGCCCATTTCCACACCCACCGGGCGCTCGGCCATGTGGCCGGGAATTTCGACCGCGACGACACGATCTCGAAGCTGCCCGGAAAGACGGCGATCGGCCATGTCCGCTATTCGACCGCCGGCGGCGCCGGAATCCGCAACGCCCAGCCTTTGTTCGCCGAGCTTAGCGACGGCGGCTTCGCTCTTGCCCAGAACGGCAATCTTTCGAACGCGATGAAGCTGAGGCGGACGTTGAGCCGCCGAGGATCGATCTTCCAGTCGACCAGCGACACCGAGGTAATCATCCACCTCGTCGCCACTTCGCAGAAATCACTGCCGTTCGAGCAGCTGGTCGATGCGCTCAAGCAGGTCGAGGGGGCCTATTCGCTGCTGGTTTTGACCAAGGAGGGGCTGATCGCCTGCCGCGACCCGCTCGGAATCCGGCCGCTGGTGATGGGCAAGCTTGGCGAATCGACCATCTTCGCGTCGGAAAGCGTCGCTCTCGACGTGATCGGGGCGACCCTGATCCGCGACGTCGAGCCGGGCGAGGTGATCGTCGTCAACGAATCGGGGTTGCGGTCCTTCCGGCCGTTCGAGGACTTGAAGCCCAGGCCCTGCATCTTCGAGCATGTCTATTTCTCGAGGCCGGATTCGGTCGTCGACGGAACTTCAGTTTACGAGGTGCGCAAGAATATCGGAGCCGAGCTCGCCCGCGAGGCGCCGGTCGAGGCGGATATCGTCGTTCCGGTCCCGGACAGCGGCGTTCCGGCCGCGATCGGCTTCGGCCAGGCCTCGCAGATCCCGTTCGAGCTGGGGATCATCCGCTCCCATTACGTCGGCCGCACCTTCATCCAGCCGACGCAGGAAGTCCGCCATTTGGGCGTCAAGCTCAAGCACAACGCCAATTCGGCGCTGATCAACGGCAAGCGCGTCGTCCTGATCGACGATTCGATCGTGCGCGGCACCACCAGCCTCAAGATCGTGCAGATGATGCGCGACGCCGGCGCTCGCGAGGTCCATGTGCGGATCGCCTCGCCGCCGACCCGGCACAGCTGCTTCTACGGGGTGGACACGCCCGAGCGTGCCAAGCTGCTCGCCGCGCAGATGAGCGTCGAGCAGATGCGCGATTACATCAACGCCGACAGCCTCGCCTTCGTCACCATCGAGGGTCTGTACCGGGCGCTCGGCGATAGCCGCGACCAGGCCCAGCCGCAGCGCTGCGACGCCTGCTTCACCGGCGAATATCCGACCGCTTTGGCCGACCTCGAGGACGGCGGGTCCGATCCGACTTTGTCGCTGGTCGCCAGCCGCTAGGTCAGTCTGCCAGCGCCGCTGCGGTTATTTTCGCAATCGCCGCCGACCTTGCCGCCGACAATTCCTCTGCCGTCGCCTTGGGCCATGCGCTCAGCGTGACGATGACCAGCCGGTTGGCCGGATCGACATGGATCATCTGGCCGAAGATTCCGAGCGCGGCAAAGCTGCCGTCGGCCCCCGTCCACCATTGATAGCCGTAACCGCGTCCCGGAACGCCGATGTCGGCCTGGGATGCGGTAGCTTCCTCGACCCAGCTTTCGGGGAGAATTTGAACGCCCCCGGCGCGGCCGCCCTCGAGGATGAACTGGCCGAACCGGCCATAGTCGCGAAGGGTCGCCGACAGGCAGCACCCGCCGATGTTCCCGCCCGAAACATCGACCTGCCAGAAGGCGTCCTTCTCCATTCCGTAGGGGCGCCAGATCTTCTCCGACAGATAATCGGCGAGGCTCTTGCCCGTCGCTTTTTCGACCAGCACTCCGACGAGGCCGGTTTCGCCGGTCTTGTAGACCCATTGGCTTCCCGAAGGCACCTCGCGCGGGAGAGTCGCCATGAAGGCGACCAGCGGGTGCTTGCCGGGCGGAGCCGGGGTGACCAGCATCCGCGCCACTTCCGAATCGGGATCGGTATAATCTTCGTTCCAGCGCACTCCCGACGTCATCGTCAGAAGCTGCCGGACCGTCACTCCCTCGTACGCGCTGCCGACAAGCTCGGGAATATAGGCCGTGACCTGATCGTCGAGCGACTGGATATGGCCGTCCTTCAGCGCCGCCCCGACGAGGCTCGAGGTGAGCGACTTGGCAACCGAAAAGCTCGTCCAGCGCTGGTCGGGCGCGAATCCCCGGCGGTAGCGCTCGAGCCGGATCTTGCCGTCCTGGAGCACCAGCAGGCCGGCCATGTTCAGCGAGTCCATCAGGGCGTCGGCCCCGGCCTCGCCGCCGAGCGCCGGGACCAGCGAGTCTGCGCGGGCAAGCGCAACACCCTCACCCGCTGCGACCCGGAGCGCCGGAAACAGGCTGTCCATCTTTCGGAAATTCTCGTCGCGCTGCTGCTGGCTCCAGAACAGCACTTGGGCGGCCTGTTTCTGGAAGCTGGCCGCCTGCTCGGGCGTGAGCGGCACTGCAGCGGGCTGCGCCGACAGCGCGGCTGCCCAGAATGATGCCAATAGCCCGAGCGATGCGAATCCGATTTTCATGCGCGCCTGCTTAGCGCCGGGGCCGCGGCGGGCAAGCCGCGCCGGTCTTTCGCCCAGGCGGGCAAAGGCCTAACGGGCGCGGATGGACGACAACAGCAAACCCCTTTCCGGCAAGCTCGCTCTGGTCACCGGAGCGAGCCGCGGGATCGGAGCGGCCACCGCGCAAGCGCTCGCCGGGGCGGGCGCTCACGTGATCCTCGTCGCTCGCAGCGCCGAGGCGCTCGAGCAGGTCGAGGACCGGATTCACGAAGCCGGCGGTAGCGCGACGATCGCCCCGCTCGACCTGACCGAAGGCGAATCGATCGGCAAGCTCGCCAGCGCGGCGGCACAGAGATGGCCGTCGCTCGACATCCTGGTGCTCAACGCCGCGATGCTTGGGTCGTTGAGCCCGGTCGAGCATATCGACCCGGAGGAATATGCCCGGATCCTGACTCTGAATGTTGCCGCCAACCAGGCGCTGATCGCCGCCTTCGACGCGATGCTCAGGAAAAGCGAGCGGGCCGAGGTGGTCGCAATCACTTCGTCAGTTGGCGACGAGCCGCGCGCCTTCTGGGGCGCCTATGGATCGTCCAAGGCAGCGCTCGAGAATTTGGTTCTGACGTATGGCGACGAAACCGCCCATTCGGGAAAGATCCGGGTCCATGTCGTCGATCCCGGGGCGACCCGGACGAAAATGCGGGCGCTCGCCTTCCCGGGCGAGGAGCCCGAGAGCGTCAAGCCGCCCGAGGACGTCGCCCAGTTCCTTCTGCAACGTCTGGTGTCGGACGCGCCAAGCGGAGAGCGGGTCCGGGTCGAAGGCTAAAGGGCGCCGGCGTCCGCGACCGATGGCAAGCGGACCTGGGCAATAGCGCCATTCAAACGTTCAGGTTCCAGATGTCGATGTGCCATCGCCACTCGCCCTCCTCGCGCTTCCAGATGACGACGTATTTCGCCTCCACCTGGCTGGTGTCCTTCAGAGTCAGGATTGCGCGGCCGATCTGGTGCGCATGGTCGCCGGCCTCCTCGAACGAGACTGTGGAAAGCTCGACCCTGGTGATGTTCATCTCTTCGGCAGCCGCTTGCCAGAAGCGGGCGATCTCGTCGCGGCCGCGGACCATGTCCGCCCCGGGAGGCAGGATGATCGCGTCCTTCGTATAGACGTGGTTCGCCGAGCCTTTGATGTCGCCGGAATTGAATCGGTCCATGAATGCCTGGTCGGCCTGTTGCGCAGCCTTCCTGCATTCGCTGCCCGGTGCCTGACTTGCCATCTTCGCGCTCCTCTTCTGCTTTGAATCGAGACGGCGCCAAGTTGCTGGCCCGGCGCCGCGGGAGTCAAGGGACGGGCGCTTGTCGGCCTAGCAGGTGCGGATCCTCGCCTGGCGGCCGAGGCGCGAACTTCCGCGACGGCCGTAGCGCGCATCGCCCATCTTCACCTCTGCCCAACAGGCGGAACGCTCGACCACGGCATGCGGCAGGATCGACCATTGGAGGAATTTCTGGAGGCCCGGGTTTCGGCGGACCGCCTCGCGGACCAGCGGGTCGGCCATGTTCGTGGGCTCGCAGGCGCCGACCGGCCCCATTCCCGACAGCGGATTAAAACTGCTCCGGCGATAGCAATCCTCCTCCCGCCAGACGAGGTCGCGCCGCCAGGAGGCGATCGGCGGCGGGGAGGCGAAGATCGCGTCTGCCGGGCGGTCGCCCGCCCACTGACGGACCGCGAGATGCGCCCGATAGCTGATTGCCAGATTGACGAGGATGTAGGCGAGGCCGACCGCCAGCGCCGCTCTGGCCGAAAATCGCCAGTCTCCGCCGCGCTTCTCCAGCCGCTTCGACCAGAAGATCGCGCCGCCGAGCAGCAGCCACAGCCACAGATCGATGATGAACAGCCCGTCGAGGTGAAACCACAGGGTCGAGAAAGGCGAAAGGAGCTGGACCGAATAGGTGGTCAGCACGTCGAGCGACGGGTGCGAGACGGCGCCGATGTAGGAGAGCGCCAGCAGCCATCGCCAGCGCATCGGCAAGCCGCCTGAAAACGTCCTGCCCAATCGAAGCTGCCACCGGTCCAGGAGCCAGAGCAGTCCGGCGAGGAGCGGCGGTAGCACCAGCGCCCCGAGGATTCCGTGAGTGACCCCGCGGTGCATCGCCAGCGGGTCCCAGGGAGCCCAGCCGAAAAAGACGTCGATGTCGGGCATGTTGGCGCCGAGGATCAGCGCCGCGAGACCCTTTCGGGTCTTCGTCTTGAGGCCGGCCTGGCCGAGTGCCCAGCCGGTCAGCGAGTGGGTGAAATTGTCCAATCAACGCCCCGTCATTGCGAGCGGGACGAAGCGATCCGGAGTTGATGGATTGCCTCGTCTCCAAGGCTGCTCGCAATGACGAGTGGGATCAAAGCTCGCGCGGCTCCTTCAGCACCTGCCAGGTCTGGCCTTTGGAGACGAGCGCCTGGAGATCGGGCGCCTTGCCTTCGGACATCTTTTTGTTCTGCTCGACGACCGCCTGCTCGAAGGTCGGGCGCGGGTCCTCGTAGATGACCCCCAGAGCGACCGGGAAACCCTCGTCCTGGCGCATCTCGATCAGCATCGCCGCGATTCCCCGGTTGGTCGGGTTATGAACGATCACGTCGGGATCCTCGCCATCGACCACTTTCAGCGCCAGCGCCTCGGTGTCGAGCGCCAGGCCCTTGGCGCCGCCTTCGAACAGCATCTTCTCCCCGGCGGCGAGCCAGAGCTGGTTGCTCGGAGCATTCTGCTTGTCGGTGAAGGAGGAGAAGACCTCGTCGTTATAGACCAGGCAGTTCTGGTAGATTTCGACGAAGCTCGCGCCCTTGTGCCCGTGGGCGGCCTTGAGGACATCGGGCAGGTTCTTGTGGACGTCGATCCCGCGGGCGATGAAGCGCGCTCCCGAGCCAAGCGCGAACATGCAGGGAGTCACCGGCCGGTCGACCGAGCCGAAGGGAGTCGAGGGGCTGCGCGTGCCGAGCCGCGAAGTCGGCGAATACTGGCCCTTGGTGAGCCCGTAGATCTCGTTGTTGAACAACAGGATCTGGCAGTCGAGGTTTCGGCGGATGATGTGCATCGTGTGATTGCCGCCGATCGACAAGGCATCGCCGTCGCCGGTGATGATCCACAGGTCGAGCTCCGGATTGGCGAGCTTGACGCCGGTCGCAAAAGCGGGCGCTCGGCCGTGGATCGTGTGGAAGCCGTAGGTCGCCATGTAATAGGGAAAGCGGCTCGAACATCCGATCCCCGAGATGAACACGGTCTTTTCGCGCGCGACCCCGAGGTCGGGCATGGTGCGCTGGACCGCTTTCAAGACGGCATAGTCGCCGCAGCCGGGGCACCAGCGCACTTCCTGGTCGGACGCCCAGTCCTTGGCGGTGGTGGCGGGGATCGGGGTCAGGTCGTTCATCTCACCACACCAGCCAGTAGACCAGGAACAGGACGACGATCAGCATCGCGATCAGCGGTATCGGGTTGATCTGGTTCATTTCAAAGCCTCCTCGATCGCGGCCTCGAGTTCTGCGATCCTGAACGGTTGTCCGGCGACTTTCGAATAGGGCCTCGCGTCGACCAGATACTGGTCGCGAAGAAGCGTTTTCAACTGCCCCATGTTCATTTCGGGGACTAAAATCCGCTCGAAGCCGGCAAGCAGGTCGCCGAGGTTGCGCGGCATCGGCCAGATGTGGCGGATGTGGATATGGCTGACGTCGATCCCGCGCGAGCGGGCGCGCCGCACCGCCTGGTGGATCGGGCCGAAAGTCGAGCCCCAGCCGACCAATGCCAGAGCGCCGCTCTCGTTTCCAAGGCAGACCTCCTGGTCGGGGATCGACTCGGCGACCTTGAGCACCTTTTCGTGGCGCTGGAGAGTCATCTCCTGGTGAGCGGCGGAGCTATAGTCGATATTGCCGGTGCCCGGCTGTTTCTCGATCCCGCCGATCCGGTGCTCGAGCCCGACCGTCCCGGGCCGGATCCACGGCCGCGCCAGATCGGCATTGCGGGCATAGGGCATGACCGCCTCGCCCTCGGCCGGGACACGGTCGAAAAAGTCGACCGGGAAGGCCTCGTAGCCGCTCATGTCCGGCACCCGCCACGGCTCGGCGGCATTGGCGATATAGCCGTCGGTCATCAGCATCACCGGGGTCATGTAGCGAGTGGCGATCCGGACCGCCTCGATCGCGCAGTCGAACGCGTCGGCGGGCGAGCGGGCGGCGATCACCGGCAGCGGCGAATCGGCGTTGCGGCCGTAAACCGCCTGATAGAGGTCGGACTGCTCGGTCTTGGTGGGCAAGCCGGTCGAAGGGCCGCCGCGCTGCGAATTGACGACGACAAGCGGAAGCTCGGTCATCACCGCCAGCCCCAGCGCCTCGGTCTTCAGCGCAATTCCGGGGCCCGACGAGGAGGTGATCCCGAGCTGGCCCGCATAGCTCGCGCCGATCGCGGCGCAGATCGCGGCAATCTCGTCCTCCGCCTGGAAGGTCGTGATCCCATATTCCTTCAGCCGGGCGAGATGGTGGAGGAGCGGGCTTGCAGGCGTAATCGGATAGGAGCCGAAGAACATGTCCAGCCCGGCGAGCCTGCACCCCGCCACCAGGCCGAGCGCCAGCGATTCGGCGCCGGTGACGGTCCGGTAGAGGCCGGGCTCGGCCGGGGCAGGCGCGATTTGGCGCCGGTGCACTCCGCCGATCTCGACCGTCTCGCCATAGGCATGGCCGGCGTTGAGGGCGGCGATATTGGCCTCGGCAAGCTCGGGCGCCTTGGCGAATTTAGTCTTCAGCCAGTCGGCGATCGGAGCGCGATCGCGGTCGAACATCCACAGCGCCAGCCCGAGCGTCCACATGTTCTTGCAGCGCAACGCTTCCTTGTTGCCAAGGCCGAACGGCTTCACCGCATCGAGGGTGAGCTGCGAGATGTTGAAATGGATGACCTTCCATTTCGCCAGGCTGCCGTCCTCGAGCGGATTGGCCTCATAGCCTGCCTTCGACAGGTTGCGCGCCGTAAACTCGCCCTCGTCGGCGATGATCAGCCCGCCTTCGCGAAGCTGGTCGACATTCACCTTCAGCGCCGCCGGGTTCATCGCGATCAGGACGTCGGGCTGGTCGCCCGCCGTTTCGATCGAGCAGGAGCCGAAATTGATCTGGAAGGCCGAGACCCCGAAGGTGGTGCCCTGCGGAGCGCGGATCTCGGCCGGGAAATCGGGGAAAGTGGCAAGGTCGTTTCCGGCAAGCGCGGTCGACAAGGTGAACTGGCCGCCGGTCAGCTGCATCCCGTCGCCCGAATCGCCGGCGAAGCGAACCACGACCGCCTCGGCTTGCGCAGCGGCGGCGGCTTGCTCTTTCGTCACGAGATGTTCGGCGGTTGCCATGCGAGTCCTCGGGTGGAGGCAGTAAATAGGACGGTGCGGACGCTTACGCCACCTTTCATCATTTTAGATCGCGGCATCATTCGATATTGGCCGGGCATGGGTGAAGGCGACCATCTCTACCGGCGCGGGGCCGGGATCATGCTCCTCAACCGCGACGGCAAGGTCTTCGTCGCGGCGCGCAACGACAATTTCGAGGACGCCTGGCAGATGCCCCAAGGCGGGCTTGACGAGGGCGAGGAGCCCTGGGCCGGGATCCTCCGCGAGCTGGAGGAGGAAACGGGAATCGCCCCCCGGCTGGTCGAAAAGATCGCCGAGCATCCCGGCTTGCTCCGCTACGAGCTTCCCGAGGAATGGCGCGGCCGGCTGTGGGGCGGCAAGTGGATCGGCCAGGTGCAGCACTGGTTCCTGGGGCGATTTATCGGCTCGGATCGCGACATCGACCTTGCTACCGAGCGCCCCGAATTCCGCGACTGGAAATGGGTCGAGCCGGAAGAGGTCCCGGAGCTGATCGTTTTTTTCAAGCGCGACCTCTACGGGCGACTGCTCGCCGGCTTCGCCGACTATCTCTAGAGATCGATGTTGAAGGTGTAGGATAGGCCCAAGCCAGCCGAGAACTGGTCGGGCGAGCCGAACTGCCGGACGATCGGCGAGTCCTTCGCGTCGCCGACGAGCCGGTCGTAGCGGGCAAATCCGTAGAGCCCGATCGGCCCGAAGAGCGAATAGGTGAAGCCCGAGATCGCTCCGACCGACCGGATTCCGGCGTCCGGATCGTAAGCGGGAAGCCCGGTGAGCAATGCCACTGCCGGCGAGACTCCGAAATAGGAGTCCATGTAGCCGGAGCCGCCGAAGCGAACCCGCGGCCCGATCGAGAAAGTGTAAAGGTCGGCGTCGCGGGCAACGTAATCGGCGCCGACGAAGCCGGTCAGGCCGTCATGGCCGCCAAGCGCATGGCGAAGCTCGCCCCGAAGCCGGATGGATTCGCCGACGTAATATTGGAGAAAGCCGCCGAGTTCGATCGCTCTCGATACGTCGCCGACCGGTGCCCCGACATCCGAATCCCTGCGCGCCGGGGACAATCCCAGGACCGGGCCGGCGGAAAAGCCGCCGCTCGAAAACAGGCTGATGGCGAAGCTGTCGTCCGGCGCTCCCAGGGTGAAGGGCTGGTCGCCGCTCGCTACCCCGAATTCCGGGTCGAAAGCGATCTCGCTGGAATCGGCGCCTGGATATTCCGGGCGAAGCTCGGCTCCGGCCCCGATTCGAACCCGCAGGTCCTTGGCGGCTGCCTGGCTCAGCGGCAGCAAAATCGCCACCAGCGCAAGCATCGGCTTCAGAGTGTTCATTTTCCCAGGCTCCCCCCGCAGGTTTCTGAAAATTCGAAATCCGACCCTGTCAGGTCTGTGACTTTTCGAAGCTGTGCGCAAGACTCGTCGGGCGGCTCGCCGCCACGAGACCCGCCGGTGTGGCGTTCGCGAAACGGCGCGGCTAGGACGCCGCAATGTCGATCAGCAGCCCGGAACAGGAATCGGTCGAGCGGGCCGCCGCCGAGCCGATGCTCGACCAGGTCCTGGACTGGAGCGCAATCAACAGCGGCTCGCGTCATTTCGATGGGCTGGGGCGCATCGCGGAGCGGCTCGCCGACGCCTTTTCGGCGCTTCCGGGGGATGTCGATCTGGTCGATGCCGCGCCGGTCGAGGCGGTCGATGCATCGGGCGAAACCTCATTGGTGGAGCATGGGCGCAACCTGCACCTGAAGGTCCGGGCGCAAGCGCCCGTGCAGCTTCTCTTCACCGGCCACATGGACACGGTGTTCGGCGAGACCCACGATTTCCAGGAGACGCGCTGGCTCGACGAGGGCGTTTTGAACGGCCCCGGCGTCGCCGACATGAAAGGCGGTCTCGCGGTGATGCTGGCGGCGCTCAAGAGCATCGAGTCGAGCGACGGTGCGGACATCGGCTATGAGGTGGTCATAAACAGCGACGAGGAAATCGGCAGCCTGGGCTCGGCGCCGCTGATCGCTAGCGCGGCGCGGGGAAAGAAAGCGGCGCTGACCTACGAGCCTTCGACCCTTCCCGACGGAACGCTCGCCGGGGCCCGGCCGGGAAGCGGAAATTACTCGCTCGTCATCCGCGGCAAGTCGGCCCATGCCGGCCGCAACCCGGAAGACGGCCGCAACGCCATCGTCGCGGCAGCCGATCTGGCGCTTCGGCTCGACGCGATCAGGCGCGACGGACTGAGCGTCAATTCCGGCCGGATCGAAGGCGGCGGACCGACCAACGTCGTTCCCGACCTTGCCGTCCTTCGGGTCAACCTCAGGCCGAAAACCCCGGAAATCGAGGCCGAGGCGAAGACGCTGATCGACGAGGCGGTCGCCGCGGTCGCGGCCGAGCGGGACGTCGCGATTACCGTCCACGGCGGCTTTGGCCGGCCTCCAAAGCCGATGACTCCAGGCACGGAGCGATTGTTCGAGCTGGTGAAGCAGGCCGGCGCCGACCTTGGCCAACAGATCGGCTGGAAAGTTACCGGCGGCGTGTGCGACGGCAACAATATCGCCGCTTGCGGAGTGCCCGTCGTCGACACCATGGGCGTTCGCGGCGGCAGCATTCACAGCCGCCAGGAGTTTCTGATCGCCGAAAGCCTCGGCGAGCGGGCGGCTTTGTCGGCGCTGACGATCCTGAGAATCGCGGAGGGGCGGCTGTGAGCTTCCGGGTTCGACCGGCTCGGCCGGACGATTATGGCGCCCTCTACAAGATGGCGAAGCTGACCGGGGGCGGGTTCACCAACCTGCCGCCCGACAAGGCGACGCTCGTCAGCAAGCTCACCCGCTCGCAGGAATCCTTCACCCGCAAGGCCGACGAGCAGAGCGACGATCTCTACTTGTTCGTCCTCGAGGACCCGAAGACGAAAAACGTCCGCGGCACCTGCCAGATATTCGGCCAGATCGGCGTCAGCGAGCCCTTCTACAGCTATCATTTGAGCACGCTCACCCAGACCAGCCCCGAGCTGGGCAAGACCTTCCGAAACCGGATGCTGACCCTGACCAACGATCTCGAGGGCTGCTCCGAGGTCGGCGGGCTGTTTCTCCATCCCGAGTGCCGGGCAGGCGGGCTGGGGGCGCTTCTCGCCCGAAGCCGCTACATGTTCATGAAGCTCCACCGCCAAAGGTTCGGCGAGAGGACCCTGGCCGAGCTTCGCGGAGTGATGGACGAGGCCGGCAACGCCCCCTTCTGGGACGCGCTGGCGGGCAAGTTCTTCGAGATGAGCTTCCCCGAGGCGGACGATTTCAATGCAATCCACGGCACCAAGTTCATCGCCGATTTGATGCCGCGCACGCCGGTTTACGTGAAGCTTCTCCCCGAAAGCGCCAAGGCGGTCATCGGCCAGCCGCACCCGAGCGGCCGGGCGGCGATGAAGATGCTCGAAAGCGAAGGCTTCGTGTACGACCGCTACATCGACATTTTCGACGGCGGCCCGACGGTCATCGCTCAAACCG
The DNA here is from genome assembly GCA_035514495.1 of Sphingomicrobium sp. GTDB lineage: Bacteria > Pseudomonadota > Alphaproteobacteria > Sphingomonadales > Sphingomonadaceae > Sphingomicrobium. The sequence continues at coordinate 3,005 of DATKAY010000049.1, read as the reverse complement.
ACCAGATCCGCACCATCCGGCAATCGACGCTCGAGACGGTCACCAGGATCGCCGAGGGCGGAACGCACCACATGCTGGTCGCGGCCGGGCGGCTGGACGATTTTCGCGCCTGCTTCGCCTGCATCCAGGGCGGCGCCGGCGAAGGGCTGTGCCTCGACCCCGAATCGGCCGAGCTTCTCGAGGTCGGCGAAGGCGATCAGGTGCTGGCGGTCGCGCGCTGATGCCGCTCACCGAGATCAACTTCGACGGAATTGTCGGCCCGACCCACAATTATGCCGGCCTGAGCCTCGGCAATCTCGCCTCGACCAGCAACACCGGCCAGGTCTCCAAGCCGCGCTCGGCCGCTCTCCAGGGGATCGAGAAGATGCGGGCGAATTTGCGGCTGGGCCTGGTGCAGGGCATCTTCCTGCCTCACCCCCGGCCCGACCGCGACTGGCTCGGAGCGCTCGGCACGACGATCGAGGATGCCGAGCCCCGGATCGCGGCCAATGCGATGTCGGCCTCGGCGATGTGGGCGGCGAATGCGGCGACCGTGTCGCCCTCCCCCGACACCGCCGACGGCAAGTGCCACCTGACGGTCGCCAATCTGCGGACGATGGCGCACCGAAGCCACGAATGGCGCTCGACGCTCGCGCAGCTTAAGCTCGCCTTTCGCGATCCGGCTTTCGTGGTTCACCCGCCGGTGCCGCCGGCGTTCGGCGACGAGGGCGCCGCCAATCATATGCGGCTGTCCAATAGCCATGGCGAGCCGGGCCTTGAGCTATTCGTTTATGGAGTGAGCGGCGCGGCCTTTCCGGCGCGCCAGCACATCGAGGCGTCGAAGGCGATCGCCCGGCTCCATTGCCTCGACCCGGAGCGCACCCTGTTCGTCGAGCAATCCATGGAGGCGATCGACGCCGGCGCCTTTCACAACGACGTCGTCGCGGTCGCCAACCAGCGCGTCCTGTTCGCGCACGAGCTCGCCTTTGCGAAACGCGAACAAGTGCTCGGGACATGCGAGCGGCTGTTCCCCGAGCTCCAGCTGGTCGAGGTCGCCGAATCCGACGTGCCGCTGGGCGATGCCGTCAAATCCTATCTGTTCAACGCCCAGCTGGTCAGCTCGCAAGGCGAGACGGTCCTGATCGTCCCGGAAGAATGCCGCGAAACTTTGAGCGTCTGGTCGTGGATCGAGCGCCATTTGGGCGGCAACGGCCCGATCCGGAAGGTCGAGGTCGTCGATGTCCGGCAGTCGATGGCCAACGGCGGCGGTCCGGCCTGCCTTCGTCTCCGGGTGGCGGCGGACCCCGCGACCGTCGATCCGCGCTTCCTGGTGGACGAATCGAAGCTCGACCGCATCGCCTCGGTCATCGACCGACACTGGCCGGAGCAGATCCATTCCGGCGAAATCCAGGACCCCGGGCTGGTCGCTGGTGCGACAAGCGCCCGGGCAAGGCTGCTCGAAGCGCTGGAGCTTACCGAGCTCGCCTGACCTCGAATCCCGAATCGGGACGTTTGCGAAGAGGTTACCCGCTTTTTTACCTTGTCTCTTAGGGTTTGAATGGCTCAAAACCGCCACTTCGACGTTCAAACGTTAACGATGGCGATGCTCAGAAAAATCGGCCGGCTATTCCAGATCAAGACGCGCTTCGAGGCGTGGGTCGTGACCTATGCCATCGCGGTCGGAGCCGTCGAGCGCGGCCAGCACTACCTCGCCCAATATCCGGGCTTTAGCGGTTGGCTGCTGGCGGCCGCCTGCACCGCCGTCGTCTTCCTCGCCGGGGCCAAGCTGCTCGATTCGGTCACGCCGAGCCCAAAGCTCGCGGCCGCGCCCTATCGTCCCGCCGCGAGGCGCATGTTCAGCGGTAATCGACCCACAACTGGCCGTCCGCAGTACGATTCAGAGTCACGACCCTGGCTTCGCACAGATTCACGGCGCGCCAAACGACCCGGCGCCCGTCGGGCAGGGTCGCCTGGAGATCGAACGCACACTCCTCGTCACTGAAATCGGCCGTGCCTTGGCCGCCGCTCGCCGCGACCGGCGTCGGCGCAACGACCACCTGGCGCCACTGCTGCGTTCCGAACCGCCTGGCCTCGATGGCGGTGAGCGGAATATCGGTGTTGTTGACGAGCATGAAGCTCGCCGCCTGGGCGGCGGCCGGCGCAGGCGAAACCGCCAGCACCGTCGCCGCGACTATCGCAAGGGCCCGTTTCATGGGGCCATCTTACACGCATTTGGCGGCGCCTGCGAATTTGGCGCGGATTGGCTCGTCAGGCAGCCTCGTCAAGCGTCGGATAAACCGGCCAGCGGCGGCAGGTGACCGTCGCATGCTGTCCCTGCCGGTGCGTTTCGTTCAGCGGGAGAGCCGTCGAACAAAAGGCGCATTCGGCGAGCATTCTCCCGATATACCAGTGGCTTCGACTGCATCCGGGGCAGCGATTGACCTCGCCTTCGTGGTACACGGCCTGGTAGCCATGCGCTTTCGGATCATACTGCCCCCGGGTTGAAATATTGGTATTCAGCACGGGTAATTCCTTTCTGTTTTGCGCAACAAACGACCGGCGGTGGCGCTGGTTGCAAAATTCTCGTTGCCGGATGGGAACTTGCGCCCGTTTTTCGAAAAGCCTCGGGACCTGTGGATATTAACCATCGTTTAGGGATTCGGAACGCATCGTGCCGGGCGGGAGAGGGGAATAGGGCATGGAGTCGGACCTGCGTTTTTATCGCCGCCGGGCGGTCGAGGAGCGGATGGCGGCGCAGCGAGCGATGACCGATGCCGCGCGCTCCTGGCACGCCAAGCTTGCCGAGGATTTCGCGCAGCGCGCCGAGAACTGCACGACGAGCGCCGCTGCCTGAGCCGGGGCGGGGGCCGCGGCCGGCAAGCCTTGCCTCGGCTCCAAGCTGACCCTATGTGCGCCGCTCCCGCCTCCTGACAGAGGCCGAGCGCCCGTAGCTCAGCTGGATAGAGCACCAGACTACGAATCTGGGGGCCGGAGGTTCGAATCCTTCCGGGCGCGCCATTTTTCTC
>DATKAY010000048.1:0-7766 GCA_035514495.1 Sphingomicrobium sp. | reverse complement strand
CGCAGGTCGTCGACCATTCGGCTGTCGTAGATCTCACCCTGCTCGAAGCGCGCGATGGTCTGGACGTGCTCGGCACCGAAGGCGAGATCTCCCGTCGTCTGGATGTTGTTGAACCGCGCACGCGGGCCAAGCTCCACCGGGAGCGTGTAGTCGCCGAGATGCGTGTCCGGATCGAGCAGAATGTCGCGTTCGCCGACCTCGGCAAACGGATAGCCGAATTGCGGCAGCGCACCCTGGAGAACCGCTTCGGCAGCCTGGATTCGCGCCGCGACGATCGGGTCGCCGGCCTCGACCGGAAAATTCTCTTCCACGAGCCCCGGCGGCGCCGTCGGACCCGCCGTCACGTTGATGGTGCCGATGCGATACCGCTCGCCCGGAGCAACGCGGATTCGTGCGATGACGGGCTCGCCCTCGCTTGCCGAAGGGTCGAGCCGGGTGTCGATCGTCGCGAAATACCAGCCCTGGGATGCCAGGATCGTCGCGAGCAGCTCGGCATCTTCGGAAAGGCGAGCCTTGAGCATCGCTTCGTTGGCGGCAGTCCCGTCGCCCTCGTGGAGAGCCGCGAGGTCCCGGAATTGCGCCGTGAGGTTCGGCTCTGCAAGAGCGTCCACCGCTTCGAGGCCGGTCACCTCGATTGCGTAAGAGATCTCGGCCGACCCGGAATCGGGAGCGGGTTCGGCATAATCCACCGGGCGGACGTCGAACTGCTCGAGCGGCGGCAACGGCTGCACGAGGGCCGGGTCGTTGACCGGCGCGATGCCCTCGACATCGAGCGGGTTCCCAAGCCGCTGTTCGAACTGCTCGATGCTTTCCAGCGGCACCTGCAGCTCTCCATCCTGCTCCGGCGGAAGCGGCGGCACCTCCGACTGAAGCTCGGATTCCGGGATGATGGTCTCGATTTCGGGCAGGTCCGAACTCGCGGGAGGCGCCGGCACCCCCGACTGGCCGGGCTGGCTGGCCTGGGCTCCCGCCGCGGCGGTCCCTGCTGCAGCGGCGCGCAGCAGCAGTGCCGGAATAAAACTGAGCCTTAAAAATTTCGACCCGGGGCCAAGCATTTGAAACGCCTAGAGGAACATGCCGAAAACCGCCACCGCCGAGCTTTCGGGATTGAACATAGGGAAATTTCCCGAATCGGGCATCTCTTCGCGGCTTATCCCCTGGCCCGAGACGAATAACCCGAGCAAGGGCCAAAGTCCTCGCGGCATCGGCTCTTGCAGTCGGGCGGCAGTTTGACCCGTTGCGATGCGCGTGCCAACCCGCCGTCATGGCGCACGAGGACAAGAGACAGCAGATCTGGGGCGGCCGCTTTGGAGGCGGGCCTGCCGAGCTGATGCAGCGTATCAATGCCTCGATAAAGTTCGACAAGAGGTTGTGGCGCGAGGACATCGCCGCTTCGAAGGCCCATGCGGCCATGCTCCGGGACCAGGAAATCCTCAGCGATTCCGAGGCGGCAGCCATCCTCCAAGGGCTCGACCAGATCGCCGCGGAATATGAGCGTGACGGAGTGCCCGAGCTAGTCGAGCTCGAGGACATCCACATGACGGTCGAGCATCGGCTGGGCGAATTGATCGGCCCGGCGGCGGGACGGCTGCACACGGCGCGATCCCGCAACGACCAGGTCGCGACCGACTTTCGCTTGTGGGTACGCAGTGCCTGCGACGAAGCCGTCGAGGCGATCCGCGAATTCCAGCGCGTTCTTGTCGGGCGCGCGCAGGAACATGCCGATACGATCATGCCGGGCTTCACGCATTTGCAGGTCGCCCAGCCGGTGACCCTGGGCCACCACCTGCTGGCCTATTATGAAATGCTGCGCAGGGACGTCTCGCGCTTCAGCGATGCGCGCGAGCGGATGAACCAATGCCCTCTGGGAAGCGCCGCGCTTGCCGGAACCGGATTTGCGATCGACCGCCACGCAACGGCAGAAGCGCTGGGCTTCGAGCGGCCGACGGCGAACAGCCTCGACAGCGTTTCCGACCGCGATTTCGCGATCGATTATTTGGCCGCCGCCGCCCAATGCGCGCTGCACCTGTCGCGGCTTGCCGAAGAGCTGGTCCTATGGGCTTCGAGCGCCTTCGGCTTCGTGAAATTGCCGGATGAATATTCAACGGGCTCTTCGATCATGCCGCAAAAACGCAACCCCGATGCGGCCGAGCTGGTGCGCGGGCATAGCGGCCGGATCGTCGGGGCGCTGACCGCTCTGACGGTGACGATGAAGGGCCTTCCGCTCGCTTATTCGAAGGACATGCAGGACGACAAGGAGCCGGTTTTCGAGGCCCGGGACCTATTGACCCTGTCCTTGCAGGCGCTCGCCGGGATGGTCGAGACGATTGAGTTCGTGCCCGAGCGGATGCGCGAGTTCGCCGGCCAGGGATTTTCGACTGCAACCGACCTCGCCGACTGGCTGGTGAGGGAGGCCGACGTTCCGTTCCGCGAGGCGCATCATGTCACCGGCCGCGCCGTGAAGCTTGCGGAGGAGCATGGCTGCGGCCTGGCTGAGCTTCCCCTGGAGGCGTTGCAGGAACTGGATTCTCGGATCGACGAGCGCGTGTTCGACCTGCTCGGCGTCGAGGCGTCGGTGCGCAGCCGGACAAGCTACGGAGGGACCGCTCCAAACCAGGTCCGCGAGCGGATCGCTGAAGCCAGGAAAGAACTCGGACTTAGCTGAGCCTGTTGCGCCGCTGGGCGAGAGTGCGCAGCCGAAGCGCGTTCAACCGGATGAAACCCGCCGCGTCGCGGTGGTCGTAGCTTCCCGAGCCTTCCTCGAAGGTGACGAGGTCCTGGTCGTAAAGCGACTGTTCGCTCTCCCGGCCGATCACCGCCGCATTGCCCTTGTACAGCTTCATCCGGACCCGGCCGGTCACATTTGCCTGGCTGGCGTCGATGGCCGCCTGGAGCATCTCGCGTTCCGGTGAAAACCACAAGCCGTTGTAGATCAGGCTCGCGTAGCGCGGCATCAGTTCGTCCTTGAGGTGCATTGCGCCGCCGTCGAGCGTGATACTCTCGATTCCCCGATGGGCGGCGAGAAGGATCGTGCCGCCGGGCGTTTCATAGACTCCGCGCGATTTCATTCCGACGAACCGGTTTTCAACCAGGTCGAGGCGGCCGATGCCATTGTCGTGGCCGAGCAGGTTGAGCCTCGTCAGAAGCTTAGCCGGCGAAAGTCGCTTGCCGTTGACGGCGACCGCATCGCCACGCTCGAAGTCGATGGTGATCACCGTCGCCTTGTCGGGCGCATCCTCGGGCGAGATGGTGCGCTGGTGCACATATTCCGGGGCTTCGGCGGCTGGGTCCTCCAGCACCTTGCCTTCCGACGAGGAGTGCAAAAGGTTGGCGTCGACCGAAAAGGGCGCCTCGCCATGCCTGTCCTTGATGATGGGAATCTGGTGCTTTTCGGCAAAGTCCAGAAGCGCCTCGCGGCTTGCGAATTCCCATTCTCGCCAAGGCGCGATCACCTTGATGTGGGGCTCGAGCGCATAATAGCCTAGCTCGAAACGGACCTGGTCGTTGCCCTTGCCGGTGGCGCCGTGACAGACCGCGTCGGCGCCGACCTGCCGAGCGATCTCGATCTGCCGCTTGGCGATCAACGGCCGAGCGATCGACGTCCCGAGCAAATAATCGCCCTCATAAACCGTGTTCGCCCGGAACATCGGGAATACGTAATCGCGGACAAACTCCTCGCGCAGGTCGTCGATGAAGATGTTCTGAGGCTTTACGCCGAGCATCTCCGCCTTGCGCCGCGCCGGCTCGACCTCTCGACCCTGGCCGAGGTCGGCCGTGAAGGTCACGACCTCCGCATCATATTCGCTTTGCAGCCATTTGAGGATGATCGACGTGTCCAGCCCGCCCGAATAAGCGAGCACGACCTTCATTTTCCTGTTCGTCATTCCAAAATTCCCGTCTGGGGAGCCGCCCCCATCATCCAGAGCATCGCGCCGCGAGCCGTATGCATCCTGTTTTCGGCCTGGCGCCAGACCGCCGAACTCGGCCCGTCGATGACGGCGGCCGTCACCTCCTCGCCTCGGCGGGCGGGGAGGCAGTGCATGAACCAGGCGCCGGGCGCTAGCGCCATGACCTTATCGTCGACCCGGTAGGGTTCGAAGCGAGAGCGCCGTTCGGAACTATCCTCGCCCCCCATCGAGACCCAGACGTCGGTGTAGACGATGTCGGCGCCTTCCACGGCCTGGGCAGGCGTGAGGTGGGGTGCGCCGTCAAAGCCATGTCCCTGCGGGCTGGCGATCACGAACCCGGCCCCGGCCAGCGCGCAGGCATCGGCCAGCGACCGGGCGACGTTATTGCCCTCGCCGATGAAGGCAATGCGCGCGCCTTCGAGCCGGCCGAGCAGCTGCTTGATCGTCAGAAGATCGGCGAGCGCCTGGAGCGGGTGGTCGCTCGCCGACAGCATGTTCAGGACCGGCGCCGAATTCACTGCCGCCATCCGCTCGAGAAGCGAGTGGTCGAACACCCGGGCGGCGATGATCGAATGGTAGCAGGCGAGCGTGCTGGTTATGTCTTCGACGCTTTCGCGAGTGCCGATGCCCAGTTCGCCCGGCTGGAGATACACCGGGTGGCCGCCGAGCTGCGCGACCGCCATTTCCATCGAGTTGCGTGTCCTGGCGCTCGGTTTTTCGAAATAGAGCGCGACTCCCTTGTCCTCGAGCAGTCGAGCGGCCGGCTGTTGCGACAAGGCAAGGATCGCCTGGAGGTCGGCCGCGGAAAGATCGCGGATCGAGAGGAGGTGCTTCACCAGCTTTTCTCCTTCCTCACCATCGTCCCGACACCCTGGTCGGTGAGCAGTTCAATCAGCAGCGAATGCTTTACCCGCCCATCGATGATGTGGGCGAAGCCGACGCCCTGATCGACCGCGTCCGCGCAGGCCTTGAGCTTGGGGATCATACCCTTGCCGATCGAAGTGGAGCGGAGCCGTTCGCGAAGCTCGCCGGAGGTGAGGCGCGGGACCAGGCTCGTCGGGTCGTCGACGTCCTCCAGGAGCCCGGGAGCAGCGGTCAAATAGACGATCTTCTCGGCGCCCATGGCGACGGCGATCGCCCGCGCCGCTTCATCGGCATTGACGTTGTACGGCTGGCCCTCGGCATTGGCTCCGATGGTGGAGATCACCGGGGTCAGTCCGTCGTCGAGCAGCCGGTGAATGACCGCGGCCCGGACCCTGGTGACATTGCCCACAAAGCCCAGAGCGCTGTTTGCGGGAGTCACGGTGAGCAGCCCCGCATCCTCGCCCGAGAGTCCGACCGCGATCGGCTCATCGCCGGCCTGGCGGTTGATTGTCGCCACCAGGTCGCGATTGATCTTGCCGACCAGCACCATTCGAACGATTTCCAGGGTCTCGGCGTCGGTCACTCGAAGGCCGTCGCGGAACTCCGGCTCCTTGCCGACCCGGCGAAGCATCACGTCCACCTGCGGACCGCCGCCGTGAACGAGGACGCAGCGAACGCCCACGCTCCTCAAAAGCAGCACGTCCTGCGCGAGTGCGAGATCGCACTCCCGGTCGATTGCCGCTCCACCGAGCTTCACGACGACCGCCTTGCCGGCGAACTTGCGGATATAGGGCAGCGCCTCGACGAGGATCTGCGCGGTTTGCGCGGCGGTCATGACGTCTTGCAATTTTCTTTGATGTAGCCGGGGCCGAGATCGATTCCGATCATCTTGGCGCAGCCGCTTCCGGCGCCGAGGTGAACCTCGATCGCCACTTCGTCGCCCATCATATGCTCGGTGAGCGCCTGGCCGTCGTGCGGTATAGCGACTCCGGCCTTGGCAACCGCGATCCCGCCATAGCTGACTTGCGACTTCTCGACATCGAGCGCCACCTCGCAGGAGCCGACGGCGGCCAGCAGGCGGCCCCAATAGGGGTCGCTTCCGTACCAGCTGCACTTGACCAGATTGTTTTCGGCAATCGCCTTGGCCGCGATCCTGGCCTCGGCGTCGGAAGCTGCCCCCGTCACGCTCAGCCGGGCGATCCGGGTCATCCCCTCGGCATCGCGCGCCATCTGCAGGGTCAGGCTCTCGCAGGCGGCGAGAACTGCATGCGCGAATTCTTGCGGATCGGCGGGACCGCGCCTGCCCGACGCCAGGATCATCGCGGTGTCGTTGGTCGAGGTGGCGCCGTCGACATTGAGCGTGTTGAAGGTCGAGTTCGATGCCTGTCCGAGGATCCGCTGAAGAAGCTCCGGAGAAATTTGTGCGTCTGTCGTCAGGAACGCGAGCATCGTCGCCATGTTGGGCGCGATCATTCCGCAGCCCTTGGCCATTCCGCCCAAAGTGAAGCTCGACCCGTGGATGACGACCTGCTTGGGCCTGGTGTCGGTCGTCAGGATTCCGAGCGCCGCGTCGTTGCCGCCCTCGACCGAAAGCTTTCCGGCGAGCTTCGGGATTGCCGCAAGGATCGAATCCATCGGCAGCGGCGTGCCGATGATGCCGGTCGAACAGACCAAAACGTCGGAGCCCTCGACGTTGAGCAGGCGCCCGGTAGCGGCCGCCATCAATTGCGCGTCGCGATAGCCGCCCTTGCCGGTGCCGGCATTGGCGTTGCCCGAATTGACGATGACGGCGGCAGCATGGCCGCCATTGGCAGCCAGAGTCGCTCGGCCGAGCTCGACCGGTGGGGCGGCGAACCTGTTCTGGGTGAACACCGCCGCGCAGCTGACCGGCTGGCGATCCTCGGTGGCGATCATCGCCATGTCGAACCGCTTGCGCTTGATGCCGGCGTGACAGCCCGATGCGACGAACCCTTCTGCCGCAGTGATGCTCATGGACAAATTCCGATTCTGGTGAGCCCTGCCGTCTCCTCGAGGCCGAGCATGAGGTTGGCACATTGAACCATCTGGCCGGCCGCGCCCTTGCCGAGATTGTCGATCGCGCACAGCGCGAGCACCCGCCCGGTGCGCTCGTCGTAGCGGGCGGTAAGAACCGCTCCGTTGGAGCCCGTCACCCACTTGGTTGCCGGAGCAGCGTCGATGACGGTGACGAACGGCTCATCGGCATAGGCGCTCGCCAGCCTTTGCAGCGGATCGCAGGGGCCTTTCGACTGACCGTAACAGGTGGCAAGAATGCCGCGGGACATCGGTGCCAGGTGCGGAGTGAACAGCAATGTCCCCCCGATCGCCTGCTCGATCTCCGGAGTGTGGCGATGATTAAGGAGTCCGTAGGCGGTGAAATTTCCGTCGACGGTGCTGAACGCCGTTGCTTCCTTCGCCTCGCGCCCGGCGCCGGTGGTTCCGGACGTGGCATCGACGATCAGGCCGTCGGGGTCGACCAGCCCTGATTCCACCAGCGGCTTGAGTGCGAGGATCGCCGCCGTGGCGTAGCAGCCGGCGGCCGCGACCGCCCTGGACCGGCGGATTGCCTCACGGTTCAGCTCCGGAATTCCGTAGGCGAAGCGGCCGAGCAGCTGCGGTGCTTGGTGGGCGTGGCCGTACCAGCGCTCGTAGCCGGCAGCATCGCCGAGCCGGAAATCGGCGCCGAGGTCGACGAACGGAATGCCGCTCCCGAGGATTTCCGGCGCGATCTTCTGGCTGTGCCCGTGCGGAAGCGCAGCGAAGACGAGGTCGATGCCCTCGAGCGCGCTCTCGTCGAACCGCTCGATCGTGGCACCTGCATAATGCGCCGCCAGATGCGGGTGGACGGCAGCGATCGGCTGGCCGGCCCTGCTGTCTCCCAGCAGCTTGACGGGCACCAGCGCCGGGTGCGTGCCGAGAAGGCGCAGCAGCTCGCCGCCGACATAGCCCGAGGCTCCAAGAATGGCTGTCCGAATC
>DATKAY010000047.1:0-5752 GCA_035514495.1 Sphingomicrobium sp. | reverse complement strand
CTCGAGCATGAGCTAGCCGAGACACGAGAGGAGGAACGCGCCAGGCTCATCCCTCTTTCCGGCGGGTCGGCCGGACGAGCCTTGGCCATTGCAGCGCTCGACCTCGAACCGCTGGAGCGAAGCGCGCTAGCCATCCTGCGCGAGGGCGACCCGGACAACAGCAAGCGGGCCGGTCTCGCCAGCAAGCTGGGGCGAAAGACGGCGGGCGAAAGCTATGCCGCCTTCCTCGACCTGCTGCCTTCGCTCGTCGCCCAGGAGACCCGCAAGCTCGACGGGCCGGGGCGGGAGAGGGCGCTCAAGGCCTATGACAAGGTTCGCGAGCTTACAGCCGTGGCGCCGCGCCTGTCGCTCGATCCGGCAGCGACGATCTTCCAGCTTGGCGGAATCCTCGCCTCGGTGGCCGGGCGCCATGTTTCTTGAAGGGTGGGGCGTTTCTTGAAGGGCGGGGGAGCGGCCGCTAGGGGCGGTTCGATGGCCCAGCCTTATTACATCACCACCGCGATCAACTATCCGAACGGGCCGCCGCACATCGGCCATGCCTATGAAGCGATAGCGGCCGACGTGATCGCTCGCTTCCAGCGCAGCCGCGGGCGCGACGTGCGGTTCCAGACCGGGACCGACGAGCACGGGCTGAAGATGGCCCAGGCAGCGCGGGCAAAGGGCATGGAGCCGCAGGTTTTTGCCGATAAAATGTCCAGTCTTTTCCTTGATATGGATAAGACTCTTAACATCGACTACGACTCTTTCATCAGGACTTCGGATCCGGCCCATCATCGCGCCAGCCAGGCGATCTGGACGGCGATGGCGCAAAAGGACGACCTTTATCTGGGGCGCTACGAGGGCTGGTACTCGGTCCGCGACGAAGCCTATTACGACGAAAGCGAGCTTTCCGTCGGGGAAGGGGGGCAGAAGCTCTCGCCCCAGGGGACCGAGGTCGAGTGGACGGTCGAGGAAAGCTGGTTCTTCCGGCTCTCGAATTACGGCCAGAAGCTTCTCGACCATTATTCGGCCAATCCGGACTTCATCCGTCCCGAGAGCCGCCGCAACGAGGTCGTCCGCTTCGTCGAAGGCGGGCTTTCGGACCTCTCGATCTCGCGGACCAGCTTCGACTGGGGCGTCAAGGTGCCACAAAGCGACGGTCATGTGATGTACGTCTGGCTCGACGCGCTGACGAACTATTTGACCGGGCTGGGCTATCCCGACGACACCGAGCTGTGGAAGCGGTACTGGCCGGCCGACGTCCACCTGATGGGCAAGGACGTCGTGCGCTTCCACGCCGTCTACTGGCCGGCCTTCCTGATGTCGGCGGGGCTGGAGCTGCCAAGGCAGGTCTACGGCCACGGATTCCTTCTGAGCCGCGGCGAAAAGATGTCGAAGAGCGTCGGCAATGTCGTCGATCCGATGGCGCTGGCTAAGCGATTCGGAGTCGACCAGCTGCGCTATTTCCTGATGCGCGAGGTGCCGTTCGGCCAGGACGGCAGTTATTCGCCCGAAGCTATCGTCAATCGCGTGAATGCAGAGCTTGCGAACAGCTTCGGCAATCTCGCCCAGCGTATATTGTCGATGATTTACAAGAATCTGGACGGAGTCATTCCGGCAGCGGCCGACGCTCCGGAGGATCGTGAGCTGCTGAAAGCGGTCGATTCCGCCATCGAGGAGCTCAACCGCCGGTTCGAGGATTTTGCCTTTTCCGCCGGCCTCGAGGCATGGATGGGCGCGGTCTTCGCCTGCAACGCCTATGTCGACACTGCGGCCCCCTGGGCCTTGCGCAAGACGGATCCCGAGCGAATGGCCGAGGTTCTCGGCACTCTGGTCGCGGCGGTCCGCAAGCTCGCCGAGGCGGTCGTTCCGGTCATACCGCAGTCCGCCGGGCGGCTGATCGCGACCATCGACGAGGGGCTTCATGGCGGGCTTGGGCAGCCCGTCGCGATATTCCCGCGCCTGGAGCTGGACGAGAAACGCGAATGAGACTGATCGATTCGCATTGCCACCTGAACTACAAAGGTCTGGCCGAGAGGCAGGAGGAGGTGCTCCGCTCGGCTCGGGAGCGCGGAGTCGACGGTTTCCTGAACATCTCCACCCGGGTCGCCGAATGGGATGACGTCATCACCGCCGCCGAGCGCAACAGCGACGTCTGGGCGACCGTCGGGGTCCACCCGCACGAAGCCGACGCCCACCCGGACCTTGGGGCGACTGCACTGACCGCTGCGGCCGGGCATCCGCGCGTCGTGGCGATCGGCGAATGCGGGCTCGACTATTATTACGACAAGTCGGACCGGGCCGCCCAGCGCGAACGGTTCGACGCGCATATCGAGGCCGCCCGGGCCTCCCGTCTGCCGCTGGTCGTCCACACGCGCGAGGCCGAGGAGGACACGGCCAGGATGCTCGGCAAAGCGGTGAAAATGGGCGGGGTGAGCGGAGTCCTCCATTGCTTTACCGGAAGCGCCGATCTGGCCCGGAAGGGTCTTGATCTCGGCTTTTACGTCTCGCTGTCGGGGATCGTGACCTTCAAAAACGCGAGCGACCTGCAGGAAATCGCCAGATGGCTTCCGCTCGACCGGATGCTGGTCGAGACCGATTCCCCCTTCCTGGCCCCCGTTCCGCACCGGGGAAAGACCTGTGAGCCTGCCTTCGTGGCCGACACCGCCGCCTTCGTCGCCGATTTGAGGGGGGAGGAGCTGGAAGCGCTTGCAGAGGCGACGACCGCCAATTTCTTCCGGCTGTTCGAGAAAGCTGCCGGGTGAAATTGCGAGTCCTTGGCTGCGGCACGTCTGCCGGGGTGCCGAGAATCGGGCCGGACTGGGGCGATTGCGACCCGGAGGAACCGCGAAACCGGCGAACGCGCTGCGCCTTGCTCGTCGAGAGCGCGGGCGAGCGGCTGCTGGTGGACTGCGGCCCCGATGTCCGGGCACAACTGCTTGCCGCCGAGATAGGCGAGGTCGATCGCGTCATCGTCACCCACGACCATGCCGACCATTGCCATGGAATAGACGAGTTGCGGCCGATCGCTCAGCGCCGGGGACGGCCGATCCCTCTTCACGCCCGGGCCGGGGTCCTGGACCGGCTGGGCAAAAGGTTCGGCTATGTCTTTGCCGGATCGGGGTTGTATGCGCCGATCTTCGCACCCGAAGAGGCGGAAAGGGAGTTGAAGCTGGGCAATGCCACGATCCGCTTCGTCGATCAGCCGCACGGCGACATCACCTCGCTCGGGCTTCGCTTCGACGATGGAGGATCGGCCATTTACGCTATCGATTTCAATGTTATGTCGGACGACATGAAGATGCTTTATAAAGGCGTTGACCTGCTGATCTGCGATTGCCTGCAACGGCGTCCGCACCCGACCCACGCCCATCTCGACGCGGTTCTCGGCTGGGCAAAAGAGCTTGGGGTGGGTCAGCTGTATTTGACGCACATGAACGCCAGCATGGATTACGCTTCGCTGGCCCGGGAGCTGCCGGACTGGGCCGCTCCGGCGCATGACGGGCTGGAGATCGCGCTGTGATGACCAACGATGTCATGCTGGGCGGCGTCTATATCGTCATGGCGATGATGCTGGTTCTGAGCGCGCTTATGGTTCGCCGCGAACCCGTCGCTCGCCTGATGACCTATGCCCTTGCCTGGATTGCGATTTTCGGCGCCGGCTTCCTGGTGTTCACGTTCCGGGACGACCTCGGCATGGTGTGGCAGCGGGTCCGCGCCGAAGCGACCGGGGAGCCGGTGCGGGTCGGCCAGGAACTTCGGATCCCGATGGCCATCGACGGCCATTTCTGGGTCGAAGGCACGGTCAACGGCCGCAAGGTTACGTTCCTCGTCGACAGCGGCGCGACGATGACGACGATCGGGCGCGACGTCGCCGAACAGGCCGGAGTCGAGATCAACCGCAAGGCGAACCAAGTGGTCCGGACCGGCAGCGGCTATCTGCAGGTGGCTCGAGGGCGCGCCGACGAGCTTCGGATCGGAACGATCGAGCGCGAGAATTTTCGGGTCCACGTCACCGAAGAGGAGGGCCTGAACGTGCTTGGAATGAACTTCCTGTCGACACTCGACCGCTGGGGCGTGGAAGGGCGCTGGCTGGTGCTTGCCTCCTGATGCCTGTGTAGTTTGACATAATGTATATTATCAGACTTACGGATTTGCCTGGCTGTGCAACCGGAGGGCTCCCCTCGTGAGCCGGCTCGACCGTCTCGTCGCCATCATGAAGCGGCTGCGCGACCCGAAGCGCGGCTGTTCCTGGGACTTGCAGCAAAATTTCGAGACGATCGCGCCCTACACGCTCGAGGAAGCCTATGAGGTCGCCGACGCGATCGACCGCGGCGACATGAAGGCGCTCGAGGACGAGCTTGGCGATCTCCAGCTGCAGATCGTCTTCCACGCGCAAATGGCCGAGGAGCTCGGCCATTTCTCGCTCGATGACGTCATTGCTCGAATCTGCGACAAGCTCGAGCGCCGCCACCCGCATGTTTTTGGAAATGCTGCAGAAACCCCCGGCTGGGACGGAATCAAGGCGAGCGAGCGCAAGGCGGGGCCCGACGCAAGCGCCCTCGCCGGCGTTGCATCCGCCCTCCCCGCCCTCGACCGTGCCGCCAAGTTACAGCGCCGGGCGGCTCGGACCGGATTCGACTGGCCCGACAGCTCGGGGCCACGGGCCAAGGTCGAAGAAGAGCTGCGCGAGCTCGATGCGGAGACCGGCCACAAGCGCCGCCAGGAGGAGCTGGGCGACCTCCTGTTTGCCGTAGTGAACCTTGCTCGGCATCTTAATATCGATGCGGAAGAGGCTCTAAGAAAAGCGAATCAAAAGTTCGAAGCCCGGTTCCGGGCGATCGAGAAGGCGCCGGGTTTCGAGGGCATGAGCCTGGACGAGAAAGAGGCGCTGTGGAGCAAGGCCAAGGCCGCTCAGAGCGACTGAAAGCGCGCCCAGTTCTCGGGCGAAAGCCGGACTTTCAGATGAACGTCGCTGTCGCGGGTCTCCTGGTCGACGACTTCACCGCGAGCGTGAAGCCAGGCGATCTTGCTCCCCTCGCCCGCCGGCAGGCTGATCGAATGGAGCTTCGAACCTTTCTGAAGCTGCTCGGCAAGCCTTTCGCGCAGCCTGTCCAGCCCGAAGCCCGTGAGCGCCGAGATCGGCACCTTGTCCTCGCGCCGTTCCGCCTCGGCCAGCAGCGAGTCTAGCTCCTGCGCCGGCAGCAGGTCGACCTTGTTCCACGCCTCGACCAGGGGCGGTGCGCCCTCGTCCTCCGGCCCGACGCCGAGCTGCGAAAGGACGCCCTCGACATCCTCGCGCTGCGGCTCTCGGTCGGGATGCGCCATGTCGCGCACGTGGAGGAGCAAATCGGCTGACGCTACCTCTTCCAGGGTCGCCCGAAAAGCCGCGACGAGCTGGGTCGGAAGGTCGGAGACGAAACCGACCGTGTCCGACAATATGGCCTTGTTCAGGCCCGACAGGCTGACCTCACGCATGGTCGGGTCGAGAGTCGCGAACAGCATGTCCTCGGCGGCGACGTCGCCGCCGGTCAAGCGATTAAAAAGGGTGGATTTCCCCGCATTGGTATAGCCGACCAGGGCAATCACCGGCCAGGGCGCGCGCTGCCGCCGGTCGCGATGGAGCGAGCGTGTGCGCTTGACCTGCTCGAGCTCGCGGCGGATTCGCGCCATCCGGTCGCGGATCAGCCGGCGGTCGGCCTCGATCTGGGTTTCGCCCGGGCCGCCCAGGAAGCCGAAGCCGCCGCGCTGCCGCTCCAGGTGGGTCCAGCTG
>DATKAY010000046.1:0-9497 GCA_035514495.1 Sphingomicrobium sp. | reverse complement strand
CATGGCGGCTCATCAGGGCGCCGGCGGCGAGGGCCTCCCCGACCCCTTTTTCGGTCAGATCCACGTCCCACCAGCCGGTGAAGCGGTTCTCAAGGTTCCACTGCGACTGGCCGTGGCGGATGAGAACCAGGCTGGGCATCAGGCTTCGACTTTCCGGGCTTCCCGCCTGCCGGCCAGCGCCTTCTTGAGGTCCGGGAGGATCGCGTGGAGCGCATCCATGCAGGCGTGGGCGAGGTGCTTCGACCGCTCCGGCGACCAGCCATAGACCGGGTCGGGCAGGTCGAGATTGTCCTTGAACGGCATTTCGAGCGTCATCGACACGCAGCCGTAGCGCTCGGCGAGCTGGGTCGTGGACATCGACATATTGGCCTCGCCGGGCTTGGGGATTTCATAGCCCTGGCGAGTCTGGAAATCGGGCGAAAGCTTCTCGAGCGTGTCGCTGAACAGCTTGAACAGCCGGCTCTGGCGGTCGGTGATCGACGGGATTCCCTCGAAGCCGGCGAGGAAGTTCGCCGGGATCGCCTCGTCGCCGTGGACATCCATCGCGAAGTCGACCCCGGTCTCGTCCATCGCATTGCGGACGCACAGCACTTCCGGGCTCTTCTCGGCCGTGGGTGCATGCCATTCGCGGTTGAGGTTCACTCCGACCGCGTTGGTGCGCAAATGGCCGCGCCTCGATCCGTCGGGATTCATGTTGGGGACGAGGTGGAAGGTGCACTCGCTTCTAAGCACCCGGGTCACCGGATCGTCGAGATCGGTGAGCTTCTCGAAGGCGCCCTCCATCCACCATTGCGCCATCGTCTCGCCGGGGTGCTGGCGCGCGTAGAGCCAGACGCTGAGCGGTCCGTCGCCCATCGCCAGGCAGTCGATGTCCTGCCCGTCGAGCGATTTGCCGAGCGATCGGTACTCGACACCCGGAAGCGAGGCCACCGATGTGACGAGGTCGTGGTGCCGCTCCATCGAATAGGGCGCGAAATAGGCAATCCAGACGACTTCCTCGTCCGGCGTGAAGCGGATCGTGAGAACCCCGTCGGCATAGCTGGTGCCCTCGATCCGAAGCCACTCGTCGCGGTCGGCCGAGAGGCAGGCCCGGTAATCGGGCCAGCCGTGCGGATAGGCGGCCTGTGCGCAATTGGTGATCCGGAGCGTGACCTCGCGGCCCTTTGCACCGGCCAGCCGGAAATAGAACCATTGGTAGAAGTCGGACATATGGTCCTTGACGATCTCCAGATCGGCGCGGTCGCCGTCCCGGTTGACGACGCGGATGTTGCCGGCGTCGAACGCGCTCGAAATCGTGAGTGGCATGGAATCCTTGAACTCTGGCGTTGGGACTGGACGAGGCTGATAGTGCGAGGCCGGCGTTCAGGCAAACCCGGCGACGGAACTTCCGCCCTAGCCGCCGCGTAGGTGCCTCACACTTGACGAGCTGGAAGGAGCGGGCCTGTGCTGAGAGCAATCGGCTGCATCATCGCCATCATCTTGATTATCGGCCTGCTGGTCATCTTCGGAGTGCTCGACCTGATATTCTAGGGCGAGTTTCATTTGCATCGAACCGGCTGGCGCTTGGCTTGCGCTTGCCCTAGCGAGCCGACGTGCCAAAACCATCCGTCCTCGTCACCGGCGGCGCCGGTTACATCGGCAGCCATGCCGTGCTCGCCCTGGCCGACGCCGGCTGGCTCGTCGCTGTCGTCGACAATTTATCGAACGGCCGTCGCCAGAATGTGCCCGGCGACGTGCCCTTCTACGAAGGGTCGATCGCCGACCGCGCGCTCGTCGAGCGGATCATCGAGGAGCAGGGGACGCAGGCGATCATGCACTTCGCGGGATCGATCGTGGTGCCCGAAAGCGTCGAGGCGCCGCTCGACTATTACGCCAACAACACGGTCGGGACCCATTCGCTCATTTCGGCCGCTATCGCAGCGGGCATCGAGCATTTGCTGTTCTCGTCGACGGCGGCGGTTTACGGCGCGCCCGAGCGGGTGCCGGTCAAGGAGGACGACCCCAAGGAGCCGATCAACCCCTATGGCGCGTCCAAGCTGATGACCGAGCGGATGCTCGCCGATTGTTCCGCCGCTTATCCGCTCAACTACGGCGCGCTGCGCTACTTCAACGTGTCGGGCGCCGATCCGGACGGCCGCGCCGGCCAGGCCGGGCTCGGCTCGACCCACCTGATCAAGGTTGCGGTCGAGACAGCGCTTGGAAAGCGCGACCATATCGACGTGTTCGGGACCGACTATCCGACGCCCGACGGCACCTGCATCCGCGACTATATCCACGTCAGCGACCTCGCCGACGCGCATCTGCTGGCCCTCGAGCGGCTGATCGCTCGCCCGAAAGAGAATCTCGTGATGAACTGCGGCTACGGCAAGGGCCTGTCGGTGCTGGAAGTGCTCGACGCCGTTGACCGGATCGCGGACCAGCTCATTCGGCGCGAGATGAAGCCGCGCCGGGCGGGCGATCCGCCGCTGCTTATCGCATCGAACCAGCGGTTGGTCGAAATGCTGGAGTGGACTCCGCGCTTTGCCGACATCGACACGATCGTTACCCACGCGCTCGAATGGGAGCGCAAGCTTTAGGCCACGACGATTCGCTTCGCTTCCTTTTTGATAGCCCCGCTCGCGCTGCTTCTCGCGGCGGCTGCGCCCGAACCCCAGGAGGCTTCGGCCCAGCGGCTTCGGGCGGATGTCGAGTTTCTGGCCGGCGACCTGCTCGAAGGCCGCGACACCGGCTCGCGCGGCTATGAGCTGGCGGCGGCCTATGTCGCATCCCAATTCCGCTCCATCGGGCTGAAGCCCGGCGGCACGGAGGGCAGCTGGTATCAGCAGGTACCGTTCCGAAGAGCGAGCCATGCGGCTCCGGCAAGCGCGACCCTGACGATGGGCGGCCGGGCTTACCAGCTCGTCAGCGGCCGCGATTTCGGACTTCGGCCGAGCCTCACGCAAGCGGAACGCTCGCTGGACGCCGGGCTGGTGTTCGCCGGTTACGGGATCAGCGATCGAAAGCTCGGGATCGACGATTACGCCGGCATCGACGCCCGCGGAAAGTTCGTGGTCGTGCTCGGCGGCCTGCTGCCGTCGGTGCCGAGCGACGTGGCGGCGCATTTGCGCACCATCACGGCCGAGACGGCGGCCAGCAAGGGAGCGATCGGACTGATCGTGGTCGAACGGACCGGGAGCGAGGCATCGCGTTCGCGGCGGCCGAATCAATTCTCCGAACGTCCGGTGATCGACTGGGTGGCCCCGGACCGGGCGACCGCGGCGCCGCAAAGGATAGGGGCCGAGCTTGCCCTTTCGTCCAAGTGGAGCAAGCGCATCTTCGAAGGCGCGCCAAAATCGCTGAAGTCGATCCGCGCCGACGCGGCGGCAGGAAAGCCGGTCGCAAGCTTCGCCCTTCCCGGCCGGCTGTCGATCCGCTCGCAAAGCCGGTGGCAGGAGTTCACCAGCCCCAATGTCGTCGGGATACTTCCGGGCAGCGACCCGGTGCTCGCCAGCGAATATGTCGCTCTGAGTGCGCATCTAGACCATCACGGGATCAAGCCCGACGCCAAGCCCGGCGAGGATTCGATCTACAACGGCGCGATCGACAATGCCGCCGGAGTCGCGACCATGCTGGAGGCGGCGCGCGCCTTCGCCGCAGCGGGGACGAGGCCGCGCCGATCGATCATGTTCATCGCCGTCACCGGCGAAGAGCACGGCCTGCTCGGCTCCGACTATTTCGCCAACGACCCGACGGTGCCGATCGACCGGCTGGTTTCGCTGGTCAACCTCGACATGCCGTTGCTTCTCTACGACTTTACCGACGTCATCGCGTTCGGGGCGGAGCGCTCGACCGTGGCTCGAATCGTTGCCGAATCGGCCGCGCAGATGGGCATTGCAGTCTCGCCGGACCCGATGCCGGACCAGGCGCTGTTCGTCCGCACCGACCATTATCCATTCGTCAGGCGCGGGGTCCCTTCGATCTTTTTGATCACCGGCCATGCCAATGGCGGCGAGGCGAAGTGGAAAGAATTCTTCGCGACCATCTATCACAAGCCCAACGACGATCTGTCGCAGCCGATCGACTGGCGGGCCGGCGCTCGATACGCGCAACTCAATCACCGAATCGCCCGGGCCATCGCCGATGCCGACGAACGGCCCCTGTGGTACGAAGGCGATTATTTCGGAGACAGCTTCGCGCCCGGCCAGAAGCGGGCGGCCAAGCGACAAGGTCCAGCGACTCCTTGACTTGAAGCGCTGCCGGCCCTAGTTCGCGGCCCGGTTTTCCAAACCCTCCGACAACCCGAAACCAGGCCACGAGGCGGCGCGCTCGATGAAAGTTCGTAATTCACTAAAGTCGCTGAAGAACCGGCATCGGGATTGCCGCGTCATACGGCGCCGCGGCCGCACCTACGTCATCAACAAGACGAATCGGCGGTTCAAGGCCCGCCAGGGCTGACCAGCAGCGACCGGGCCCCGGCCGTCGCAGCCCCTTCTTTTCGACGCTTGACCGCTCGTTCTGGCGCGCGAGGGCTTCCGTTCGCCTTCAGCGAGGGTTCACCTGTCCCGGCCTATCGAGACGCTAAGGAGTGGTGTGACCATGAAAACGCTTTGGATCAGTGCTGTAGCGGGAGCCCTTGTCGGGCTCGGCTTTGCCGCGCCGACCGCAGCTCAGCCATCGGCCGGCCAGTCCCAGACCACGCCCAAGGGCTGGAACTACGAAATCAAGGACGGCAAGCGGGTTCCCAAGGGAAAACGGGTCGTCAATGCCGATGGCAGCTGGCGCGAGGAAATCCGCGTCGGCAAGTGCGTCACGATCAAGGAAAAATCCTCGGCTGGCGAGTATCGCGAAAGCCGGCGCTGCGACTGATCGAGCCTAGCCGTCGCCTGTACCAGGCTGTTCCTGCCTGATTTCGCATCCGGGCAACCCGAACTCCACGACATCTTCGCAATCGCGCACCTGCGCGCTTCCGTCCGCCCCGACGAACACCGCCCACTGGCGGGCGTCGGCGCAGGCCGCCGTCCACATATCGAGATTCTCGTAGCGAGCGACATAGCCGGAGCTAGTGACTCGCTGGCATCTGAAGCCCGAATCGCGAATCGCGCGCTTCATCGCGATGTCGCGATTGAGGTCGTTGAGCTGGTGAAGCCGGTCCTGCTCGGCGCCCCGAACCTGGATCGACTGGGTTGGCCGCCTGTCCTCCTCCGCCTGCTCCCCGCAGCCGGATATCAGCCCAGACGCAAGCAAGGCCGCCATTCCAGCGGCAAAAGCTGCGCGCATCAACTTCCTCCTTTCCTGCTTGCCGAAGCAACAGGCTCGCCGGGACTTCGTTCCGCCTCGTCCAAATAGCCGATCCGCACCCTGGCGGCGACGGCAATGGCCCGCTCGACAGCCTCCTCGACGCTTCCGCCGCGGGCAAGGGCGACCCCCATCCGCCGGTTCTTCAAGGTCTTCGGCTTGCCGAAAATCCGGACGTCCACCGGCCCGCCGGGCGAGCCGAGCGCAAGCGCGTCGGAAAGCCCCTCATAACGGAAATTCCCGCTCTCGCGCTCCGCCAGGATGACCGTTGAGGCCGATGGGCCGGCAAGGTCGATCGACGGGATCGCAAGGCCCAATATGGCTCGAAGGTGAAGCTCGAACTCGTTCGGAAATTGCGAGATCAGGGTCACCATTCCGGTGTCGTGCGGGCGCGGGCTCAGCTCCGAGAAAATCGCTTCCTCGCCGCGGATGAAAAACTCGACACCGAACAGGCCGTGGCCGCCGAGCGCCTCGACGACGCGCTTCGACTGATCCCTGGCCGACAGCAAGGCCGCCGGGGGAATGGCGGCGGGCTGCCAGCTCTCGCGATAATCGCCTTTTTCCTGCCGGTGGCCGATCGGGGCGCAGAACAGGACGCCGTCCACCGACGCGACGGTCAGAAGGGTGATCTCGCTGTCGAAGCGGATGAACTCCTCGACGATGACCCGCGGCCGGTCGCCGCGCATGTTGGCGACCGCATGGTCCCAGGCCGCGCCGATTTCGTCGGCGCTTGCCGCCATGCTCTGGCCCTTGCCGGAGCTCGACATCACCGGCTTGACGACGCAGGGAAGCCCGACCTCCCCGGCGGCCGCGATCGCTCCTTCGCGGCTCTCGGCGAAGCGATATTTCGACGTGCGCAAGCCAAGGTCGCGGGCCGCGAAATCGCGGATCCCGTCGCGGTTCATCGTCAGCTGGACCGCTCTCGCGCAAGGCGCGACGCGCCAGCCCTCGCGCTCGAGCTCGGCAAGGGTCGATGTGTCGATCGCCTCGATCTCGGGCACGATCACGTCCGGCCGGTGCCTTTCGACGGCGGCCCGGAGCGCTGCTCCGTCGAGCATGGGCAAGACTTCGAAACAGTCCGCGACCTGCATTGCAGGAGCGTCGGCATAACGGTCGCAGGCGACGACCCGGCAGCCGAGCCGCTTGGCGGCGATCGCGAACTCGCGGCCGAGCTCGCCCGAGCCGAGCAGCATCAGGGTGGCAATGTGCATCGACGATGCGATACTCACTGTCGTTCATAAAGTGGAGTGACTATGCGCCCGCTGGCCCTGATTGCCGTCCTTGCCCTCGCCGCCTGTAGTTCGGCAGCTCCGCCCGGGAGCGCGACCGTCGCCCAGCTGCCGGCGCCAGCCGAAACGCCCAGGACCCCGACCCAGATCATCGCCGAAGCGCCGGCAAGCGCCTGGAAGACGATTCCCGCCGACGACTTGCTGATGATGGAGGTGAAGGAAGGCGGCCCGGTGGTGATCCAGCTCGCTCCCGACTTCGCGCCGGTCCATGTCGCCAATATCAGGGCGCTCGCAGGCGCCGGCTGGTGGCAGGGCGCGGCGATCTATCGCGTGCAGGACAATTACGTCGTGCAATGGGGGAAGAACGAAAGCGAGGAGCCGCTGCCCGCCGGGGTCGTCGCCAACCCTCCGGCGGAATATGCGCGGCCGCTCCAGGGACTCGATGTCCTGCCGCTCGGCTATCCCGATTCCTATGCGCCCGAGGCCGGTTACGCTTTGGGCTGGCCGATGGCCTATGATTCCGCTGAAGGCGTCGCCAACCTGGCGCATTGCTACGGCACTATCGGCGTCGGGCGGGGCCTGTCGCCGGACACCGGGACCGGCGGCGAGCTCTATGCGGTAATCGGGCACGCGCCCAGGCACCTCGACCGGAACATCGCCGTCGTCGGGCGGGTGATCAGCGGAATCGAGGCGCTGAGCAGCCTCGAGCGCGGCACCGGAAACCTCGGTTTCTACGAGGATCGGTCCAAGGACGTGCCGATCGCCGACATCCGGCTCGCAAGCCGGATTCCGGAGGCGGAGCGGCCGGCCTTCCAGTATCTCGATACCGGCAGCGCAAGCTTCGCCGACTATGTCCGCGCGCGCGCCAACAGGAGCGACGATTTCTTCATTCGCCCGGCCGGCGGCGTCGACCTGTGCAATGCGGCGGTGCCGGTCCGCCCGGCACCGGCGCCCTAGGGTTTCGTCAGGCCGCCCAGGCGTGGTGGCCGGCGTTGCGGTGCATGATGATCACCGGCCGGTGATGCGAGCGCATGCTCGCCTCGGCCAGCGGAAGCGCCGTCGAGCAGAAGGCGCATTCGGCCGACAGGCGCCCGATGATCCAATGCGTGCGGCCGCAGCCGGGACAGCGGTTGATGTCACTCTCCCGGTACACGGCATGATAGCCGCGGCCGGCGGGATGACAGGTCTTTGCACTATGGCCCAAGTTCGCAGGCATGATTGCTTCCTTTCGGCGCCAGAGAACGACCGAAAGCTGCGGCGGTTGCATGGCTGGCCCGTTCCGGGACGGCCGGTACAATTTTGCAGCGAGTGATTCAGGCGGGATTCCGGGATTTTATTTCGAAAGCCCCTCAAGAGAGATCGGCTCGGCAAACTCGGCTCCAAGCCTGTCGCCAGCGGTCCACTTGACGATCGCGTTGGCGCGCTCTCGCCCGGGGAGCATCAGCCACACACGGGTCCCGACCTCGAAGCGACCGCCGGATTCGGCCATGAAGCCCTGCTCCGAGATGTTGAGCACCCGGGCCTCGACTCCGCTCGCCCCGAGCTCACGCACGGTAACGTCGAGCTCGACCGGTATGCGTGACGATTGCCGGCGATCCTTGGGATCGGGGGCCTCGCCGATACGCGCCTTGATCATTAAAAAACCATCTCCACGCGGGGCTGTTTCGGAGCGGTAGTGAAAATAATTCCGATCCTGCCCGGTCCCTGACCCAGCCGAGCCGGCCCGCGACGAGGCCTGCCCGATGGGCTGCATGCTTATTGTCTCACCGATGTGCGGGATCAAGAACAAGATGACCACCGCACCCGCTTTGGAGGATTTACCGGCCCGGCGCGATGGATTGCGCCGCTTCCTGCCACTCCGCTTTCGCCGGCGAAAAGCCGGGCTGCGCGCGGCGAGATACTGAAACTCGCTTAAAGATTGCTTCTTATCCGTGTGTTAGAGCGAAACTGTGGCTTTCCTTCACTGGCCCTGACCGTTCAGCCTGTGTATCCTGCCGGCCGGGCAAACAGGTGGCCTGCAAACGGTCCGTAGAGCGAGATTGCTGTGAAATTCGACATCCGGTTTAATGCATTCGCACTGTTTTGCGCCGCATCAGCGCTTCCGTTCGCGGCCCAGGCGCAATTTGCGCCGCCGTCGGCGCGAGCTCCGGCAGCGGCGCCGATGCAGGTCGAAGCTCCGGCCGTGGAGGAAGGCCAGCCGGCCCCCAAGCCGATGTGGAGCGTCGCCAACGCCCGCGAGCTGCTTGCCTTCATCCGGGGCATCGGCAGCGAGGGGCTGGATCCGGCCTATTACGATCCCAAGGGGCTCGAAGCGGCGCTGACCGGCGGCGACCCGCTGAAGCTCAGCGAAGTGGCGACCGACCGGTTCAACCGGCTGTCGTCCGACCTCGCCCTCGGGCGGGTGCGCGACAAGAGCCGGATAGACTGGCACATCAAAGACCCGGATTTGAACGGCGACCGGCAGGAGCAGCTGCTCCGCTGGGCGCTCTACACCCACAGCGTCGCCGAGACTCTGTCGGGGCTAGCCCCGAGGCATCCGCAATATACCTCGCTTAAGCGGGCGCTCGAGGTCACTCCGGCAGCCGAGAAGGACAAGATCGAGCGAATACGGCTCAACATGGACCGCTGGCGCTGGCTCCCGCAGGACCTCGGGGAGCGCTACATCATCGTCAACGTGCCGGCCTATACCGCGGCGCTCGTCGAGAAGGGCGAGACGATCTCCCGCCACCACGCAGTGGCCGGCAAGATTTCGACCCCGACCCCGCAGCTGTCGGTGATGGCGACCGGAGTGATCCTCAATCCCTGGTGGGAAATCCCCAAGAGCCTCGAGGCGGATATTCGCGGCAAGCCCGGTTACGTCGCGGTCAGGGACCCGAACGGACATGTGATCCGCTGGAGGCAGCCTCCAGGACCCGCCAATGCGCTTGGCCAGCTCAAGTTCGTGATGCCCAACCCGCAGGCGATCTATCTGCACGACACCAATGCCAAGTCGCG
>DATKAY010000045.1:0-7305 GCA_035514495.1 Sphingomicrobium sp. | reverse complement strand
AAGCCGGCGACTCCAACCCCGGCGATCGCCTTCGCGCTCGCCGAGATCATCCACGAAGCCGGCGCTCCCCCGGGAGTCTTCAACCTGGTCATCGGCGAAGGGGACATCGGCCGGGCACTCGTCGACCATGAGGGCGTGGACGGCCTGTCTTTCACCGGCTCCCAAAGCGTTGGTGCGCTGGTCGCCCAGGGCGCGATCAAGCGGCAAGCCCGAATCCAGCTCGAAATGGGCGGAAAGAACCCTTTGGTCGTGCTCGACGATGCGGATCTCGAGCGAGCGGTCACCTGCGCGATCGACGGCGCATTCTTCGGCACCGGCCAGCGCTGCACCGCTTCGTCGCGGATCATCGTCACGCAGGGCATCCACGACCGCTTCGTCGAGGCCCTTGCCCAGCGTGCTGGCTCGCTGAAGGTCGGCGACGCGCTCGATCCCGAAAGCCAGATCGGCCCGGCGGTGAACGAATCCCAGCTCGAGCAGAACCTTCGCTATGTCGAAATCGCGCGCGACCAGGGCGGTAAGGTGATGACCGGCGGCGAGCGGCTGACGCTCGACAAGAAGGGCTATTACATGGCGCCCACCGTGATCGCCGACACCGCGCCCGATCAGCGGATCAATTGCGAGGAAGTGTTCGGTCCCGTAGCAAGCACGATCCGGGTGCGCGATTACGAGGAAGCGCTTGAAATCGCCAATCGCGGCGAATTCGGCCTGTCGGCCGGGATCATCACCAACTCGCTCAAGCATTCGCGCGATTTCCGCAAGCGGGTCCGGGCCGGCATGGTGATGATCAACCTGCCGACCGCCGGAGTCGATTACCACGTGCCGTTCGGCGGCACCCGCAAGTCGAGCTACGGCGCTCGCGAGCAGGGCTTCGCCGCCGTCGAATTCTACACTCAGACGAAGACCGTCTACACCGGGGGCTGAAGAACTTGTCCGATAACCAAGACGCTCGCGCCATCTACGCGAGCCTGCGCGGCAAACGAGTGCTGGTAACCGGGGGCGGCAGCGGCATTGGCGCGGGCCTCGTCGAGGCTTTCGCCCGCCAGGGCTCCGACGTCACCTTCTTCGATATCGTGGAGAATGATTCGCGGGCGCTGGCCGAGCAGGTCGGAGCGCGGTTCGAGCGAGTCGATTTGACGGATGTTTCGGCGACGAAACGCAAGGTCGAGGAGTTGATCAAGTCCGGCGGGCCGTTCGACATCCTGGTGAACAATGCGGCGAACGACGACCGTCATGTATTCGACGAGGTGACCGAGGAATATTGGGACGAGCGGCTGAACGTGAACCTCAAGCATTTGTTCTTCTGCTCGCAGGCGGTGGTTCCGGGAATGCGTTCGAAGGGCGGCGGGGTGATTATCAACCTGGGATCGATCAGCTGGCACCTCGGGCTTCGCGACCTGTCCTTGTACCAGACCTGCAAGGCGGCGATCGAGGGAATGACCCGGGCGCTTGCCCGTGACCTTGGATGCGACGGGATACGGGTGAATTGCGTCATTCCCGGCAATGTCCGAACGCCCCGCCAGCTCCAGTGGTACACTCCGGAGGGGGAGGCGGAAATCGTCGCCGCGCAATGTTTGAAGGGAAGGCTGGCGCCCCAGGATATCGCCTCGATGGTGCTGTTCCTCGTCTCGGACGACGCCCGGCTGATCACCGGGCATAATTATTTCGTCGACGCGGGGTGGCGCTGATCGATGACCGGTGAACCCAAGCTCGTCTGGGACTTGCAGGCCGAGCTCGGCGAGGGACCCGTCTGGGTGGAGCGCGACGCGGCGCTCTGGTTCACCGACATCAAGAAGCGGCGAATCTATCGCTTCGACCCGAAGACGGACGAGAAAAGCAGCTGGAACGCGCCCGGGGAAGTCGGCTTCGCGCTACCGGCACAAGCCGGCGGATTCATCGCCGGGCTCCAGGACGGGCTGCATCGCTTCGACCCGTCGGGCGGCGGGTTCGAAAGGATCGTGCAAGTCGAGCCGGACAAGCCCTCGAACCGGCTGAACGACGGCGCCGTCGATCCGTCGGGGCGGCTGTGGTTCGGGACGATGGACAATGGCGAGCGGGAGAAAAGCGGCGCCTTCTACCGCTTCCAGCGCGGCAGGCTTTCGCCGATCGGGGTCGCGGGCATCTGCATCACCAACGGTCCCGCGGTCTCGCCGGACGGTCGGACGCTCTATCTGGTGGACACGTTGAAAGGCTCGATTTCCAGCTGCCCGATCGACGAGGATGGAAATGCCGGAGAGCCGGTCGAAATCATCCGGATCGACAAAAGCGAGGGCTATCCGGACGGGCCGAGTGTGGACAGCGAGGGCTGCATCTGGATCGGCCTTTACGCCGGTTGGGAAGCGCGGCGCTATTCGCCTGTCGGCGAGCTTTTGACCCGGATTCGCTTTCCGGTCGGCAATATCACCAAGGTGGCGCTCGGCGGGCCCGACCTTAAAACCGCCTTTGCGACCAGTGCTCGCCAGAAGCTTAAAGCCGAAGAGCTGGAGCGCCAGCCGCTCGCCGGGGCCTTGTTCCAATTCGATGTCGATGTTCCGGGGGTGCCATGTCCGATGATTGTCGAATGAGCTTTTCGATCCTTCGCGGGGCGGCGCTCGCGGCGCTGCTGGCGACCTCTGCAATCGCCTCCGCGGCGCCTCGCCTCGACTCGGTCTTTTCCGACAATGCGGTGATCCAGCGCGAACAATCGATCCATGTCACGGGCGAAGCCGATCCGGGCGAAGCCCTGACGGTGACCATCGGCGGGCAGGAGCGCCGGGTGACGGCCGATGCAAGCGGCCGATGGATTGCGGCGTTCCAGCCGATGGAGGCCGGCGGCCCGCACCGGCTGACGGTGACGGCAAAAGGCGGCGCGGCCCAGGTCGCATCCAACATCCTGGTCGGTGACGTCTGGCTGTGCTCGGGCCAGTCGAACATGGAATGGCCGGTTCGGCGAAGCCTGAACGGCGAGGCCGAGGCCCAGCAGGCCAAGGACGACGAGGTCCGGCTGCTTACTATCCCCCACAAGACGGCGCTCGAGCGGCGGCAGGCCTTCGAGGAGAGGCCGGCCTGGCAGCCGCTCAGTCCCGAGAGCGCCGCCGAATTCTCCGCCGCCTGCTATTTCATGGCCCGCGACCTTCGAAAGAGCGTGAAAGTCCCGTTCGGGCTCATCGATGCGTCCTGGGGAGGTACGCGAATCCGCCCCTGGATGGACGAGGCGGCGGCCCGCGCCAGCGGCAGCGGCCGCGATGTCGGGCTACTGGCCCTCTACCGAAGCGATCCGTCGGCGGCCGCGCGCAATTTCGCCGAGCATTGGGGCGAGTGGTGGAGGGGCCGGACCGGCCAGACGGCCGGGACCGAGCCGTGGAACGCCAGCAGCCGGCTCGACTGGAAGCCTTTCCCGCAGATCGGCCCGTGGGAGCAATGGGGCATTGCCGAGCTCGCCGAGTTCAACGGGCTGGTCTGGGCCCGGCGGCGGTTCACGCTCACCCCCGAACAGGCGTCGCAGCCGGCGACCTTGATGCTCGGGGTCGTCGACGATCTCGACCAGACCTGGGTGAACGGGATCGGGGTCGGAAGCAGCTATGGCTGGGACAATCCGCGCGAATACTCGCTTGCCCCGGGGGTGCTCCGGGCCGGCGAGAATGAGGTGATCGTCAATATCGGCGACAGCTGGAGCTTCGGCGGCTTTCATGGCCCCGCCGAGCGCCTGAAGCTGAGCTTTGCCGGAAGCGGAGAAGTGCCGCTCGGCGAGGGTTGGGAATATTCCATCGTTTCCGCCGATCCCGGATCGCCGCCGCGGGCGCCGTGGGACAGCCATGCGGGCCTTGGCACGATCTACAATGCGATGGTCGCTCCGCTCGGCCCGGTCGGGTTGAAGGGAATCGCCTGGTATCAGGGGGAATCGGATGTCGGCGTGGCGGGCTATGACGACCGGCTTACGGCGCTGATCGCGAGCTGGCGGCAGCAGTTCCGCGATCCCGACCTGCCGTTCCTGGTGGTCGGCCTCGCCGGCTTTGGAATGCCGGGCGCCGAGCCCACGGGCAGCGGCTGGGCCCAGCTTCAGGACGAGCAGCGCCGGGCCGCGATGCGCAATTCCGCAACCGTGCTGGTTCCCGCTCTCGACCTTGGCGAGCGCGCCGACATCCACCCGCCCAACAAGCAGGAGGTGGGGCGAAGGCTGGCGCTTGCCGCAAGGACAATCGCTTATGGCGATGCGGGCGGCAGGATCGCTCCGATGCCGGTTGCGGCCTCGCTCACCGCGGACGGGGTCCGGGTCGAGTTCACCGGCAGCCTGCGAAGCCTGAGCGGCGCTCGCCCGATCGGGCTGGAGCTGTGCGGCGAGACCCAGGAGAGCTGCCGCTATGCCGATGCGCTCATCGACGGCAAGTCGGTGGTGATCGCTTCCGATGGCCGCCCGGCCAGCCGGGTCCGCCATGCGTGGAACGATTTTGCGATCGTCAACCTCTATTCGGGCGACCTTCCGGCCCCGACCTTCGAGCTTGAAATCGACTAGCTCTCGATGTCCCGGCGCCGCGTTTCGGGCAGAAGCAAAGCGCCGACCACGAAGGTGAGGGCGGCGATGATCACCGGGTACCACAGGCCCGCGTAGATATTCCCGGTGGCCGCGACGATCGCGAAGGAGATGGTTGGCAGGAAGCCGCCGAACCAGCCGTTGCCGATATGATAGGGCAGCGACATCGAGGTGTAGCGGATCCGCGCCGGGAATAGTTCCACCAGCATTGCGGCAATCGGGCCGTAGACCA
This sequence comes from Sphingomicrobium sp., assembly GCA_035514495.1. Lineage (GTDB taxonomy): Bacteria > Pseudomonadota > Alphaproteobacteria > Sphingomonadales > Sphingomonadaceae > Sphingomicrobium. Next base: position 2,566 of record DATKAY010000045.1, on the reverse strand, counting down.
TCGTCACCAGGATCACGAGCAAGGTCAGGATGGCGATCGCCAGCGGCTTGTCGATCCGGGCCGGGTCGGCTTCTTGCGGATAGCCTGCTTGCGCCAAAGCGGCGCCGGCCTGCGACTGGAATTCGGCGATTCGCGCGCTTCGCTGCTCCTGCGGGATTGTGGCCGGGTCGGGCAAGCCGATGACCAGCTCGCCGATGCGAAGCTGCTGCGGCGATCCCGCACCCGCCGCAAGGTTCGAATAGCCGACCCCGGCCTTCGACAGGAAGGATTTGGCGATGTCGCAGGCGGTTCGGTCGAACTTGTTCCGGCCGATCGGGTCGAACTGGACCGAGCATTGCCTCGGCTCGGCGATCACCGTCACCGGCGCCGCCGCACTGGCGTTGTAGAGCGCCGGGTTCACGGCCCCCGAAAGCGCGTGGAACAGCGGGAAATAGGCGACCGCTGCGAGCATGCAGCCGGTGAGGATGATCTTCTTGCGACCGATCCGGTCGGAAAGCCAGCCGAAGAAGATGAAGAACGGGGTGCCGATCAGCAGCGCGATGGCAATCATCATGTTGGCGGTCGCGCCGTCCACCCGCATCGTCTTTTCGAGGAAGAAGAGCGCGTAGAACTGGCCGGTGTACCAGACCACCGCCTGGCCGGCGACCGCACCGAACAAGGCGATCAGCACCAGCTTCAAATTGCTCCAGCGGCCGAAGGCTTCGGTCAGCGGCGCCTTGGATGTCGTCCCTTCGGCCTTCATCCGGCGAAAGACCGGGCTTTCCTCGAGCTGGAGCCGGATCCACAAAGATACCGCAAGCAGGATCAGCGAGAGCAGGAACGGCAAGCGCCAGCCCCAGTCGGCAAAGGCTTCCTCGCCGATTGTCGTGCGGATCGAGATGACCACCAGCAGCGCCAGGAACAGGCCGAGAGTCGCCGTCGTCTGGATGAAGCTGGTGTGCAGCCCGCGGCGGTGCCCGGGCGCATGTTCGGCGACATAGATCGCCGCGCCGCCATATTCGCCGCCAAGCGCAAGCCCCTGCACCAGCCGGAGGGTGACCAGCATCGCCGGCGCGGCGATCCCGACGCTCGCATAGCTGGGCAGGACTCCGACCAGGAAGGTCGCCAGCCCCATCAGTCCCATGGTCACCAGGAAGGTGTATTTGCGGCCGACGACATCGCCGATCCGTCCGAACACGATCGCGCCCAGCGGACGCACCGCAAAGCCCGCCGCGAACGCCGCCAGCGCCAGTATGAAGCCGGTGGTCTCGTTGACTCCGGAGAAGAATTGCGCGGACAGGATCGTCGCGAGCAGCCCGTACAAATAGAAATCGTACCATTCGAAGATCGTGCCGACCGATGAGGCGGCGATGACCGTCTTGGTCCGCTTGTTCTGCTCACCGTCCGCCGGGGGGCCATCGGCCTCAACCGTCGCTGCCAAAATTCGCCTCTCCTAGTGGTTGTGCCGCGGCGTTTTCGCCGACGTGCCGCGATATTTCACCGCGAAGTCCAGCACCGCGCCGTCGGACATCTGCCCGGTCTTCTCGCGGTAGAGCTCCTCCCATGGGGTGTTGCTCTTAGGCACAAGCGGCGGCTCTTCGGCCTTGCGCCGCTCGATTTCGGCTTCGTCGACGAGGGCATCGCAGCGCCCGGCGTTCAAATCGACCCGGATGATGTCTCCGGTACGAAGCCAGGCGAGCCCGCCGCCGACCGCGCTCTCCGGGCTGGCGTTGAGAATGGACGGGCTGTCCGCAGTCCCCGACTGGCGCCCGTCGCCCAGGGTCGGAAGGCTCGTGATCCCGCGCTCGATCAGGGCGTCGGGCGGCTGCATGTTGACGACCTCGGCTGATCCGGGCCAGCCGATCGGGCCGCTCCCGCGGATCACCAGGATGCAATTCTCGTCGATCTCGAGCGACGGGTCGTTGATCCGGTGGTGATAGTCGTCGGAGCCGTCGAAGACGATCGCCCGCGCTTCGAACAGGCCTTCGCGCCCCGGCTCGCGAAGATAGCGGTCGCGGAATTCTTGCCTGACGACGCTGGTCTTCAGAATCGCGAAATCGAACAGATTGCCGTGAAGCACCAGAAAACCGGCCTTTTCCTGGAGCGGCTGGTCGAAGGGGTGGATCACCTCGCGGTCGGATGACTGGCGATCCTCCAAATTCTCGGCCTGGGTTCGGCCGGTGACGGTCAGCGCAGCTCCGTCGAGCCTTTCTGCCTGGAGCAGCTCCCACAGCACCGCCGGGACTCCGCCCGCGCGGTGGAACCGCTCGCTCAGATAGTCGCCGGCCGGCTGGACGTTGGCGACCAGCGGAATGTCGTAGCTGAATTCGATCCAGTCCCTCGGGTCGAGCTCGACGCCGGCGTGGCGGGCCATCGCCGCGATGTGCGGCTGGGCGTTGGTCGAACCGCCGATCGCGGCAACCAGCCGAAGCGCGTTGAGGAAGGCTTCGCGGGTCAGGATTTTCGACGGCCGAAGGTCCTCATAGGCCATCTCGACGATCCGGCGGCCGGTTGCATAGGCCATCTGCCCGCGCTCGCGGTACGGCGCCGGAATCGCGGCATTGCCGGGCAGCGACATGCCGAGCGC
>DATKAY010000044.1:0-2653 GCA_035514495.1 Sphingomicrobium sp. | reverse complement strand
CGGTCGAGCCGACGGTCTGCGATGTCTGCGGGTCGGTCTTGTCGGTCGAACGAATCTCGGTGACGGTCCAGGCCGCTTCGTACAGGCCCGGCGCCAGAGTCGCGGCTTTCGCATCCGGGGCTTGAGGTTGCGGCGCTTCCTCCGAACAGCCCGCCAGTCCAAGCGCAGCCGCTGCCGCGCCAACCATCAATCCACGCATATCCCCCTCCTTTTTAAGCTCCTTCGTCAGCTCGCCTCGTCGCATTCGCCGATCCGCTCGGCCTCGACCCGCATCTGCATCGTCATGGGCTCGCCGCCCGGTCCGGCCTCGGTCTTGGAGCTCATCTGCATCCGATAGCTGCTCGGCGAATAGGTGCCGGTCATTTCCATGACCTGGGTGGCGCCGTCCTGCTGGCACCGCATCAGGGCATCGATCTTGCCGGAGCTCATCTCGAAGCGGTCGTAACGGCACTTGTCGTTGCCGGCGAAGAAGGTGGCACGGGGCTGCTTCGCATCCTCTTCTGTCAGGCAGCTCTCGGCCGAACGGGTCCGGGTCAGCATTCCCTGCATCTGCTCGGCGGCCTCTGGAGGCATGCCGGGAATGGATACTTCCTCGATGGTGACCGCCGAAACCCATTTGCCGGGGCGGATCAGCCCCTGGTCCTTCGACGCCTCGCGCACCTTGTCGGCGACCTCCTCGACGCTTGCATTCTCCTCGCTGACGGTCGGGCCGGGCCCGCAGGACACCAGCGGCAGGGCAAGGCCGAGAAGAAGTATCGAACGGATCATGGCTGGCTGTTCTCCTGTCGCGAGCGCGTTGCGCCCGTTCCGCCGCTCCACCATATGCGGGATGGATGACGATTCAAATCCGAACCAGTCTCGAAGAGCCGGAAAGCAAGGCGAGCTTCACTCCGCATCGCCCCGAGCGGCCGGACAAGGCCGAGGGCGGCAAGAGCTTTGTCCTGAGCTCCGACTACGAGCCGGCCGGCGACCAGCCGCGGGCGATCGCCGAGCTGGTCGGGCAGGCCAAGGAGGGCGAGAAAAGCCAGGTGCTGCTCGGGGTCACCGGCTCCGGCAAGACGTTCACCATGGCGAAAATCATCGAGTCCCTGCAGCGCCCGGCGCTGGTCATCGCCCCCAACAAGATCCTCGCCGCCCAGCTCTACGGCGAGTTCAAGAGCTTCTTCCCCGACAATGCGGTCGAGTATTTCGTCAGCTACTACGATTATTACCAGCCCGAAGCCTATGTGCCGCGCACCGACACCTACATTGAAAAGGAGTCCAGCGTTAACGAGGCGATCGACCGGATGCGCCATTCGGCGACCCGGTCGCTGCTCGAGCGCGACGACGTAATCATCGTCGCCTCGGTGTCCTGCCTGTACGGCATCGGCTCGGTCGAAACCTATTCGGCGATGACCTTCAGCCTCAAGAAGGGGGCGGGTGAGGATCAGCGCGAAGTGATAAGAAAGCTCGTCGCGCTCCAGTACCGGCGCAACGACAATGCCTTCGCGCGGGGCAATTTCAGGGTGCGCGGCGACAATCTCGAAATCTTCCCGTCGCATTACGAGGACACCGCCTGGCGCGTGTCCTTCTTCGGCGACGAAATCGAGGAGATCGTCGAATTCGACCCGCTGACCGGCAAGAAGGCCGCCAGCCTTGCGAGCATCAAGGTCTATGCCAACTCGCACTATGTGACCCCCGGGCCGACGCTCAAGCAGGCGATGGAGGCGATCCGCCTCGAATTGGCCGACCGGCTCAAGGAGCTGGAGGCGGAAGGCAAATTGCTCGAGCATCAGCGGCTCGAGCAGCGCACCAATTTCGACCTCGAGATGATCGCCGCCACCGGCAGTTGCGCCGGGATCGAGAATTACTCGCGTTTCCTCACCGGTCGTCTCCCGGGCGAGCCGCCGCCGACCTTGTTCGAATATCTGCCCGACAATGCCCTTCTGTTCGTCGACGAGAGCCACCAGACGGTGCCGCAGATCGGCGCGATGGCGCGGGGCGACCATCGCCGCAAGATCACGCTCGCCGAATACGGCTTCAGGCTTCCAAGCTGCATCGACAACCGGCCGCTTCGCTTCAACGAATGGGACGCGATGCGCCCGCAGACGTGCTTCCTGTCGGCGACCCCGGGGCCGTGGGAGCTGAACGAGACCGGCGGCGTGTTCTCCGAGCAGGTTATCCGGCCGACCGGCCTCATCGACCCGCCGGTCGAGATCAAGCCGGTCGAGGACCAGGTCGACGACCTCGTTCACGAGGCGAAGGAGACGGCCCGGAAGGGCTATCGGACATTGGTCACGACGCTGACCAAGCGGATGGCTGAGGACCTCACCGAATATCTGCACGAAGCGGGCTTGAAGGTCCGCTACATGCACTCGGACGTCGAGACGCTGGAGCGGATCGAGCTGATCCGCGAGCTGCGGCTCGGAGTCTATGACGTGCTGGTCGGGATCAACCTGCTGCGCGAGGGGCTCGACATCCCCGAATGCGGGCTGGTCGCGATCCTCGATGCCGACAAGGAAGGCTTTTTGCGGTCGGAGACCTCGTTGATCCAGACCATCGGCCGGGCGGCGCGCAACGTCGAGGGGCGGGTCATCCTCTATGCCGACACCATCACCGGATCGATCGAGCGGGCGCTCGCCGAGACCAGCCGGCGCCGGGAAAAGCAGCTCGA
>DATKAY010000043.1:0-6481 GCA_035514495.1 Sphingomicrobium sp. | reverse complement strand
AAGCGCAGGCCGGACCTGGTCTCGATCGCCTCGATCCGGTCGACGATCCAGCGGTGGCCGGGCGCGGTGTCGAGCACGACGAGCCCGACTGAGAGCAGCACGATAAGCCCGAGGAGAAGCGCCAGCAATTCCTGGCCGAGGCGCCGGCTCCAGCCTGGCTTGAGTCGGGCGGCTTGCGGCTCTCGTCCCTCGATTGTGGCTTCAGCCATCAGAACGCCTGTCCGAGCGACACTGCGACAGCGATCCTGCTGTCGCCTTCGCGCGGGTTCAGCGGAGTCCCGACATCGACCCGGATCGGGCCGAAGCTCGAATAATAGCGAAGGCCGAGCCCGGCGCCGAATTGCCAGCTGTTGAACTGGGGCGTGACCCGGTTGGTCAGCGATCCGCCGTCGAGGAAGGGGACGATCCCCAATTTATTCCCGAAAGCGGTGATCGGAATCCGCGCCTCGAGCGCGAATTCGGTAAGCGTTTTTCCGCCGACCGGGTCGCCTTCGAAGTCGCGTGGGCCGACGCGCTGGTAGCCGTATCCGCGAACCGAGCCGCCACCGCCCGCGTAAAATCGCCTCGAGGGCGCGATCGATTGCGCTTCCGCCCCAAGAATGCTTCCCAGGCGCACCCGGCCGGCAAGAACAATGCCGGACGCCAGCGGATAATAGGCGCTGCCGTCCACTTGCGCCTTGGCATAGGCAAAGGAGCCGCCGGTCGCGGAGATTTCCGGGCTCAGGCGGATCCCCGCCCGAAAGCCCCGCGTCGGGTTGAGAAGATCGTCGCTGCCGTCATGGGCAAGATGCGCCGGGAGCGCCGCGATCAGGAAGGTCCTGGTCTCCTTCAGCAAAGGATCGGCGAAGACTCCCCGCTCGTCGGTGGCGAGCAGTTCGGCCCCGATCCCCCAGGTCCATCGCTTGCGCCAGATGATGTTGCTTTGCCGCTCGAGGCTGGCGAGGAAACGGATGGTTCGCGCATCGAAGGCGTCGTACTGGACGCTGCTCGCGGCCAGATGAAGCTCGAAGACCCTGTCCCGGGCGCCGAAATTGTTGCGGCGGAACTGCACTCCGAAAAGCTGTTCGCGAGTGCCGGCAATTCCGCGGACGGTGATCGCGCCTTCCGGATTGATGAAATTGCGGTCCTGCCAGCTCGCTTCCAGCTTGGCGCCTTCGCCGGTGCCATAGCCAAGCTCGCCGGCGATGGTACGGCTCGGTGCGGGCATCAGCTTGACGTCGAGGTCGACGATGCCGTCGCCTGGAACAGGGACGATTTCCACCTGTGCCGAGGCGACCAGCCCGGTTGCAATGAGCGCCCGTCGAAGGTCGTCGACCCGGTCGCGCTCGAACCGGTCGCCCGGGTCGAAGCGCGCCATGGTCGAGACATGGGCGTCGCTGAAAGGCGGCTCGCCGCTGACCCTGATCCGGCCGAACCGGGCAACCGGCCCGGTTGCGACCGGGAGAACCAGCGTTGCCAGGTTCGTCTGGTGGTCCACCGTTATGTCCCGCTCGCCCAGCTCGGCGAGCGCGAAACCCTGTTCGCCAAGCGCAGCCCTCAGCGTAAGGCCGGCGGCGATGATGTCCTCGGCGATGACCGGGTCGCCCGGCCCGATCGGGAAGGCGCGGCGAAGCGCGTCGGCGTCTTCTCCCGCCGCCTCGAGGCCCGGCAGCTCGACCGAATGGAAACGGTACTGGACCCCCGTATCGGCCTCCAGGGTTACTCGAAGGACCTGCCCTTCAAGCGCGATGACCGCCCCGACCACCGCGTCGTAATAGCCCTGCGATCGAAGCAGCTCGGCGAGAAGCTCGGCGTCGTTTTCGGAGCGCCGCTGAAGCTGCGCCGCATTGGCTTCCTCGCGACGCCCCTCGTACAGCGCCGATTGCTGTTCGAAGGCATCGACGAGCGCTTCTGCATTGCCGATCCGCTGCAATCCCTCGATGGCGATCGCATAATGGCGTTCGGAGGTCGCGTCGGTGACACTCGTTGCCGGACCCTCGGGCTGGTCGGGCGCCGCCGCCTCACCGGCGCCATTGACCGGGTCGGGCCAGTCCACGCCGAGGTCCGGCATCGGGTCCAGCGGAGCGGCAGGGTCGAGCTCCGCGGAGCCCGGCACCGGGTCCTGGGGGTCCTGGGCGGCAAGCGCCGGAGACGCGCACAGTCCTGCAGTCGCGACCGCGCAGAGCAGCCGCGTCATCCTTCCCGCCCGGACCCGCTCATTCATCGGGCCAGACTTAGAAGGTGCAGATGAACCGCGCCATACCGGCGGGGAAATTAGTGAATGGTTCCGCGCACTTCCTCGGCGGTAAGAGTGACGATGACCCGCTCGATCTGCCGCCAGTGGCAAAATTTGACGAGGTTGCCCGCATCACGGCTCTGCTCGGCGCGCACGGCAGCCTCGAGGCCGGCTCTGTCGCCGAAGCGCTCGATCAACTCGGAAGCATCGGCAAGGGCCGGCCGCCCGGAGATGAAGGGGGAGGTCATAACGCCCCTTTACACCCCACCCCTTGCCGGACTGCCGACAAGCATCGTCAACATTGCGTTGACCATGTCGAACGATGGCAAGCCCGCGGCTCGCCACTGGCTTTCGCGGCCGGCCTCTGCCATGCCGAACCGATGCAGCCGAGTACCAGACGCGCAGGCGGATGCTTGCTGACGGGCGGGATCCTGGGCGGCTTCGTGGTCGGTTTGCTGACCGGCGATGCGATGCGCGGGGTCTGGCTCGGCACCGGCCTCGGGATCATTGCCGCGGTCGTGATCTGGCTGATGGACCGCAAGCGGGATTGACGCTCCCGCTCAGCCGATCTTTCGCGCTGCCCAGATGACCCGGCCGATGCAGTGGACATCGTCGATGTCGCAATCGGGCCAGTCAGGGTAAGCGGGATTGTCCGACTGGACGGTGACCCGCCGGCCGGTGGGGTCGACCGCCAGCCGCTTCACGACGAGCACGTCATCGGCTCTCAGCACGTAAATTCCGTCACGAAGCCGCTCCATCCGATCGCCGAGATCGACGAGAATGTCGTCGCCGGAGTTCAGGGAAGGAGCCATGGAATCGCCCTCGACCCGAATGATCGACAGCTTCGAGGCGGAAGACCGGGTCAGGCCCCTCAGCCACCGTTCGTCGAACGCGAAATAGGGACCGGCCCGCTCCTCCGAAGCGAGCGCCCCGGGGCCGGCGGACGCACGGACCAGGGTTCGCCGCACCGGCACCAGCCCCGCAGGCACGTCACTCGCTTCGGGCGGCCCGCCAAGCACCGACTCGGGAACGCCGAAGAAACGGGCGAGCTTCTTGCGCTCCGCTTCCTTCAGCTTCTTGGGCACGCCGCGGCGCACGAACTGCTGGATGTAGGCCGGATTGCGGCCGAGCATCCGGGAAAGCCCGGCGAAATCCTCACCGCGCTCTGCGCAGAGTTCTTCAAGCACGGCACGCGGATTCGGCGTCATCGGAGCCTCATAAATATAGGATCGTGCCTAGACAAGTAGGAATTGCATTGGAAATGAATATGCAGCCGAGTCGCAAGACACGTTGGGACAGCACAATGCACCTACTCAGAGAAGTCGAGAAATTCCTTCGTTACCGTCGGATTTCTCCGGCCCGATTCGGTCGCGATGCGGTCAGGGACCCGCGCTTCGTCTTCGACCTTCGTAACGGACGGGAGCCGCGTCCTCAGACAGTTGAACGCGTTCGTGCCTATCTGGACACCACTCGATGATGCGGCTTGCGCTTTCCCCGGCCGCGGCAGGCCTGCTCCGGTCGCTCCTTCGAAGGTGCGGCGTCGAGCGCGACAGGATTTTGCTTACCGAGTTCAATTCTATGGATTGGCAGTCGTTAACCTTCACAGGCGAGCAACATAGAATCCGGCTTCGGGTGCCCGGTCCGGACTCGGCCCGGATCGTCGCTCAACTTGCCGACGGAATCGAGGATGCCGAATTTTCCATCCCCGGGCATATCGTCGCCGACATCGCCCTGGCGGGCGAGCCGGAGGCCCAGAAGGATGGTTCGCTCGCAATCACCATCGAGGCGCTGACCGTGGCGGAATGACCTATGCGAGGGAGCGGCGAAGCTCGGCGAGGGCATTGCGCAACTCTTCGACCGGGTCTCCCCCCGCCTTGCAGCCAAGGTGCCGCTCGATCGACTTGCAAAGCTCACCGGCGGTGGGACTCGCAGGCAGTTCTTCGTCGCGGGATTGCTCGTCGAACTCCATCGGCGCCGGCTCGAAATGGGCCAGCGGAAACGGGCGGCGGAACATGTCGTCGAACAAGGTCATCGGACGGGCGGTAACGCCTAATCCTTGCCAGCTGGTTAGGCGCTCGCTTTCGCCTCCGACCTGGCAATTGCGTCGGCAAATGCGTCGGTGAACGCTTCGACGTCGTCGGGCTTTCGGCTCGTGATCAGATTGCCGTCGAGGGCGACGGCCCGGTCGACGACCTCGCCCCCGGCATTGGCAAGGTCGGTCCAGATCGACTTCCAGCCGGTGACGGTTCGGCCTTTCACGAGGCCGGCTTCAATCAGCAGCCACGGCCCGTGGCAGATCGCCGCCACCGGCTTGTCCGCGCTTGCAAAGTCGCGGATCAGCGCGATCGCCGACTTGTTGGTTCGAAGCGCGTCGGGGTTGCGAACCCCGCCCGGAAGCAGCAGCGCGTCGAAATCCTGCGCCCGCGCATCCGAGATCTGCATGTCCGGGCGGATGGTCTTGCCCGGATCGTCGTGGACCGTCGCCTGGATCGGCTTGAGATCGGGGGAAGCGAGCATGACCCTGGCCCCCCGCTCGGTGAGAATTTCAAGCGGCCCGAACAGTTCCGATTCCTCAAAGCCGTCGGTCGCCATGATGAGAATTCTCGAACCGGAAATTTTCGCCATTCGGGATCTCCTTCATCGTCTTCACCGGCGCAGGAACTTGCCTGCCTGCCGCTCGCTTAGCCCAACAATGCCGGAACGAAAGCAAAGGTTGCGCCACAGCAGCGACAGCGAGCCGGGCTATTCGCGCAAGCGGAAGGGCCGGCACTGGGCCTATTTCGACGAAAATGGAAAGCGGGTCACCGATCGCGCAACGATCGACCGGCTGAACTCGATCGGCCTTCCGCCGGCCTATTCCAAGGCCTGGTTCTGCAAGCACCCCAACGGGCACCTCCAGGCTATCGGGGTCGATGCGCGCGGCCGCAAGCAATACCGCTATCATCAGGATTATCGCACCCGCGCCGACAAGAAGAAGTTCGGGAGCCTCCTCGAATTCGGCCAGTCGCTGAAGCGGCTCCGGACCAAGGTCGACGAGGACCTTCGCCGCAGGTCGCTCGGCCGCGAAAAGGTGCTTGCCGCGGTTACCCACCTTCTTGACACGCAGTATTTGCGCGTCGGCAACGAGAAATACGCTACCCAAAACAACAGTTTTGGCGCGACCACCCTGCTGTGCAGGCACGTCAAGGGCAAGGAGGGCAAGGTCCGGATGCGTTTTGCGACCAAGGGCGGAAAGACCCGCGATGTCGTCATCACCGACCGGCGACTGGGCCGGATCGTACGGCAGTGCCGGGAGCTGCCGGGCCAACCCCTCTTCCAGTACATCACCGGCGAGCCAGGCCCCCACCCCATCACCTCGACGGACGTCAACGAGTATATCCGCGAGGCAGCCGACGGCGATTTCACCGCCAAGCATTTCCGCACCTGGTGGGCGAGCGTGATCGCTTTCGGCAAGTTGCTCGATGCGGAGGAAGGCCAGCACACCAGCGTCCAGACCATGGTCGAGCCCGCCGCCGAGGCGCTTGGCAATACGGTCGCGATCAGTCGCAAGTCCTACGTCCACCCGGCGCTGATCAAGACGGTCAAGGACAATCCGGGAGATCCGCTCGGCGGCGTTACGAGGCCGCGCGACTGGAAATGGCTTTCCTCGGCCGAGGTCGGATTTCTCAAGTTCCTGGAGTCGAAGAAGCCGGGAAAGACCGCCAAGGCGGCCTGATCGCACGGGCAGCGGCGCCCGCCCGCCTGCGCCGCCCTTGATTAGCACGACCTCAACCGGCATTGGGCGGCGATGAACATCGCTGAGGGTGCCGGCAACGCGATCGACACCAGCCGGGGGACAATCGACACGCTGATCGGCTGGCTCGACACCAATCGCAACGACCTGCTGATCGGCCTTGCGGTCGCGGCGGGCATCGTCCTCTTCATGCTGGTCCTGCGCTCCGCAGGCTCCTGGCTGGTCCGGGGCGATCCCGATTGCACGCGCTGGCGGGGAGTGATCGGCCGAGTTCTGCTCAAGACAGGCGTCATGTTCATGGTGGCGACGGCGCTGGAGATCGTCGTCACCTATACGGCGGTCCCGCTTAGCCTCAGCCGGGTCGTCGACATCCTGTTCATCATTGCCTTTGCCCTGCAGGGCGCGGTGTGGGCCCGCGAGCTCGTCCTCGGGATGATCGAACGGCGGGCGGCAGCCGCCGAGGATCCGTCCGAAAGCGGCATTGCCAACGCAATGTCGGTCATTCGGGTGCTGGTGAGCATCGCGCTGTTCGC
>DATKAY010000042.1:0-6922 GCA_035514495.1 Sphingomicrobium sp. | reverse complement strand
CTCGGGCAGCTCGACCGGGTCGAGCCAGTCCGGCACCTGCCCCTTCGACAGCTGCGCGTAAAATCCGTCGGGCGCTTCCGACAGGAAGATCGTGGTCGTCGAGGAATTCGGGCAGGTCAGCAGATAATCCGCCCCGTATTTGTCGAAAATCGAGCGCGCCTGCCCTGCATCGCCCCGGAACGCCTTCATCGCATCGGCGATCTGCTGCCCGTTGCGGTGATAGGGGCCGATGATCGAATCGTGGTGAGTGACGGTGATCAGCCGCGGCGCAGTATCGACGAAGGTGAAAATTGTGGCCTTCTCAAGCTTCGCTATCGGCCGGTAGGAGCCGATGTGGTTGCACAACCGATTGGCGCGATTGATCTTCGCATCCCGCTCGCTCGCCTTGTTCGCCGGGGCGAGCTTGAGGCCGAGCGGGACGACCGCGCCAAGCCCGATCAGCGCCGCCGCGGCGACCGCGACCGGCCGAAGGACCGGGTTGCGGATTTTGTCGAGCATCGGAGCGAAGATCCAGACGATCGACACCGCTCCGACGACCGAAAGCATCTGGGCGGCGGGGCCCGTCCTGGTCTGCCAGAACAAAAGCGCCATCGCGACCAAGGCCGGGAGCGCCGCCGCGATCGTCCGCCTGAATAGGTCGGCATCGACCCGGTTGCGCCAGGCGAGCAGCCCCCAGCCGACAAGGCCGGTGGCCGGCAAGGCGATGATCAGCGCGACGGTCCGCCAGCCGTGGGTATAGACGGCCCGCGCCTCGCGGACCTTGCTCAGCCACAAATCGTAAACCTCCGGCGAAACGCCTTCGAGGCGAGTGATGCAATGCGGCCAGGCGGCGGCGTGAAACAGCGCGACCAAAGCCGCCGCTCCGGCCCCCAGCGCCAGCCGGAGCCTCCAGTCGGCGGGGCTGGCCAGCGCCAGCAGCAAAAGAAACGCGCTCGCCAGCAAAAGGCTCGACAGCCAGACCGGGGTGAGCGCATCGCAAAGCGGCAGCCGGTTGTCGTAGGAGGCGAAGGCCAGGAAGGAGAATGCAATCGTGCCCCCCAGGCTCGATGCATAAGCGATCACCCTTGGCCGCTCCTTGCCGTCGGCAACCCAGAACAAGGCGACCGCGGCGCCGGCGATGGCAAGATAGATCAGCATCTCCACCCCGATCGCGAAGGACAGGGCCGTGCTGATTCCCAGGGTGATCCCGCCCCGCACCCGCCGAGGATCGACGAGCCCGGCGATTGCCACCGACAGCAGCGCCAGCTGCCAGCCGTGGTGGTCGATCCGGGTCGGCATGAACATGCCGTTGGCCAGCCCCGCCAGGATCATCGCGATGACCGGAAGGATGAAGGCGCGCGGGTCGATCAGCCGCCGCGCGGTGAGCGCCAGGGCGAACAGCAGGACGAAATAGGGAAGGATCGGCGCCAAGGCGACCGCGACCCTTTCCGCTTCCGGACCGCCCAGGAAGGGTCCAAGCGCGAGGATGAGCCCGGCGAGCGGCAGGTCGACGAGGCGGCTCCAGTGCATGTTGGCGCCGAGCGGCGCACTCACACGGTACTGGCGAAGGTCGAACCAGTCCTGGCCGTCTAGCAGCGCCCTGACCTGCATCATCCGCATATTGTCGTCGGTGTCGGTGAGGCCGAAGACCTGGATCTGAGTCCAGCGGCTGTAGAGGAACCAGGCGGCGAACAATAACCAGGCGCCCGCAATGACGAGCTTCCAGTGTCGCTCCAGAAACGCGAGGATGCGCTCTACCGGTACGTCGTCCTTGCGCTCGGGCATGTTTCGCGCTGTAGCCGCTCGAAAGCAAAGAACAAGCAGCCCTATGGTAGGATGTTTCCGGTGTTATTTCGGCAGGCTCGCGAGGAATGGGGCAAAGGCATGATCGGCCAGGCTGCCCGCTATGGCCTGGCCGGCTCCGTCATCACGTTGCTCGTCGCCGCCAGCTACTGGGCAATCGCGGAATTTGGGAACGTCGACCCGATGGTGTCGCTGACCATCGTCTTTGTCGTCTTCACCTTCGTCGGCTACTTCACCCATGGGGAGTTCAGCTTCAGCGGCCATGGGGAACGGGATCGGCAGCATGTGCGCCTGTTGCGCTTCTCAATGGTCAATATGGCGGGCTTCGTCACCAACCAGTTCTTCGTCTGGTTGCTGGTCAAGCAGCTTGGCGGGCCGACATGGTGGCCGGTGATCCCGATTATCTTCATAACTCCGGTGCTGACCTTCCTTCTGCACCGGCGATGGGTGTTCGGATGACCGGCGTTGAGATTTCGGTCGTGATCCCGGTCAAGGACGAGGAAGCGTCGATCGACTCGTGCATCGACCGGCTCAAGCCGGTGCTCGAAACAATCGCCGGAGCGGCGTTCGAGATCCTGTTCGTCGACGACGGCAGCAGTGATTCCACGCTCGAGAGGATCCGCCGGCAGAACTCGGCCGATCCGCGCGTCCGGGCGGTGTCGCTGTCGCGCAATTTCGGCAAGGAAGCGGCGCTTTCGGCCGGGCTGGACTTCGCCCGGGGGCAGGCCGTCGTCCCGCTGGACGTCGATCTCCAGGACCCGCCCGAAGTGCTTCCCGAGATGGTCGCCAGGTGGAGGGACGGCTTCGAGATCGTTTACGGGGTGCGAAGCGACCGCCGGGCCGACAGCCTTCCCAAGCGGCTGACCGCCGATCTCTATTACCGGGCCCACAATTTGCTGTCCGAGGACAAGATCCCGGAGCATGCCGGCGATTTCCGGCTGCTCGACCGAAAGGTGGTCGACGTGATCCGCTCGATGCCCGAGCGCAACCGGTTCATGAAGGGCCTGTTCGCCTGGGCCGGTTTTAAGCAGGCGTCGGTCAGCTACACGCGCGACGCCCGAAGCGTCGGCAGCAGCAAGTTCCGGTACCGCAGGCTGTGGTCCTTCGCCCTCGATGGAATCACTTCGGCATCGACGATCCCGCTTCGGGTGTGGAGCTATATCGGAGCAAGTGTCGCCATATTGGCGCTGGCCTATGCGGTGCTGATCGTCATTCGCACCTTGATGTTCGGGATCGCGGTGCCCGGATATGCGTCGCTGATGGTCGCGGTCCTGTTCCTCGGCGGGCTCCAGCTCCTGTCGCTCGGAATCCTCGGCGAATATGTCGGCCGGATTTTCACCGAGACCAAGCAGCGCCCGGTCTATGTCGTTCGCGAGACCATCGGGGACACTCCATGACCGGCAGCGCGCAGGCCAGCCGCCAAAGCGACGTCGAGTTCCAGCGGCAGCTGTATGTCGACCGCAACCCGACTCGCCGGCAGCTCCACTGCGACCGGCGCGACTGGGTTTTGGAGCAGGTCTTCGCGTACAGCCGTCCGGGCGATCGTGTGCTCGAGGTCGGTGTCGGCTGCGGGATTTTCACCGAGGAGCTCGCCCGGCAGGACCGGCTGGTTTCGGCGGTCGACATCAACCCGGCCTTTTTGGAGAACGTCCGCCCGCTTCAAGCCGTGGCCATACATTTGAAGGACGCCACCGAGCCCCTCGGGCTTGGCGATCACGACCTCGCCATCTGCTCGGAGGTGCTCGAGCACGTGCCCCCCGACAAATCGCCCGCGATGCTCGCGGCGCTTCACGATTCGCTCCGCCCGGGGGGAGTGCTGATCCTGACGACCCCGCAGCGCTATTCGACCGTCGAGCTCGGGGCGCGGCTGTTGCGCTTTAAACCGATGCTGGCGCTCGCCCGAAGGCTCTACGGAAGCGCCGACGAGCTCGGGCATATCAACCTGCTGACCGCCGGCGCGCTTGGCCGCCAGCTTCGCAACGCCGGCTTCGTTCCGCTGCAACGGCGCAATTTCGGTTTTTACCTCCCGGGAATCGCGGAATTCGGCGGAAGGCCCGGGGCGCGCCTGCTTCGAGCAGCCGAGCGGCTGCTTCGTCCGTTGCCGCTGCTGGGCGGCCTGCTGTGGACCCAGGGCTGGGTCCTTCAAAAGTCGCCCTAGCCCCCATCGAGCCGGTAGAGCGCCGAGCCTTCTCCAACCCATACCGGCATCGCCTTGCCGAGCAATTGCCGGTCGAAGGCCGGGGGATCGATCAGCCACAGATAGTCGAACGCGCTTGCCGGAAGCGAGGCAAGCGCCTCCTCGATGCTTCTGCGCTCCGCGTCACAGGCGCTCGGCCGGACGATTTGTGACGGGTCGGCCGCGAATTCTCCGGCCGCCCGGTGCCTGAGCTGCAAAAGGTTGGTGCCCTCGGCGATCCACTGGTCGTTGGAAAAGCCGTGGCGGCGGACGATGACCATGCCGCCAAGATGCGTGTTTCGGGGCAATGCCCAAAAATCGTCGCACGGCAGAGCGACGAGGCTGACGACGCGAGCGCCCATCGGCAGATGCTCGAGCGCTTCGAGCTTGGCCTGCTGGTCGTGATCGGCAATCGCAAAACTCGCGGTCGTTGCTGCGATCCGGACCGCGGCAAAGGCGAGGCCGCCCACCGCAAAAGCGGTCGCCAGAGCGTTCATCGTCTCGCCCTTGAAGCGGATGGCAAGGACGAGGATTGCGAAGATGTAGGGGACCAGGCGCATGTCGGCATAAGCGGAGCCGAAGATGACCCGCGGGAGCAAAAGGAAGACCGCCAGCAGCACGAGCCCCGAAAAAGCGAGGTTGCGCGAGAAGGCCAGTCGGGGATTGCGCCGGGCTTCGACGAGCAGCAGCACAACCAGGATAATCGAGGCGAAGTCGAACAGCTCCCACCGGTCCCGAAGCGCGGTTTTCAGCCACAGGAGCTTGGCCTCCATTTTGAACCAGTCGCCGGTGTCCCCGGTGCCGGCTCCGCTTCGCCAGGCAAGCATGATGACCAGCGGAAGCGCCATCACCGAGGCGTGCAGGGCCGCAACAGCCGAGGAGCGCAGCCAGCCGGCGCCCTTGTCGCGCTGGCGGACGGCCTCGGCCGAAAAGCACATCAGCCCGAGCGCTCCCCAGCCATAGATATGGGTGAAGAACAGGATCAGCGAGATCGGAACGAACAGCGCCGCGCGAAGCCGCAGCCGGCCGGTCCGGGCGAGCCTCAGCCACAAGGCGAAGGCGAGAAAGGCGAGCGCCATCGACAAAGCGTGATTGACGAATCCGAACAGGAACGGGTGACCGTAGGCGAAGGGAATTGCGAAATAGGCGGTCGGCGGGATTCGCCCGTGAACCTCGCGGGCAACCAACAGGAAACCGGCGACGGTCAGCGGCGGGATCGACACAACGATCAGCTTCACCGCCGGCTCCAGGCCGACCAGAGGTGCGAGCGGCATCACCAGCAGATCGACCCCCAGATTGCCGATTGCCGCCCATTCGAAGCCGTAGAACTCGCCAAGCCAGGGGGAGTGGGTGAGGTCGAGCTGGACCCGGTAGCGGCCCATGTGGCCGGGAAGGTCGACCAGAGGCGGGATTTCGGGATAGAGCAACGGCAAAGCCGACAGCCAGATGACCGCGGCGAGAACCGCCGGGCGTCCCCACCATTCGCCACCTTGGCCGCCGCCCCGCCCGCCACTGGGGCCGACCCCGGCTTGTGCGGTTGCGGCCGCGCCCTTTGCTTCCCTCCCCATGGCGAAGCTCTGCCCGCAAGCGCGGCCCCGTTCAACCGCGAGTCAGCTTCAATGGCTTATCCTCGACGAATTCGTCGACCAAGGAGGGATTATCCGATGAAAGCTCTATTCGTTTCCGCCGCCGCGATTGCCACGCTCGCAGTCGGTCCGGCGCTCGCCCAGGCCGGTGCCGATGGAGCCAAGGCGATGCACAAGGCTCCGATGACGAGGGCCGCGGTCGTCGCCAGGGTTCAGGAGCATTTCGCCAAGCTCGACGCCGACAAGGACGGCTTCGTCACCAAGGCCGAGGCCGAGGCGATGAAGGCCGAGAAGCGGAAGATGAAGATGGGCGGCCACGACAAGATGTTCGACCGGATGGACGCCGACAAGGACGGCTCGATCAGCCGGGCGGAATTCGACGCCGCTCACAAGGCGATGGCCGAAAAAATGGCCAAGCATCGCCAGATGCGCATGGGCCATGGACCGCTTGGGCCCCGGATGTTCGAAATCGCCGATACCGACAATGACGGCCGGGTTTCGCTCGAAGAAGCGACCAATGCCGCCCTTGCCCGCTTCGACAAAGCCGACACCGACCGCGACGGCATTCTGACCGCCGAGGAAATGCGCGCCGCTCATGAGGCGATGCGCGCCAAGATGCACGAGAAGATGCTCGACAAGCCGGCCGGCTAGGCGGGCACTTTTTTAAAGGAAGGGGCCTGGCCGTTGTTGGCCGGGCCTTTTTTCTTCGGCTCCGCCTTCGGCTTGAGCCGCTGTTCGGCCCGGGCCATGTAATCGCGGGTGATCGGCAAGGCGCGCCGGTCTCGGATGTACTGGACCTGGTAATTGCAGCCGGCGCCGTTCTCGAACATCACGATCCCGCCGCACAAATAGAATTCCCACATCCGGAAGAAGCGGGCGTCGTACATCGCCTCGATCTTCTCCCGATTGTCATGGACTCGGCTGAGCCAGTGACGAAGCGTGTGGGCATAATGGAGCCGAAGCGTCTCCACGTCGCTTGCGATCAGCCGCGCCCTCTCGCTGGCCGCGCTCATCTGGCTCAGCGACGGCAGGTAATGGCCCGGGAAAATCCACTTGTCGGTGAACGGGTCGGGCACGCCGCTGGTCGAGCCGAGCCGACCGATGGTGTGAAGCAGCATCACCCCGTCGGGCTTGAGCAGGCGGTGGCAGGCGGCGAAGAACTCGTCGTAATGCTTCACCCCGACATGCTCGAACATGCCCACCGACACGATCCGGTCGAATTGGCCTTCTACCAGCCGGTAATCGATCAGCTCGAACCGCACATGCTGCGCCACCCCGGCCTCCTGCGCACGCCGGAGGGCAACGGCAAGCTGCTGTTCCGACAGGGTTATTCCGAGAACATCGACCCCTGCCGACTGGTGCAAATAGAGTGCCGTCC
>DATKAY010000041.1:0-3523 GCA_035514495.1 Sphingomicrobium sp. | reverse complement strand
CCCGGCGATGGCGAGCGTCGGCGTGGCGTTCGGAACCATGATCGCTGTGGCGCGCTGCCGATAATGTTCGCGCGCCTGCGATGTGACGGGAGCATAACGCAACCACAGGTCGTAACCGTCTTCGGCGCGGGCGTTCGACGGAGCCGCCAGGGCCAGAACCAGGATGACAAGAGTGAGTGCGCGCATGATCCCTCCAGGGAC
Organism: Sphingomicrobium sp.; assembly: GCA_035514495.1. Classification (GTDB taxonomy): domain Bacteria; phylum Pseudomonadota; class Alphaproteobacteria; order Sphingomonadales; family Sphingomonadaceae; genus Sphingomicrobium. Next base: position 3,322 of record DATKAY010000041.1, on the reverse strand, counting down.
GAAAAGCCGGACAATCGCGTTGAGATGCCGGACCCAGGATGTTAGCGCTATCAAAGTAAATCAAGTTTCGGGAGAGCAGGGCCATGGCGAGCGACACCAAAAGATTCTTGCTGAACAGGCGGCAGGCGATCGCCGCCGCTTTGGCTGCGGGAGCCGCGACCGGGGCGAATGCGCAGCTCGCCGCGCTCGCCGCGCCCCCGCCAGGCCTCAACAATATCGCGACTCGAAAAGGGCGGCGGTTCGGCTCGGCAATCGCTTGGGGAGAGAAGGGCGCCGACCGCGCCAGCTTTGCCAACCCCGCCTATGCGTCGATTCTCGAGCATGAGGCGGGCCTGCTGGTCCCCGAAAACGAGCTGAAGTGGCAATGGGTCAGGCCCGGCCCGGACAGCTTCGACTTCCGCCAGTTCGACGCCATCGTCGATTATGCGATGCGCGAGGGAATGGAATTGCGCGCTCACACGCTCTTCTGGCTTCCCCAGAAATGGTACCCCAAATGGCTGGTCGAGCATGACTTCGGCAGCCGTCCGGCGAGTGCCGCAGCGGCGATGCTCGCCGAGCACGTCCGGACCGTTCTTCGCCGCTACGGCAACCGAATCTATTCCTACGATGTCGTCAACGAGGCGGTGGACCCGGAGACCGGAAAAATTCGCGAGACCGTCGTCACCAAGGCGATGGGCGGCGAGGCAATGCTCGATTTGATGTTCCACACCGCCAAGGCGGAAGCTCCGCAAGCCGAGCTGGTCTACAATGATTACATGAGCTGGGAGCTGACCGGCGAGGACCCCACGCACATGGCCGGCGTGCTTCGGCTTCTCGAAGGCTTTCGAAAGCGAGGCACCCCGGTCGATAGCCTGGGAATCCAGTCGCATATCCGGCTTCTCAAGGAACAGCCGGTGGCCGCAATCGTTCGCGAATCGGAGGGGCCCTGGAGGCGCTTTCTCGACGAGGTCGTCGCGATGGGCTACGGCCTCGTCATCACCGAGTTCGACGTCAACGACAAGAAAGCCCCGGACGATATCGCCGTGCGCGACCGGATGGTCGCCGATTATGCGCGCGCCTATCTTGACGTGATGTTCTCCTACCCGCAGCTTCGAGACGTGCTCGCATGGGGAATGGTCGATCGCTACAGCTGGCTGACCGGTTTCGATCCGCGGAAGGACCGCTCGATCAAGCGCGGCACTCCCTACGATCTGAAATTCCGGCCCAAGCCTTTGCGCGAGGCAATTGCGGCAGCCTTTGCCGCCGCGCCGGCGAGGCTGCCGGCGTCCGTCACCACGCCCTGGCAGGAGGATGAGACATGATGAGAGTTGAATCGGCCGGTCTGGTCATCGCCGCTCTCCTTTGCGGATGCGCCCAGCAACCCGTCGCGACCCAGGCAATCGCGGGCGAGGCCCTCGGGCCGGTGGCGCGATGCATTCCATCGGACCAGATCCTCTCCCGCCGGCTCGCCGGCGCCTCGGCGGTGGACTTCGAGCTGCTGGGCGGAGCGGTCTATCGGAACCAGTTCGCCAGCGCCTGTCCCGGGATCGAACGCCTTGGAGAGCTCGGCGTCGTCGCGGTGACGTCGGGAGGGGAAGGGAGCCGCCTTTGCCAGGGCGACCGGGTGAAGATTTTCGATCCGGTCGAAGCGCAGGCTACCGGCCTGGCGGCTTATCCGGAATGCCTTCTGGGCAATTTCCATCGCGTCCGCTAGCGAAGGCCGCTCTCCTGTCTCGACCTAGATGCAAGTGATCGTCACTGCGGACATCGGCGGAACCCACGCCCGCTTCGCGCTCGCCAGGCTGGACGGCGGCCGGGTGACGAGCCTGTCCGAACCGGTGACCCTGCAAACCGCGGGCTACGCCACCTTTCCCAACGCATGGCGCGAGTTCGAAAGGCGAAGCGGCGGCGAAATGCCGCGCGACCTCGTAATCGCCTTTGCCGGCCCGGTCGGAGGCGAAATGCTCAAGCTCACCAATAACCCGTGGCAGATCCGGCGCGAGCAAATCCGCGACGAGCTGGGACTGGAGAAGTTGACAATTGTCAACGACTTCGCGGCCGTCGCTCATGCGGTCGCGATGTGCGAGGCGAGCGAGCTCCACCATCTGTGCGGCCCCGATGTCCCGCTTCCGGACAAGGGGGTGATCAGCATCATCGGGCCGGGGACCGGCCTTGGCGTCGCGGCGCTCGTCCGCAAGGCGAGCGAACCCTATGAGGTCGTCGAGACCGAAGGCGGGCATATCGACTTTGCCCCGGTCGATCCGCTCGAGGACCGCCTGCTTGTCGAGCTACGGGGCCGGTTCCGCCGAGTGTCTGTCGAGCGGATCATCTCCGGACCGGGGCTGGCGAACATTTACGACCTGCTCGGCCTTGTCGAAGGGCAAAAGCTGACCATCCGCGACGAAAGAGCGCTCTGGGCGGCGGCGATCGAGGGCAGCGACGCGCTTGCGGTGCAGGCGCTCGAGCGCTTCTGCCTTTCGTTCGGAAGCATCTGCGGCGATCTCGCGCTTGCCCATGGAGCGGTTGCTGTGGTGATTGGCGGCGGGGTCGGGCTTTTGCTCAAGGACAAAATTGGACAGTCGGGCTTTCGCGACCGGTTCGTCGCAAAGGGCCGTTTCGAGAGAAGGATGAGCGAGATTCCGGTCAAGCTGCTTGCAAACAAAGAGGCGGGCCTGTTTGGCGCCGCCGTTGCGTTCGCCCAAGAACATTGCCGGCGGGCCGGCTGATGGCTTGCGATTTCGCAACGCTGACTCTGAACCCGGCCATCGACGTGTCGAGCGACGCGGACGAGGTTCGGCCGACCCAGAAGACTCGAATCTACGGCCAGCAGATCGAGGCGGGCGGCGGCGGCGTGAACGTCGCCAAGATGCTTTGCGAGTTTGGAGTCGCGGTCCGGGCAATCTACCTCGCCGGCGGAGCGACGGGCGGCGCGCTCAACGAGATTCTCGGCCATTTCGGGATGGAGCGCGACTGCGTTGCAATCGAGGGTGACACCCGGATGAGCCTGGCGGTCAACGAGCGGGCGACGGGAATTGAATATCGCTTCGTTCCCGAAGGGCCCGAAGTGCTCGAGGAGGAGTGGCGCGAGGCGCTCAGGCGATCCACCAGCCTGAAGTCAGCCTATTTCGTCGCGAGCGGTTCGCTTCCCCGCGGAGTCCCGGACGATTTCTACGCTTCGCTGTCGCGCGCTCTTCGACCGAGCGGAACCCGCTATGTCCTCGATACCTCGGGCGCGGAGCTTCGCTCGGCGCTGGATGAGGGCGGAATTTTCCTGCTCAAGCCGAGCGACCGGGAGCTTCGCGAGCTGGTCGGGCAAGAGCTCGACGAAGAGGGGCTGGCCACC
>DATKAY010000040.1:0-3824 GCA_035514495.1 Sphingomicrobium sp. | reverse complement strand
GTGGATGACGTTGGTCGATCCGGGCGTTCCGAACGGGACCCCGGCCATGATCACCAGCCGGTCGCCGCCCTTGGCGATCCGGTTTCGAAGCGCCATCCTCTTGGCCTTCTCGACCATTTCCTCGAAGCTGGAGACGTCGCGCGTGTGCACCGCGAGAACTCCCCACACAAGCCCCAGGCGCCTGGCCGTGACGTGCGAATGGCTCAGCGCCAGCAGCGGCACCGCCGGGCGTTCGCGAGCGATCCTCCAGGCGGTCGACCCGGAGCTCGTGTAGCACAGCATCGCGGTCGCCGAGATCGTGTTGGCGATGTGCCGGGCCGAGCCGGCAAGCGCGTCGGCGGTGGTCGGCTCCAGCTTGGTCTGCGTGAAGTGGATCCGGGCCGAATAGATGGGGTCGCCCTCGGCGCTTTTGGCGATCCGGTCCATCATCTCGACCGCTTCGCACGGATAGTCGCCGGTCGCGCTTTCCGACGACAGCATGACCGCGTCGGCGCCCTCGTAGATGGCGGTCGCGACATCGCTCACTTCGGCCCGGGTCGGGGTCGGTGAGGAAACCATGGATTCGAGCATCTGGGTGGCGACCACGACCGGCTTGCCGAAATGCCGGGCGGTGGCGACGATCCTGTTCTGGAGCGGCGGAACCGCCTCGGGCGGAAGCTCGACCCCGAGATCGCCGCGCGCCACCATCACGCCGTCGGCAAGCCCGATGATTGCCTCGAGATGGTCGATCGCCGCGGGTTTCTCGATCTTCGCCATCAGCGAGGCCCGGTTGCCGATCAGCGCTCGCGCCTCGCTGACATCCTCGGGCCTCTGGACGAAGGACAAAGCGATCCAATCCGCCTGTTGTTCGAGCGCGAACTCCAGATCGGCGTGGTCCTTTTCGGTCATCGCCGGAATCGGAACGACGACCTCGGGCACGTTCACGCCCTTGTTGTCGGAGAGCGTTCCGCCGACCAGCACCTCGGCGGTGATCCTGTCGCTCTTCGACTCGATCGCCCTTAGCTGGACCCGACCGTCGTCGATGAGCAGCCGGTCGCCTTCGCCGATCGCCTCGAACAGCTCGGGATGGGGAAGCTCGACCCGTTTGGAATTGCCGGGCGTCGGGTCGCCATCGAGAATGAAAAGCTCGCCGGTCTCGACTTCGGCGGACCCACCCTCGAAGGCCCCGACCCTGAGCTTTGGCCCCTGGAGGTCGAACAGGATGGTGGTCGGGCGGCGAAGATCCTTCTCGAGCGCCCGGATCGCTTCGACCAATTCGGCCTTTTCCGGGTGGGTCCCGTGGCTCATGTTGATCCGGAAGGCATCCGCTCCGGCAAGAACGAGCCTTCGGATCATTTCGGGGCTGCTCGTCGCCGGTCCCAGAGTCGCGATGATCTTCACCTTGCGCGCCCGCGGCTCGAGAATCTTGCTCATCGGCTCCTTTCGCTGCCCTTTGCCGGCCAATAGCGGCTCGATGTGACGGTTCAACCGCTTGAGCGGCCAGGCGCCCTCGCCTACACGCTGCGGCGAATCTGACAAGGCGGAGTTAGACATGGCGGACGATGGATCGTCGCGCGCTTCCGGAGAACGTGCGCATGGGGGACAGGTTGCGGCCGACCAGCTGCGCCTGTTCATCGAACGAATCGAGCGGCTGGAGGAGGAGAAGAAGGCGATCGCGGACGATGTCGGGGACGTCTATGCCGAGGCGAAGGCGAACGGCTACGACCCGAAGATCATGCGGATGGTGGTTCGGCTCCGGAAGATGGAATCGCACACCCGGCAGGAGCAGGATGCAATCCTGGAAACCTATCGCGTCGCGCTCGGCCTGGAGTAAGGGATAGCCGATGGCGGGTCATTCCAAGTTCAAGAACATCATGCATCGCAAGGGCGCGCAGGACAAAAAGCGCTCAACGATGTTCTCCAAATTGTCGCGCGAGATTACCGTCGCCGCCAAGTCCGGCCTTCCCGATCCCGACATGAATCCGCGGCTTCGGGCAGCGGTGCTGGCCGCCAAGGCCCAGTCGATGCCCAAGGACAATATCCAGCGGGCGATCGACAAGGCTTGCGGAGGCGATGTCGAGAATTACGAGGAGCTTCGCTACGAGGGCTTCGGCCCGGCCGGGGTAGCGCTGATCGTCGAGGCGCTGACCGACAACCGCAACCGCACCGCGACCAACATCCGGACCATCTTTTCCAAGAACGGCGGCAATCTGGGCGCGTCGGGATCGGTCAGCCACGGGTTCGAACGGCTCGGGCTGATCGAATATCCGGCAAGCACGGGAAGCGGCGACAAGGTGCTCGAGGCGGCGCTCGAAGCGGGCGCCGAGGATATCGAATCCGACGAGACCGGCCATCGCATCTGGACGAATGTCGACGATCTCCATTCTGTCGCCAAGGCGCTCGAGGACCGGCTCGGCGAGGCGGACAGCACGAAGCTCGCCTGGCGGCCGCAGACCGAGGTCGAGGTGCGCGGGGAAGACGCCGAGCAATTGCTTCGGCTGCTGGACGGGCTCGACGAGGATGACGACGTCCAAACCGTCTGGGGCAATGAGCGGGTGCCGGACGACGAGCTGGAGCGGCTGGGCTGAACATGGGCCGATGGTGATCTTGGGCCTCGATCCCGGGCTCGGCACCACCGGCTGGGGAATGATCCGTGCCGAGGGCAACCGCCTTTCCCACATCGCCAACGGCCAGCTGAAAACTAACGCCTCGGCTCCCCTGCCCGAGCGGCTTGCGAGCCTCGCCGAACAGCTCGAGGCGCTGATCGGGGAGCGCCGGCCGGATTGCGCCGCGGTCGAGGAAGTGTTCGTCAACAAGAACCCGCAATCGACCCTGAAGCTCGCACAGGCGCGCGGGGTGGCGCTGATGATCGCCGCCCGTTCGGGCCTTTCGGTCGGGGAATATGCGGCTCGGCTGGTGAAGAAGGCGGTGGTCGGCACCGGAGGCGCCCAAAAGGTGCAGGTCCACGCGATGGTTTCGCGCCTTCTCCCCGGAACGACGATCGCCGGGCCCGACGCCGCCGATGCGCTTGCCGTCGCAATCACCCACGCGCACCACTTGGCGAGCAGGCGGTCGGGCATTACGCTTCAGACATGATCGCCCGACTTTCCGGAATACTCGCCGAAACCGGCGCCGAGACCGCGGGGATCGACGTCGGCGGAATCGGCTATCAGGTGCTGTGCAGCGCCCGCACCCTCGACACGCTCGGGCCGGCCGGCGGTGAAGTCCTGGTTTTGACCGAGCTTCAGGTCCGCGAGGACGCCTGGACCCTGTTCGGCTTCGGCTCGGCGCAGGAGCGCGATGTGTTCCGCTCGCTCACTTCGGTCCAGGGGGTCGGGGGACGGCTGGCGCTTGCCATATTGTCGACGCTTTCGCCCGACGAGCTGGCGCGCGCAATTGCCCAGGACGACAAGGCGATGATCGGCCGCGCCAACGGAGTCGGCCCGAAGCTCGCGGCAAGGATCGCCAACGAGCTCAAGGGCAAGCTCGGCCCTGCCGGCGGGCTCGGCGGGGCGGCGCCGCTGCCGCGCGCCGGGGCCGCCGCCGATGCGGTGTCGGCGCTCGCCAACCTCGGGTTCAAGCCGGCGCAAGCGAGCATCGCCGTCAACGCCGCTTTGGACGAGCTCGGCGAAGACGCCGGGCTCGACGCGCTGGTCCGGCTGGCCTTGCGCAAAGCCGCCAAGTAGGAGCGGCAAGATGCTCGAGTTTCACAACGAATTCGTGGTTGCGGCGATCCGGGGGATCGAACTCATCGGGGTGGCGATCATCGCTGCCGGCGCGGTCATCACCTTGGCCCAGTTTTTCGTCCAACTCGCTCGGCGACAGGACCAGCTCGATACCTATCA
>DATKAY010000039.1:0-15855 GCA_035514495.1 Sphingomicrobium sp. | reverse complement strand
CCTGCAGGGCGCGGTGTGGGCCCGCGAGCTCGTCCTCGGGATGATCGAACGGCGGGCGGCAGCCGCCGAGGATCCGTCCGAAAGCGGCATTGCCAACGCAATGTCGGTCATTCGGGTGCTGGTGAGCATCGCGCTGTTCGCGATCGCGATCATCGTCATTCTCGACAATCTCGGGGTCAACGTCACCGCCTTGATCGCCGGTCTTGGAATTGGCGGCATCGCCATCGGCCTTGCCGCCCAGGGCATTTTCTCGGACCTGTTCGCGGCCCTTGCGATCCTGTTCGACCGGCCGTTCCGGCGCGGAGACACGATCCGCTACGGGACAAGCATCGGAACGGTCGAGAAGATCGGCCTCAAGACCACCAGGCTTCTCTCGCTCGAGGGAGAGACGCTGGTGATGGCGAACACCCAGCTTCTCGAGCAGGAAATCCACAATTTCGCGGGCGGCGACAGCCGAAGGACGACCTTCACCTTCGGCCTCATCTATCAGACTCCGCCCGACGTGATCGAACAGGTGCCCGAGCTCGCCCGAAGCGTCGTCGAGAGCCGCAGCGGATGCCGCTTCGTCCGCTGCTCGGCGACCGGTTTCGGAGACTCGAGCATCGATTTCCAATTGCTGTTCGAATCGGCGACGGTCGACATCCGCATGGTCGGCGCCGACCGGACCGCGATCCTCGCCAATCTGATGCGCGCGTTCAGGGCCCAGGGGATCGAGTTCGCCTATCCGACCCAGACGACCTTTACCTCGGCGCCCGACGGCACGATGATCATGCCCTATCCCTCTTACCTGCCGCAGGCGGCGCCACCAGCCCCTGAGTCGGACGGATCGAAAAAGCGCTGATGCCGATCGCGTCGCTGGACGAGATTCGCAACCGAGTGGGCGAGGAGATCGGCATCTCCGACTGGCTTGATCTCGACCAGGCGCGGATCGACGCTTTCGCCGACGTGACCGAGGACCGGCAGTTCATCCACGTCGATCCGCTCCTGGCCGCCCAGACGCCGTTCAAAGGGACGATCGCCCACGGCTTCTTGTCGCTGTCCCTTTTGTCGCGCATGGCCGCCGACGCAATGCTGATACCCGGCCCGGTGAAGATGGTGGTGAACTACGGCTTCGACCGGGTCCGTTTCCTGGCGCCGGTCAGTTCGGGCAAGCGAGTCCGGGGCCGCTTCTCGCTCCAGTCGGTTGAGGAGAAAGCGGCGGGGCTGATCCTCTTGAATCACGACGTCACGGTCGAGATCGAGGGGGAAGACAAGCCGGCGCTTTGGGCGCAATGGTTGACACTGGTTTATAGCTGAGGAGAGCTCAAATGGCGCGCGAGGCTCTAATCGTTTCCACTGCACGAACCCCGATCGGCAAGGCCTATCGCGGGGCCTTCAACGCTACCGTCGGGCCGACGCTTGGCTCCCACGCCGTAAAGGCGGCGGTCGAGCGCGCCGGGATCGAGGCGGGCGAGGTCGAGGATTGCATCATCGGCGCGGCGCTTCAGCAGGGAAGCCAGGCGCCCAATATCGGCCGCCTCGTCGCGCTTCGCGCCGGCCTGCCGGTGTCGACGCCGGGCATGTCGATCGACCGCCAGTGCGCGTCCGGGCTGATGGCGATCGCAACCGCGGCCAAGCAGGTCATCGTCGACCGGCAGGACATCGTCGTCGCGGGCGGGCTCGAATCGATCAGCACCGTCCAGACCGCGGAGATGCGGGTCCAGCCGGACATGGAGCTCGTGGGCATGCATTCGGCGATCTACATGCCGATGCTCCAGACCGCCGAGACGGTCGCCCAGCGCTACGGGATATCGCGCCGGCAGCAGGACGAATATGCGCTCCAGTCGCAGCAGCGGACAGCAGCCGCCCAGGCAGACGGAAGGTTCGACGACGAAATCGTCCCGGTCACCACGACGATGATCGTGAAGGACAAGGCGACCGGCGAGACTTCGAACAAGGAAGTGACGATCGAGAAGGACGAGGGCAACCGGCCGGACACCAATCTCGAGGGCCTCTCGCAGCTCCAGCCGGTGCTCGGGCCGGACACCTCGATTACGGCGGGCAACGCCAGCCAGCTGTCGGACGGAAGCTCGGCCTGCGTCGTCATGGAGGCCTCGATTGCCGAGAAGCGCGGGCTCGAGCCGCTCGGCCGCTATGTCGGAATGGCAGTCCATGGCGCGGAGCCGGACGAAATGGGGATCGGCCCGATTTTCGCCATCCCGGTGCTGCTCGAAAAGTTCGACCTCAAGGTCAAGGACATCGGCCTTTGGGAGCTCAACGAGGCCTTCGCGGTCCAGGTGCTCTACTGCAAGGACAAGCTCGGCATCCCCTCAGACCGGCTGAACGTCGACGGCGGCGCCATCTCCATCGGCCATCCCTACGGCATGTCGGGCGCTCGACTGACCGGCCATGCGCTGATCGAGGGCAAGCGCCGGGGTGCGAAATATGTCGTCGTCACGATGTGCGTCGGCGGCGGAATGGGCGCTGCGGGGCTGTTCGAAATTTTGTAGCGCGCAGCCAGTCCGGGGGACTGGCGAGCACTGCAATCCCACCGTCGCGGAGACACAATTGAGACAATCACCGCCGCGACTCGGCCTGACGGCCAACCTCCCCCAATTCTCGCTTCTCGTCCTCGTCAACGCCTTCGTCGGCGGGATGGTCGGGATCGAGCGAAGCATCCTTCCGGCGCTCGCCGAGAGCGAGTTCGGACTCGCGGAGCGAACCGCGATCCTGTCGTTCATCGCCGTCTTCGGGATTACCAAGGCGGTGTCGAACTACATCGCCGGCCGGCTCGGCGATCGCTGGGGCCGAAAGCCGGTGCTGGTCGCCGGCTGGGTCGTCGCCGCCCCGGTCCCCTTCCTGCTGATGTGGGCGCCGAGCTGGGAATGGGTGATCGTCGCCAACGTTTTCCTGGGGGTCAGCCAGGGGCTCACCTGGTCCACCGCGGTCATCATGAAGATCGACCTCGCCGGGCCGAAGAGCCGCGGTCTGGCGATGGGCCTCAACGAATTCGCCGGCTATTTCGCGGTCGCGCTCGCCGCCTGGGCGACCGGCTATATCGCCGCCACCCACGGGCTCAGGCCCGAGCCCTTCTACCTCGGGATCGCCTTCGTCGTCTGCGGCTTTCTCCTCTCGGCCTTCGTGGTCCGCGAAACCCGGGGCCATGCGGCTCACGAATCGGGGCTTGCCGACGGCGGCAGGACAAGCGTGCCGGTCAGCCAGCTGGAAGTCTTCCAGCGCACCAGCTGGCGCGACAGGAACCTGTCGTCGGCGACCCAGGCGGGCCTGGTCAACAACCTCAACGACGGCCTCGCCTGGGGCCTGTTCCCGTTGATCTTCGCAGCCGCGGGCATGGGCCTCGCCACGATCGGAGCGCTCGCTGCCATCTACCCTGCCGTGTGGGGAGCCAGCCAGCTCGTCACCGGCGCCTTGTCGGACAGGATCGGCCGTAAATGGCTGATCGCGAGCGGAATGTGGGTCCAGGCGCTCGGAATCCTCGTCACCGCTCTGTCGTCGCAATTCGCTGGCTTCGCCGCCGGCGCCGTCCTGCTCGGGATCGGCACCGCAATGGTCTACCCGACGCTGCTCGCCACCATCGGCGACGTTGCCCACCCGTCCTGGCGCGGCTCGGCGATCGGCGTGTACCGGCTGTGGCGCGATGCCGGCTATGCGTTCGGGGCGGTCATCGCCGGGGTGGTCGCGGACAGCTTCGGCCTGGCAGCCGCGGCGCTGGTCGTCGCCCTCCTCACCTTCGTTTCGGGGCTGGTGGTTGCTTTGCGCTTGTCCGAAACATTGCACCGCCACCGCCCGGCGTGATTGAACCGCAGGCCGTCCGGCCGGTTTAACCGGCAAAGCAGGGAGGTTTTAATGACCCGATCGACCGAGCCGCTGCTGGAGCGGATCGCCCGAGTTCTCGCCGGATCGGAGCTGAGCAGCAATGCGCAAGGCGACAATCCGCATGCCGGACCGGAGGTGGACGCCCGTTGGCGCGACCATGTCAACGAGGCGCTGGCGGTGCTTCACACGATGCGCGAGCCCGACGAGGCCATGGCCGCGGTCGGCGATGCCGAGATGTGGCGCACTATGGTCGAAGCGGCGATCGCCCAGAAAATCAGTTGAAGTAACCCCAAGCAAAAGGCCGCCGGGTCGCCCCGACGGCCTTTCCATTGTCTAGCCAAGGCGGCCTGACGTTAAGCGCAAACTCCCGCGGAGGCTGCGCTCACTCGAACCGCAAACGGCGTTGGACAATGAGACATCAGACCACCTCCTTTCAATTGTTGAACGATTGGTCGGAGATGGGGCGTTACCCTGGTCTTTCAAGGGCTTATTTGTCGTTCTTCGCGATCCACTGCTCGACCGCCGGGGCGATTACCTCGCGCCATTTGCGGCCGTTGAAAATCCCGTAATGACCGACGTTCGGAGCCAGGAAATACCTCTTTTTTGAAGCCGGCAGCCTGGGCGCGAGCCCGAGCGCCGCTTTGGTCTGGCCGATCCCCGAAATGTCGTCGCGCTCGCCCTCGATCGCCAGCAGCGCCGTTTTTGTGATCGCCTTGGGATCGACCTTTCGCCCCCGGTGCATGAACCTGCCCTTGGGCAGCAAATGCCGCTGGAACACGACATCGACCGTCTGCAGGTAGAATTCGGCCGTCATGTCGGCGACCGATCGATATTCCTCGTAGAACTTCCGGGTCGCCTCGGCGCTTTCCTCATCGCCTTCGACCAGATGCTTGAACATCTCCCAATGGCTGTTGAGATGGTCGCCAAGGTTCATCGCCATGAATCCGGCGAGCTGCAGGAAGCCGGGATAGACCCTGCGCCCGGCGCCCGGGTAGATCTGCGGAACGCTGGCGATCACATTCTGCTTGAACCAGCTCAGCGGCCGCTGCGTCGCCAAGGTGTTGACCGCGGTCGGCGCTTCGCGCGAATCGATCGGCCCGCCCATCATGGTCAGCGTTTTCGGCGCGAACTCGTGCTTGCCGGCATTCATCAGCGCGGTCGCCGCAAAGGCCGGGACCGCCGGCTGGCACACCGCGAGCATATGCGCCCGCTCGCCGCTGCCTTCCCCGATCGCGGCCAGAAACTCGATCAGATAATCGACATAATCGTCGAGGTCGAAACTGCCTTCGCCGGTCGGCACCAGCTTCGCGTCGCGCCAGTCGGTGATATAGACGTCGTGGCCGGGGAGCATGCGCTCGACCGTCCCGCGCAACAAAGTTGCATAATGGCCGGACATCGGCGCGACGATCAGCAGCCGCGGCCCGTCCTCGACGCCTTCGCGGACGAAGCGCTTCAACTGCCCGAACGGCTTCTTGAGGATCACTTCCTCGCGAACCGCCACCGTCTTGCCGTCGACGATGACGGTCTCGATCCCGAACCTGGGCTTGCCGCGCGGCGCGGAGGCGTGGGAGAAGACCTCCAGGCTCGCCGCGATCAGCGGGCTCGCCGAGGCATAGGCCAGGGGATTGGCAGGATTGGTGAGCCAGCCGGCCCCCATCCCCGCCAGCCTGCTGGCCCCGGCGAGGAAGGAGCGCTGCACTTCATAGGCATCGTAGATCATCCGCCTCCGATGTGGCCCCTATTTCGCATCTGCGCAAGCCGATGCTGCGGTGCAACACCCGGCAGATTAGATGAACTCGACAGTGGCGCCGGTGTTGACGGCGCGGGCAAGCTCGCTCGCATCCCAGTTGGTCAGCCGCACGCAGCCGTGGCTCGCGCGCTTGCCGACCTTGCTCGGATCGGGAGAGCCGTGGATTCCGTAGCCTTCCTTCGACAGGTCGATCCAGGTTCCGCCAATCGGGTTATTCGGTCCGGCCGCAATCGTCAGCTTCTCGTCGGGCCCCCAGTCTCGGCCTTCCGGATCGAAATAATATTTCGGGTCCGCGGCGATGGCCTTCACTTGCACCGTCCCGCTCGGGCTCGGAAAGGTGCTGCTTCCGATGGTCGCGGGATAGCGCGCCAGCAATTTGCCCCCTTCGGAATAGGCGCGCACCGATTCGTTGGCCTTGTCGATCTCAATTCTCGCGACCTTTTCCGGCAGATCCTCGTCGCCCGGAGCAATCACATTGATTTTCGTCCCCGCCTTGCCGAAGTCAGCGCCGGGGTTGAGCGCCTTCAGGAACTCTTGGTCCATGTGGAATTTCTCGGCCAGCAGCTCCAGCGGAGTTTCGTAGGCAAGGTGGTCCAGCTTCGCCATCGCCGTCATGCTCGACGGGATATCGACGAACGGGCCGCCTACATCCTCGTCGCTGATCGTGTAGGTCTGAACGATTGAATCCGCATTGCCGTCGCTCAGCTTCTCCAGAAGTTCGCTGCTGACTTTGCCCGTCTCCTCCATCCCGTTCGCGCGCTGGAAAGCGCGGATCGCTCGGCGCGTATTCTCGCCGGTGTAGCCATCGATAACTCCGGGCGAAAAGCGGCTTCGGTCGAGCAGCACCTGGGCGACCAGCACGTCCTTGCTTCGCGATCCCGAAAAGATGTCCGAGGGAACGCTTTCGGGCAGGGACAGGGACACCGAATCCTGCGCCGCCAGCGCGCCGGGCGAAGCGGCCAAAAGAAGCGCGGCGGTGATGAAAGCGAAGCGCATCGAATGGCTCCCGATAAAATTTCAGTTGTAAGTCATACGGTTGGCAGTGCAGTTCGTTCCGCGGCGGCGATGGGGGGTTTCCCACAGGCGGTGGGCCGTCAGATCCGTTCGACCTCGACTCGATTGCGGCGTAGCGTGACCGTCTCGTCATGCTGCTGCTCGCTGCGCTCGATGATCAAATGCACCTCCTCGGTCAGCCGATAGCGTCTTACGACAACTTCTTCGAAAACCGGTACGACGAGCCGCCCCGGCTCGTCGCGAATCTCCGGCGGTTCCTCCAGCAGGACATCGGCGGCGATGCGCTCGACCCGCACCCGTTCGCTGGCGAGCGTCTCGCTGATTCGCCGTTCATCCTCCTCCACTCGGCTGCGAAGCCGCACTTTGCCGGTCTCGACCGTTTTCTTTTCAACATTGAGTCGCTCCTCGACCAGCGGGATGCGGGTTTCTTCCGTGACTTCCGATCGATCCATCTTCTGTCTCCTCAAGACACGAAACGGGGGCGCATCGCTGCGCCCCCGCATATTTGCCAAACTTAAGCGATCAGTCGGCGCTTAGCTCCGGTCTGAAGGCTTGCTATCGCGGTCGACATCCACCTCGGTGTGGCGGACGTTGCCCTTGATCGTTTCCTGGTGGCTGCCGCCTTCCTTGCTGACGACGAGCTCTTCCTTGACCCTCGCCTCCTTGTCGACGACGGCCTTCTCGCCATGCGCGGTCATCTCAATGTCCTTGTCCTTGAACATGACATTGGCTTCCTTGTCACCGACGCGTTCATTCACAGCGCGCCTGTCAACGTCGATGCGCTCGTCACGCAACTCGACAGTCTTTGAGACGGGCTCGCTCTCGGTACGGGTGCGAATGCGCACCTTGCCGGTCTCGACCGGCCGCTTTCCGACCTCAAGCCGTTCCTCGATGATCGGGATATGCTGGGTGGTGGCATTGCTGCGGTCGAAATCAGCTGCGGGCTGCGGGATCCGCTCCTGCGGCACAAGCAGCACCGGTTTTCCGTCGCGGATGTCGACATGGTCGATGTCGATCACGCGATTGTCTTCGAGGCAAAGCGCTGCGACACGTTCGCCGTCGGTATCGACCAGCATGTCATCGACTTTGCCTACCTCTTTTCCGTCATGGGTAAAGAGCGTCTGTCCACGCAGGTCCTGGTCGGAATGCTCGAGCTCGTACTTGTCGAGGCTCTCGAGTTTGGGAAAGTTGCGGTCATCATTGCGTTCCATGGTTAATTTCCTTTCTGGTTTAGTGGGTTATTGGTTCTGGTCCAGAACCTGGTAGTTTTCGACGACGAGGAAGCGGTCGACTCCCTGCGGCAGGTTCATCACATCGCCTTGAGCGAGACCCTGCAGCACTTCGCCGCGAGTCCTGATCGTACCGGCGATGTCGGCCATCGCGCCGGCATTCACGTCCACCATGCCTTCGGTGGGAGTCGCCGGTGTGGGTTCCTGGCTCAGGACCGCAAAGACGCGCTGGTCGCTGTTCGGTCCGATCCAGAAGCCGATGTCGCCAACCACTTCCTGGACCTGCACCCCGTCAAGCCTGACCTCGCGGCCGACCATTTCGGGGGCGATCGCAGGGATCAGCATCGAAATGTCGGTCACCGGCCCGCCCATTGGTGCAGTGCCGACATCCAGCGTTTCTACTGCGACCGTGTCGGCGCCCTGGAGCGCATCAAGGCCTTGCTCTTCGCCGTCATCGGCGAGCAACCACCACAACAGCAGCGCGGCGAGCAGAAGTGCCAGAAGCACCCACAGCCAGGTCATGCTTGATTTTCTTTCAACGGGAATTTCCGCCATCGTTTTCCTCCTTTTTTATGGAGACCGATGCGCCGGGAGAATCTTGGGCCCAGCAACGCCGACCCTGTCAACTGAACGAACCGTTCAAGCCGCAGCAAAGTTTCAGTAATTTCGGTGGGATGGCGCAGTGCCAAGTCGAACCGTCGGCCTTCCGCCCAGCCTGGCCCGGATAACGGTTACAGCCGGTTGGCCGGGCGGCACATTGATTGCTTGAGTGATTGCTGCGCTTCCGCGGGAAGTCAGCCTGGCGCTGACAACCCGCGAAGCCCTGGTCCCGGATCGCTCAGGTCCGGTCCGCTTCGGCGCGGTCGACCGGGCGTATTGTCCCGACAAGACTTGCTGCCGCCAGCGAAGCGCCAACCAGTGCCGCGATCAGCCCCGCCAGCGAGCTCCAGAACATGTACCAGGCGAGGTCTGCCAGCACGTCGATCGTAGTTCCGGCGACGTTGGTCGCAGTCTGCTCGACTCGATCAACGGTGGTTGCTCCCGTTCCCTGGACATTCTGCCAAGCCTGATTGGCCTGGGTCTCCCAGCGGCCTGCGATCTGTTGCGCTTCTTCGCGAGAGACACCGAGCCGCTCGGCAATGACGGTGACCAGCCGTTCGCGGTCGGCCGGGGTTACCGCCGCGTTCGGACCCTGGAACAGCCGGTCGATCAGTTCATTGAAGTTCTGGCCAAGATCGCCCGGATTTCGGACCGTGTCGCGAGCTGCGTCGGCGACGGCATCCTGCGCCTGCTGCGCGTTTTGCTCCGTGAGGCCAGCCCGATTGGCGATGCTCACCGCTTCATCGCGAATGCGCTCCCGATCGACGCTGACATTGTCCGGAACCGCGGCGGAGACTGCAGCCTGGCCACCGCCGATCAGGGCGCCTCCGGCCGTGGTCGCCACGCTGGTGGCGGCCCGCGCCGTCGTCGTCGCCACGTTGGTAGCCGCGCCGAGCGCAAATCCCGCCGCGCTGGTCGCAAGCCAAAGCGTGAAAAGGCTTGCCACCGCCCAGACAGCCAGTCCGTGAAGCGCTCCAGTCATGCTTCGAGGAATGCCGGCGAGCCTGCCGGCCACGAATGCGCCGAGGCCGGTCGCGATAATGCTCGTCACGGTCCACCAGATTGCGGTGGGCTTTGGAATTTCACCGAGCGTACTTTCGCCCACCTCGAAGCTGTCAAAGCCGATTCCAAGGCCCAATAGGCCGAGAAGCGCCGTCAATGCGACGGCTATCACTGCTCCAGCGAAGATCGCTCCCCAGGACACGCGCCTGAGCAGCGCAGCGGGAGGCAAAACAGCGTCAACACCGCGGTCGTCCCAATCGTGCGTCTCGCGCCTATCCGTTGGAATCTCGACCATGGCAGTTTCTCCTCTGTTAGCAGGCCCCGACTTCTAGAATTTAAATCGACCGAAGCCGCGCTTGGTTCCAACAGATGTCCCAACCACCAGGGCCATGGCACCGGCGCTGATCCTGTGACTTTAGACAAGCTGGGCGTGAGGCTCGTTGAGGGGAGCAGCAGGGGCTGCTAGGCCGCAACTCATGGCGGGGACAGCGCAAGAGACACGAGCCAATCTGGGCAATTTAAAGCTCGTCTGGCGTTATGCCAGTTGCTACCCGGGCAAGATCGCCGCGGCCTTGTTCTTCCTGATTCTGTCCTCGGCGGCCACGCTTGCAATCCCCTACAGCTTCAAGCGCGTGATCGACCGCGGTTTCGGCACCGGCGGTGCCAGCGCCGAGGCGGTTGCCCAGGCCTTCCAATATCTGCTGATGATCGTCGTCGTTTTGGCCGCCGCCACCGCGCTTCGCTTCTTCTTCGTCTCCTGGCTCGGCGAGCGCACCATCGCCGATTTGAGGGTCGCGGTTCAGAAGAACCTGCTGTCGCTGCCGCCGCGCTTCTTCGAGGAGAACCGCCCGTCGGAAATCGCCTCGCGGTTGACCGCCGACACCGCGATCCTCGAGCAGGTGGTCGGCTCAAGCGCGTCGATCGCACTGCGCAACCTCGCCACCGGGATCGGCGGAATCGTCTATCTCTTCATCCTGTCGCCCAAGCTCGCCGGAATGCTCCTGATCGGAATCCCGCTCGTGTTCGGCCCGCTGGCGATCTTCGGCCGCAGGATCCGCGCGCTCAGCCGCGCCTCGCAGGACCGGATTGCCGATGTCGGCTCGACCATTGCCGAGACGCTCGGCGCGATGAAGGTCGTCCAGGCCTTCGGCCAGGAAAAGCGCGAGCTTAGCCGCTTCAGCGGAACCGTCGAACAGGCTTTCGCGGTCGCCCGACGGCGCTTTTCGATGCGCGCGATCATGACCTTCACCATCATCGCGATCGTGTTCAGCGCCATCGTGCTTCTTTTGTGGGAAGGCGCGATCGACGTCGCGGCGGGACGGATGACCGGCGGCACCATCGCCGCCTTCGTCTTCACCGGCGTGCTGGTCGGAGGCGCGTTCGGCGCCCTGACCGAAACCTATGGCGACCTTCTGCGCGGCTCCGGCGCGGCGGCGCGGATTCACGAGCTGCTGATCGCCAGGCCGGAAATCCATGCGCCGAGCGAGCCCGCCGCGCTGCCCGATCCTTCCCCCGGAAGTCTGAAGTTCGAGCAGGTCACCTTCCGCTATCCGACCCGCCCGGAGGACAAGGCGCTTCACGAGGTTTCGCTGAAAATCGCTCCGGGCGAGACGGTCGCGGTGGTCGGACCGTCGGGTGCCGGAAAATCGACGCTCTTCCAGCTCGCCTTGCGCTTCTACGACCCGCAGGAAGGCCGGGTGATGCTCGACAACGTGGACGTCCGCGACGCCGACCCGGCGCAGGTTCGAACCCGGATAGCTTTGGTCCCGCAGGAAACGATCATCTTTGCCGCCTCGGCGAAGGACAATATCCGCTACGGGCGCTGGGAGGCGAGCGAGGAGGAGATCATCGAGGCGGCAAGGACCGCCAATGCGCATGAATTCCTCGAAACCCTTCCCGACGGCTATGACACGTTCCTGGGCGAAGGCGGCGCCCGGCTTTCGGGCGGACAGCGCCAGCGGATCGTCATCGCCCGGGCTTTATTGCGCGATGCCCCGCTGCTGCTGCTCGACGAGGCAACCTCGTCGCTCGACGCGCATAGCGAACGGCTGGTGCAGGAAGCGCTCGAGCGATTGATGAAGACCCGAACGACGATCGTCATCGCCCACCGGCTCGCGACCACCCGCGCCGCCGACCGGATCATCGTGATGGAAGGCGGGCGGATCGTCGAGGAAGGGACCCATGCGACCCTGACCAAAGCGGGCGGGCTCTATGCGAGCCTCGCCCGTCTCCAGTTCGGCGGCCAGGCCGCCTAGTCTTACTTTTTGCCGGTCTTTCGAGTGGCGGTGGTCCGGCGGCTCCTGGTCGCCCTGCGCGCCTTGGGTTTCGAAGCACTCTTGCGCGCTCCGGCAGTCTTCTTGGCTTTGGTCTTCGTTGCGGCTTTCGCCCTGGTCTTGGCAGCAGCCGAGGTCTTCGACTTGGACCGTTTCGCCTTGCTTGCCGTCGAGCGCGCCGATGTCTTTGCGCCGGAAGTCTTTGCACCGGAGCCGGCCCTCGCGCCTTGGTCGATCGGCCATTTGCCGGTCATCACCCGTTCCGCGGCGTCGGCGACCGCTTCGGCGATCAGGGCGCCCAGTTTCGTGGCGCTGGTCATGACCGAGTTCGCAGCGTTGCTCGCCGTGTCGGCGGCATCCATGCCGGCGTCCTTGATTGCCTTGCGCGCCTTCGGGCTGGCGCTGATTGCGGCTGCCGCGGCCGCCAGACCTGCGGCGAGCATTTCCTTGCTCATCGCCGCTTTTGCAATCTTGTTGGCCGTCGTGCTTTTCGACGTGCCGCTCTTCGACTTCGAAGCAGAACTCTTGCGTTTGGTAGCTTTTGCCATTGGGAAACCTCCATTCCGGGTCGCTGAATAGACACGTGAACGGAGTAACGGTTCCGTTCCGGCGGCGAAAGCAGCGCAATCCGCGCGTTCCGTCAAGTTTGAGGCCGACAAGTTTGAGGCCGACAAGTTTAAGGGGACCGCCGCCGGAGCAGCGATCCCCTCGAACATGGTCAGCGGCCGGAGATGTGGCCGTCCGTCAGCACCAGGGTGTGCCGGACCCCCTTTCCGACCTCTCTGCTGAACCATGAGACATCGGATCACCTCCTTTCGCTGCGTTGAAACTGCAGCAAGGATGAATTGAGACGGCACCAAGCGCAAGTCTTGTAATGAAGGCCGGTTTCGGTAATTATCTTGCGCTTCGCGATTGGCGCTTTTCGCCTAACTGCGAGTCACTTCCTGCAATCCTCGATGACCCGGAAGGCCTCGGCCGACGTCGGAACCGCGACCAGCGGAGCGCCGGCAGCGCCGGTCGCAAAGCGCCCGCGGCTAAAAGCGATCGCATCGAGCAGCGGATCGGCTGCCGAAAGGTCCGCGACCAGCTCGGCGCTCGGAAGGAATCGCGACGGCACGCTTCGCGCCGAGCTGCTCGTCCAGATCGCAAGCATCGGGGCTGCCCGGGCGACACCGGTGCGGGCGACCGAAACAATCCGCGCCACGCGGTTGCAGCGAATCACCAGCCGCTGAACGCCGGCGCTGTCGGCGAATCCCGCTTCGGTCCCGCCGGGGATCGCCCGGTACGTCCAGGATCCGGCCATCGGGCGAACGCTTTCCAGCTCGATGTCCGCCGGGACCTGGGCGGCGGCAGGCGTTGCCAGCGGCAGCGCAAAAGACGCGCCAAGTGCAAGAATCCGCTTTCTCATTTGCTCAGGCGATCGACTTTTTCCTGGAGCTTCGCAAGCTCGGCCCGCAGCTCCTCCAGCTCTTTTTCTGTCGCTCCCGCCGCCTTCTTCTGGGCGGCAGTGAACACCTGGCTGGCGCCTTCGAACATCTCCAGATTGCGCTTGGCGAGGTCGGTAAAAGCATTGCCGGTAAAGGCCTGGCTGATCGCTTTCTGGTTCTGCTTGAAGGCGTCCATCGCCGCTTCGAGATAGTCCGGCACCACCGCCTGCATCGAATTGCCGTAAAGGCCGATCAGCTGCTTTAAAAAGTTGACCGGGAGCATCGTCGTGCCGCGCGCGTCCTCGTCGACGATGATCTGGGTGAGCACATGTCCGGTGATATCCTCGCCGGTCTTTGCGTCGATGACTTCGAACTCGCGCCCCTCGCGCACCATCTCGGCCAACCGGTCGAGCGTGATGTAGGACGAGCTTTCGGTGTCATAAAGCCGCCGGTTGGCGTATTTCTTGATCGTCACCTTGCCAGCAGATTTGCCCATGAGCCGCTCCAGAAGCTTTCCAGGCCACCTACCAGACGCAAAGAGTGCGGTGCAACAAAAGCGCGCCCACAAAAAGCGCGCCCACACGCACGCGCCGCGGCCGCTGCCGCTGTTCCTAGAAATCCTCCGGATGGTTTCAAAGGAGGAGCCCGAGCTTGCCGCCAGGGCGCTCGCCGGCCTCGCGCGCTACGAGCAGGCGGTGCGCCCTGGCAAGTGCCCCGAGCGCCCCGCGATTGCCCAGGCGGGGCCGGCGATGCTCCGCGATTGCGGGGGCGATGGGGCCCCCGCGGTGCTGGTCCCGTCGCTGATCAATCCTCCCAACGTGCTCGATCTCGACGAGCAAGTCTCGCTTGCATCGGCTGTCGCCCGGCTTGGCCGGCGGGCGCTTCTTGTCGACTGGGGCGATGCCCGCCAGCGCGAGACGCTCGACCTTGGCGGCCATGTGGTCGAGCTCCTGCTCCCGCTGCTCGGCGAACTCGACGAGCGGCCGGCACTGATCGGCTATTGCCTCGGCGGCACCATGGCCATCGCCGCCGCGAACCTGGTCCCGGTCGAGCGAGTGGCGAGCCTTGCCGCGCCCTGGCGATTTTCCGCCTATCCCAAGCCTGCCCGCGACTCGCTCAGGCAGCTTTGGGGAAGCACCGAGCCCGCCGCCGCGAAGCTCGGTGCGCTTCCGATGGAAGTCCTGCAGGGCGCCTTCTGGTCGCTCGATCCGAAAAGGACCGTGTCCAAATTCGCCCGTTTCGCGGATATGGAAAGCGACGGCGCCGAGGCGCTCCGTTTCGTGATGCTCGAGGATTGGGCCAATGAGGGCGAGCCCCTCCCCTTCCCCGCCGCCCGCGAGATGATCGAGGATTTGTTCGGCTGCGACCTTCCCGGCAATCGCGCCTGGCGGGTCGGCGGGGATATCGTCACCGACGCGCTCGACTGCCCGCTGCTCAACATCACCGCGGCGAACGACAGGATCGCCCCGGCCGAGACGGCCCCTTCGGGAGAGGCAGTCCATATCGAGGCCGGCCATGTCGGAATGGTCGTCGGCTCGGCGAGACGAGGGCTTCACGGGGCGCTCGCCGCCTTTCTGGAGCGGCCAGCCGGCTAGGTCGCGTTCGAGCGCTCGGGCGGCGGGACCCGGTCGAGCAAAGCCCGCACCTCGTCGGCACTGCACAAGCGGGCGCCCTTCGATACTGCCGCCGCGGCCCCGGCGGCCACGCCGAGGCGGAAGGCTTCGGCTGCCTCCATTCCCTCGCCGAACGCATAGGTCATCGCGCCGACGAAGCTGTCGCCGGCGCCGAGCGCGCTTCGAGTCACCACCGGGATCGCGGGAAGCCGGTATGTCACTCCCTCGCCGCTTAGGATCGCTCCATCGGCGCCCATCGTCACCGCGACATATTTGGCCTTGCCGGAAGCAGAGATCTGGGCGGCAGCGGTGGCCAGCCCCTCTTCGTCGAGCTCTTGCCCGACCAGCTCGCGAAGCTCCCGGTCGCTCGGCTTGAGCAGGAAAATTCCGCCCTCATCCAGCGCCGAGCGAAGCTCCGCGCCCGAGGTATCGAGAACATAGCGGGTTCCGCTCGCCCGAAGAGCGCGCGACAGCGAGGCGTAGAAATCGTCCGGGACTCCGCGGGGAAGCGAGCCGCTCGCGACGAAATAGGCTGCGGTCAGGCTGGTGGATCGCCTGAGCGCCTCGCGCCACTCCTCCTCGAGCACCTCGGGTCCCTCGGGGACGAAGCGATATTCAATTCCCGTCGCCCGCTCGTTGACCGCCAGACTCATCCGGGTGTCACCCAGAATCGCAACGCAGTCGCGCTCCATCCCGAAATGGCCGAGAATCTCGTTGAGCGCGCCGCCCGTCGCTCCGCCGGCGAGATAGATTGCCCGGACCGCGACTCCGAACTCGCAAAGCATCTTGGCGACGTTCACACCGCCGCCGCCCGCCTCGATCTGCTGGCCGTAGATTCGAGTCTTCTGGGTCGGCCGAACCTCGTCCGCGTCGCTCGACACGTCGATGGCCGGGTTCAGCGTCAGCGTTGCGAAATCGCAGGCCATCAGCCGGCCCCCCGGCAATGCTCTTGGGCGAACGCAACGGCGGCGCCAAGCAGGCCCGCCTCTTTGTTTGCAAGCAGCTTGACCGGAATCTCGCTCATCCTTCTCTCGAAACGGCCCTTTGCGACGAACCGGTCGCGAAAGCCCGACTGTCCAAACTTGTCCTCGAGCAAAAGTCCGACCCCGCCGCCAATCACCACACCCACTG
>DATKAY010000038.1:0-2621 GCA_035514495.1 Sphingomicrobium sp. | reverse complement strand
TGATGCCCAGCCTGGTTCTCATCCGCCACGGCCAGTCGCAGTGGAACCTTGAGAACCGCTTCACCGGCTGGTGGGACGTGGATCTGACCGAAAAAGGGGTCGGGGAGGCCCTCGCCGCCGGCGCCCTGATGAGCCGCCATGACTTCGACTTCGACATCTGTTTCACCAGCCTCCTCACCCGGGCGATAAAGACTCTCGACCTGGCGCTCGAGGAAATGGACCGGCTGTGGCTGCCGGTGCGCAAGCACTGGCGGCTGAACGAGCGCCACTATGGCGGGCTGACCGGCCTCAACAAGCAGGAGATGCGCGAGAAGGTCGGCGACGAACAGGTCCAGATCTGGCGCCGCTCGTTCGACGTCCCGCCGCCGCCCCTCGAACCCGGCAGCCGTTACGGCGTCAGCGGCGACCGCCGCTACGCGGGCGTCGAGGTGCCGACCGCCGAAAGCCTGAAGGACACCATCGATCGGGTTCTGCCCTTCTGGGACGAGGAGATCGCACCGGCGCTGAGGTCCGGCGAGCGGGTTTTGATCTCGGCCCACGGAAATTCGATCCGGGCGCTCGTCAAGCACCTGTCCAACCTTGGCGACCAGGAAATTGTCGGGATCGAGATCCCGACCGGGGAACCGCTCGTCTACGACCTCGACGACGACCTCAAGCTTCGCGAACGCTATTATTTGAAAGACCGTTAGGCGGCGGCCGACTTTTCTTCGTACATCGCGCAGTCGGCGCGGGCGATCACCATGTCGGGCGTGTCGCCCCCGTCGATCATCGTTACCCCAACCGCGACTCCAAGCTTGAGCGGATTGCCGTCGCACAGGATCTGCGCGGCTTCGATCCGCTCGGCCAGCCGCTCGGCCGTGTCGCGGGCGGTCGCCTGCGTGGCATGGGCCAGCAGGACTCCGAACTCGTCTCCTCCCAGCCGGGCAACGCAGTCGCTCTTGCGAACGCCCTCGGTCAGGGCGCGCGCGACTTCGCCAAGCGCTTGGTCGCCGGCCTTGTGGCCGAAACTGTCGTTGATCCGCTTGAGCCCGTCGATGTCCACGAACAGCATCGCCGCGCTTTCCCCGTAGCGGCTGACCCGGCCGATCAGCGACTCGAGCTCGCGAAGAAAGCCGCGGCGGTTCGGGATCGGAAGAAGCACGTCCTGGTGAGCGAGCGAATCGAGCTGCCGAACGCGCTCCTCGAGCTGCGCGACCTTGTCGCGGAGCCGCTCGATCTCCGCCGCCGAATCCTCTGTCCCGTCCGTCACGACGGCCTCGATAGCTCGAAAGCCGCGCTCGCGAAATGCGCTCGAATCTTCTGTCCTGATTGCGAACACCGCCGCTTCTACCTAAACCTCCGCTTGCGCGACGTGGGTAAGGAGCACAGATGGCGGCCCCGAAAGTTGGGATCATCATGGGCAGCAAGTCCGACTGGGAGACGATGCGGTACGCCACCGAGATGCTCGACAGCCTGGGCGTTTCGAACGAGACTCGGATCGTCTCCGCCCACCGCACTCCGAAGCGGCTCTACGACTATGCCCAGGGCGCCAGAAAGCGCGGGCTGAAGGTGATTATCGCCGGAGCGGGCGGCGCCGCCCATCTTCCCGGCATGGCGGCGTCGATGACCACGCTCCCGGTCCTTGGAGTGCCGGTCGAATCGAAATCGCTGAAGGGGATGGATAGCCTTTTGTCCATCGTCCAGATGCCCGCGGGAGTCCCGGTCGGCACTTTGGCGATCGGCAAGGCGGGCGCGATCAACGCCGCGCTGCTGGCCGCGTCGATCCTGGCGACGAGCGACGAGGCGCTTGGCAAAAGGCTGGAGCAGCACCGCTCCGATCAGACAGCCTCGGTTGCCCAAACGCCCGAATGAGAATCGATCCCGGCGGCACCATCGGAATCATCGGCGGCGGCCAGCTCGGCAGGATGCTGGCCATCCAGGCCGCACGGCTCGGCTACAAATGCCATATCTTCGCTCCCGACGAAGCGCCCTGCGCAACGCAGGTCAGCGCCGTCTTCACCCGCGGCGAATATGCGGACTCAGAAGCGCTGGCGCGCTTTGCCGATTCGGTCGACGTCGCGACCTATGAGTTCGAGAATGTGCCGGCCGCCTCGCTGGAAGCCGTGTCCTCGAAGCTTCGACCAGGAGTCGCTTCGCTCCAGATCGGGCAGGAGCGCGCCCGCGAGAAGGAGTTCATCGAAAGCACCGGCGCCCCGGTCGGCCGCTGGATTCGGGTCGACAGCCGGGAAGATGCAGAGGCCGCCGAGCGCGAGCTTGAACTGCCGCTCGTGC
Organism: Sphingomicrobium sp.; assembly: GCA_035514495.1. Taxonomy (GTDB): domain Bacteria; phylum Pseudomonadota; class Alphaproteobacteria; order Sphingomonadales; family Sphingomonadaceae; genus Sphingomicrobium. The sequence goes on along the minus strand of DATKAY010000038.1, from coordinate 350 downwards.
TCAAGACGAGAAGGCTCGGCTATGACGGCAAGGGCCAGGCCTGGGCGCGATCCCCCGGATCGGCGGTCGAGGCGTGGGAGGCGATCGGCCGCCAGCCCGCGATTGCCGAGGCGGGCGTCGATTTCGACTGCGAATTCTCGGTCGTCCTAGCTCGCGACTCGAAAGGGGAAATCGCCGTCTGGGACTTGCCTCGAAACGATCACGAAGGAGGCATATTGCGCCGCTCGACGGTGCCCGCCGGCCCGCTCGTCGACCGCCACTCGGCGCAAGCGGTCGAGGTGGCGACGGCAATCGCCGAGTCCCTCGGGCATGTCGGGGTCCTCACCGTCGAATTCTTCGCGACCGCGAAG
>DATKAY010000037.1:0-2939 GCA_035514495.1 Sphingomicrobium sp. | reverse complement strand
GCCGCGGCCTATGCCTCGGCGACCTTCGCCCGCGACATGCTGGCCATCAAGGACCATCTCGACCGGGCGCTTGCCGCCGTCAGCGACGAGCTTCGCGGGGACAAATTGGCGAGCAAATTCCTTGCCGGCATCGAATCGACGGCGCGCGAACTCGACGCCGTCTTCATTCGCAACGGCGTTGCTCGGATCAAGACGATCGGAGAGCAGCTCGACCCGCACCGGCACCAGGCGATGATGGAGATACCGTCCGACGAGGCCGAGCCGGGAACCATCGTCGAGGAAATGCAGGCCGGCTATATGCTCAAGGATCGGTTGCTCAGGCCCGCGCTGGTCGCGGTCGCCAAGAAGCCGGATTAGGCCGGGCTAGCGGCCGCGCTTGCGGCGGTGCGAATCGAGATCGAGGACCGGGGTTTCTTCCTCGCCCTCCGGCATCAGGCCCAGGCGGCGGGCAATCTCCTGATAGGCTTCCCCGACCTTGCCGAGGTCGAGCCGGAACCGGTCCTTGTCGAGCTTCTCGTTGGACTTGCGGTCCCACAGCCGGCAGCCGTCCGGGCTGATTTCGTCTGCAAGGATTACCCGGGCGAAATCTCCGTCCCAGACGCGACCGAACTCCAGCTTGAAGTCGACCAGGCGAATGCCGATCGCCGCGAACATTCCCGACAGGAAATCGTTCACCCGGATCGCCATGTCTGCGATCTCATTCATCTCCTCCTGGCTGGCCCAGGCGAAGCAGGCGATATGCTCGTCGGAGATGAGCGGGTCGCCGAGCGCATCGTCCTTGTAATAATATTCGATGATCGTTCGGGGCAGCTGCGTGCCTTCCTCGATCCCGAGCCGCTTGGTCAGCGATCCCGCCGCGACATTTCGAACCACGACCTCGATCGGGATGATCTCGACCTGGCGAATCAGCTGCTCGCGCATGTTCACCCGGCGGATGAAATGGGTCGGGACTCCAATCGACGCCAGAGCGGTGAAGATATGCTCGGAGATCCGATTGTTGAGGACGCCCTTGCCGCTGATCGTCCCGCGCTTCTGCGCGTTGAACGCGGTGGCGTCATCCTTGAAATACTGGATCAGGGTGCCGGGCTCGGGACCCTCGTAGAGGATCTTGGCCTTGCCTTCATAGATTTGGCGGCGACGAGCCATATTGGGTGAGACGCTCCAGCGAGTAGGGAGCGCAGGCTATAGGCGAGGGGCGGGGCGCGTGCAATTTCCCGCCCCTCGTCATTTCAATCAGCCCAATCCGGTCCTGGCGGATGCCCTTCAAAGCGCGAGGCAAAGGCCGTTACCCAGTTCGGCGCCGACGTCGTTGGCCGGCATTCCAAGCGCTCGCTCGACGGCTTTCAGCCTTTTTTCCGGATTGAGTTTCCGCCAGGCCCTGAATCGGCTGCTGTTGCGGATCGAGGCATTGGCCGCAGCATAGACCGCGGCCCCGTTCTCGATAAACAGATTGCGGTTCAGTTCATAAGTCATCTTGCTTCTCCTTTGGTCCGCCGACGGAGCCGGGGGCTTGCTTCAGGGGAGGGAGAGCCCCGCCGGCGGTACGTGTCGATGTACGGAGCAGCGGCCGGTTGCGCCAATCAAAGGGTCGACAGATACCATAAGGTCAGCTTATGCATAACCGATGCGGAGCCTGCCTCCACTTACTGCCATCCGGGCCTTCGAAGCGGCCGGCCGCCACCAGAATTTTACGGCCGCCGCCGCCGAGCTCGGGATGACCCAGGCGGCGGTGTCCTACCAAGTGAAGGCGCTCGAGGACCGGATCGGCGCGGCGCTGTTCGTCCGCGAGCGCGGCCGGGCCCGGCTCACGCCGCTTGGATCTCGGCTCCTGCCGGCGCTGTCCCAGGCGTTCGATTCGATCGAGGCCGCCTTCGCCGCCCACCGGGCGGAGGACGAATCGCTGCTGACCGTCACGACCACCAGCACCTTCGCCAACACCTGGCTCGCCTGGCGTCTGGGCGCTTTCCAGATGCGCCACTCCGACCTTGCGGTCCGGCTGACGACGGGCAACGAAATCGTCGATTTGAGGTCCGGCGAGGTCGACGTCGCGATCCGCGGCGGCATCGGGGACTGGGAAGGGCTCGAAAAGCACCTTCTGATGCAGTCGGATTTCACTCCGATGGCGAACCCCCGGTTCATCGCCGAGGCGACACGCAAGCTTGGCCGAGCAATCGAGCCAAGGGACCTGCTCGAGCTCAACCTCGTCACTCCCGAAGACGAATGGTGGGGCCAGTGGTTTGCGGATGTAGGCGTTCCGACGGAGGGTACGCCGGCGCGCCGCGGGGTCCGGCTCGACAACCAGGCCAACGAGGGACAGGCGGCGATGGCGGGAATGGGGATCGCCCTCCTGACGCCCTTCCTGTGGCAAAACCAGATTGCCGAGGGCCGGCTGGCAATGCTCTTTCCGGAGCACAGGTCAACTCGCGGCTGGGCCTATTGGCTGGTCTATCCCCCGGAGCGGCGCCGGGTGCCGAAGATCAAGCGCTTTTGCGAATGGCTGCTGTCGGAAATTCCTCAGTCCGCCCGCCCTTCGGGAGAGGCCGGCGGCGCACCTTCGCTTGCCTGAAGGGCGAAGCAGCGGGAAAGAACCGCGCTGTTGCTGCGTTGGCAGGATCGTGAACGATCGCGCCTATGGGATGACGGGCCGGAAGGGGCCTTGGCGATGCGGCAGCTGATCGTTCTGAGGCCATGGGAAGAATGATATGAGCGCCGAGAAGAAAGGCGACAAGACGGAAATGTCCGAGCAGCGGACGGAGTTCGCCGAGGACCGGACGGTGCTCGCCAACGAGCGAACCTTCGCGGGCTGGTTTCGAACCGGAATCACGGCGGCGGCCCTGGGCCTTGGATTTCATGCCCTGTTCGTCCGGATGGAGCCCTGGTGGGCTCCGCGGGCGATCGCTTCAGTGTTCTTCGTCCTGGCGATCCTGGTTTTCATCGTT
>DATKAY010000036.1:0-15170 GCA_035514495.1 Sphingomicrobium sp. | reverse complement strand
TCCCGAAGTGGCGCTTTGCGACATTCTCGGCCTCGCCAGCGAAGTGCCGGACGAGGAGCGCAACCTGGTCGTCATCCGGCCCGCCGGCGGCGACGTCTATGCGCTGGCGGTCGATCGAATCCACGACCATGAGGAGCTGGTGGTCAAGCCGGCTGCTCCGCAGGTCATGGCGACCGGGCTCTATGCCGGGACCACGCTTGCCGACGACGGCAGCCCGATCCTTCTTTTCGATCCCGCCGGGCTCGCCGAAGTCGGCGGGGTCAAGCTCGAGGCGCCCGATCGAACCGCGCATGTTGCCCAGGCTCCTGCCGCGGCCGCCGCGCAGGTCGTCACAATGGTCCTATTCCGCGGAATCGACGGCGCCCGCAGAGCCCTTCGCCTGGCCGTGGTTGACCGGATCGAAGAAGTGCCGGTGAGCGCGATCAGGCCCGGGGCGGGCCAGCTTCGGGTCCAGCTCGGCGATTCGATCCTTCCGCTTGCCGGCGTCAACGCTGGTCCGGGGGGCGATCTCGGCGAGGAAAAGGTTCGGGTGTTCCGGCTGAACGACGGAAATCGCGAAATCGGCTATGTCTTCCGCGAGGTCATCGACCTTGCGCCAATCGACAGTGAAGTCATCCCGGCCGAGAATCCCGGCGAAATCAGCGCGGTGACTCTGATCGCGGGCGAGCCGGCCGAGCTGGTCGATGCGCACTGGCTGTTCGCCCACCACCTGGCTGGCGCCGCCGGGGCCAAGGCATCTGGAAAGGCGCAGCCGCTGTGCCGCCTGCCGAGCGACGATCCGTGGATGCAGAACATGCTCCGGCCGATCATCGAGGCGGTCGGCTACCGGGTCGTCGGCGACGAGCATGACGGCGAGGCCGATCTCGTCATCGCCTCGCAGGGCAAGGCGCAGGACTTCAGGGCCGCCCGGGTGATCCTTCTTCGCTCCGAGCCCGACGCCGCGGGCGACAAGGACGAAAGCATCTATCGATACGATCGCGCCGGGCTGCTGATGGCGCTCAAATCCGCCGGGGCAGCGGGCGCGAAGCCGAAAAAGGTCGCGGGGAGGGGCAAGTGAACGAGCTTCTGCTGATCGTCACGATTGCCGGGCAGAGGGTCGCGCTTCCGGCCGCGGCGGTCGAATCCGTCGTCGAGCTCGACACGCTGATTCCCGTCCCCCGGGCGGCGGCCCATGTCGCCGGACTGTCGGCGCTTAGAAGCCGGGTGCTCACCGTTATCGACTGCATGCGCTCGCTCGATCTTGGGACCAGCGACCGGTCGGATGGAATCCGCGAGGCGGCGGTCGTCGAGCTCGACGGCCATCATTATGCGCTGACCGTCGATGTCGTCGAGGACGTCGTCGAGGCGGCCGGCGATCCCTCGCCGGTCCGGGCCGCGATGGGGCCGGGATGGGAGCGCGTTTCCAAGGGCATGGTCGAAACCGAAGCGGGGCCGCTTCTGCTCGTCGATGTCGCGGCGCTGATCGCCGGGCCGCAAGCCCGTGCGGCTTAAGCTCTTCGTTACCCTTGGCCGCTATGGCTTTGGCGAACAGGGTGGGAAAATTTCGGCATGAAGAGCTGTTTGATCGTCGATGACTCCAAGGTGATCCGAAAGGTCGCCCGGCATATCCTCGAGACTCTCGAATTCGAGGTCGACGAGGCCGGCGACGGACAGGAAGCGCTCAACCGCTGCGCGCTCAAGATGCCCGACGTCGTGCTTCTCGACTGGAACATGCCGGTGATGAGCGGGATGGAGTTCCTTCGCCTGCTTCGCCAGCGCGGCCATGACGATCAGCCCAAGGTCGTGTTCTGCACCACCGAGAACGACATGGCGCATATCCGGGCGGCGCTGGAAGCCGGCGCCGACGAATATGTGATGAAGCCGTTCGATCGAGAGACGCTGCACGTCAAGCTTCAGCTCGTCGGCGTCGCGTAAGCGGGCCGCATGGAGCGGGCGCTCGCAAAATCGCGGGGCCGCCAGGAGGCGCCGCCGCCTGAAAGGCGCAAAATCCGGCTGATGATCGTCGATGATTCGATGGTCGCGCGGGCGGTCCTTTCGAGAATAGTGGAGAGCGACGGCGCCTTCGAAATCGCCGCCGTTGCAGCGAGCGCCGAGGACGCGATCGACGCCCTTGAGCAGGTCCAGATCGACATCGTCCTGCTCGACCTGGAGATGCCGGGTGCCGGCGGCCTCACCATGATCCCCGACATATTGAAAGCGGCCGGCGGCGCGCGCGTGATGATCGTCTCGTCGCTTGCCGACGACGGGGCCGAACAGACGGTGGCGGCGCTGGCGCTCGGCGCGACCGACGCGATGCCCAAGCCCGGTACCGGCAAAATCTACGGCGGCTTCGCCGAAGTGCTTCTGCAAAAGCTCAAGGCAATCGGCTTTGCCGACCAGCGCCGCCCGCTTTGCGAGCCGGTCAAGCTCCAGGGCCTGGGTCCGCTTCGAGCGATGCCGGCCGATCCGATCGGACTGCTCGCAATCGGCGCATCAACCGGCGGAATTCACGCGATCGCAGCCTTGTTTCACTCGCTTCCATCAAGGATCGGGGTCCCGATCCTGGTCACCCAGCACCTGCCGGTCCCGTTCATGTCGGTGTTCGCTCGCCAGCTCGGGATCGCCGCCCGGCGCGAGGCGCTTGTCGCCGAGGACGGCATGGCCTTGCTCCCCGACCGAATCCTGATCGCTCCCGGCGATGCGAACCTGACGGTGAAGGCGGTTTCCGGCGGCCATGTCGCAAGCCTCGTCCGCGAGGTTGCGCCGAGCGGCTGCCGGCCCTCGCTCGACCCGATGCTCGCCTCGGCGGGCGCGGCATTCGGCTCCGCCGCGCTCGGGGTGGTGCTCACCGGAATGGGCCGCGACGGGGTCGAGGGCGCCAGGCGGCTGGTCGCCTGCGGGGGATCGATCCTCGCCCAGGACGAGGCGAGCTGCGCGGTCTGGGGAATGCCCCGGGCGATCATCGAGGCCGGCCTCGCCTGCGCGGTGATGCCGCCGGACAAGATTGCGCGGCGGATCGCCTCGCGAAGCGGAGAAACCGGGTGCAGGTAAGCGACAGCTCGATGAGGATTCTCGCCGGGCTGCTGGAGGCGCGCACCGGCCAGCAGCTGACGATGAACCGCCGCTGGCGGATCGAGACGGCCGTGTCCGCTCTCCTGCGAGAGCGCGGAATCTCGAGCCTGGACGAGCTGATCACGATCCTCGTGATGGGCAGGGAGCGGGCCCTTTCCGACAAGGTCGTAGAGGCGCTGTTGAATAACGAGACCTATTTCTTCCGCGACCGCGCTCCGTTCGACCTGCTCGCCCGGCATGCGCTTCCCGAGATCGCCAAAAAGCGGCACTCGACTCGCCGCATCAGGATCTGGTCGGCCGGCTGCGCCACCGGCCAGGAAGTCTATTCGCTGGCGATGCTGTTCGCCGAAGATCCGGTGCAGTGGCACGGCTGGAGCGTCGATTTGCTCGGCACCGATGTTTCGGCCAGCGTAATCGATCGGGCGAGGCGCGGGCTCTACAGCCAGTTCGAGGTCCAGCGCGGCCTCGGGATCAACCAGACAATCCGCTGGTTCGAGGAATGCGAGGGGGGCTGGCGGGCGGTCGAGGATTTGCGCCGCTCCGTTCGCTTCCAGGTGCACAATCTGCTCGAACAGCCGCCGCACCCGGGCGAGTTCGACATCCTGCTGTGCCGAAACGTCCTGCTGTATCTCAACGCCGAAAAGAGGCGCGCCGTGTTCGACCGGCTCGCATCCGCGACCTCGCCCGACGGCTGGCTGATGCTGGGTGCCGGCGAGACGGTCATCGGGCAAACCACGCGCTTCGGGGCGGACATCACCGCTCGCGGCCTCTACCGGCGGTCGGACGGCGGCGCGATCGTCGAGAAGCGGGCGGGATCCGACCGGAGAGCCGCGGCCAAGGCTTGAGTTCAGCCATGGCTTGAGTCTGGGCGCATAATATGCGCCATTGACGAGCCATGGACTTCATCGACCGGCCTTCGCCCAATTTCGACGAGCGGGCGCTCCCGGTCTCGATGATCGTCCTCCATTATACCGGAATGCCCGATTGCGACGGCGCGCTGGCGCGGCTGTGTTCGCCGGACGCGAAGGTTTCGGCGCATTATTGCGTGGACGAGGACGGGACGATCTTCCGGCTGGTCGATGAAGAAAAGCGCGCCTGGCATGCCGGCGAATCGCGCTGGCGCGGCGTTGCGGACGTCAATTCGGCAAGCGTCGGTATCGAAATCGTCAACCCGGGCCACGAGTTCGGATATCGCGAATTCCCGGATGAGCAGATCGCCGCTCTCATCCCGCTGGTCGCCTCAGTGAAGGAGCGGCACGGGATCGGCAGGGGCAATGTCGTCGGCCATTCCGACATCGCCCCGGCGCGCAAGGAAGACCCGGGCGAATTGTTTCCCTGGGACGCGCTTGCCAGGCGGCGCCTGGCGCTTCCGAGCCCGAGGCGCGATCTCGTCGATCCCTTCTGGACCGACGCCGGATTCCTCCTCGCGCTCGAACGATTCGGCTATGACGTGACGGACGAGAAGAAAGCCGTGATCGCCTTCCAGCGGCGGTTCCGGCCCGACCGGATCGACGGGATCGTCGACGGCGAATGCCGCGCCAAACTGCTCGCGTTGCTTTTGCCGAGGCCGCAATAGTCGTCTCTGATGCCCGCTTTCGACCCATTGCCGACATTTTCGCGCTTACGCGAGAAACGCTGACTCGAATCCCTGGGGCGAAACGCCTATATCCCCTTTGTCAGAGGGCCGGGCGGCCGCGGCGGGGACTTGTCCCCGGCGAGGAAAGTCCGGGCTCCACGGAACAACGGTGCCGGGTAATGCCCGGCGGGTTCTGCTTCGGCAGGGCTCAGGGACAGTGCCACAGAAAGCAATCCGCCCGCCTTCGGACGGGTAAGGTCGAAAGGGTGCGGCAAGAGCGCACCGCGCCTTTGGCAACAAGGGCGGCACGGTAAACCCCACCGGGTGCAAGACCGAATAGGGGCGGCAAATGGGCTTGTTCCGGCTCGCCGCCCGGGTTGGTCGCTTGACCCCGAGCGCAAGTTCGGGGCTAGACGAATGGTCGCCCATCCCCGGATCACGGGACCCCATCAAAGCCTGCTTTGATGGGAACCCAGTCCGGGGTGGACAGAACCCGGCTTACAGGCCCTCTGGCACATCTCTTTACTGGCGCGGCTTCGCCTGCGCGATTAGCGTTGGATGATATGGCGAAGCAGAAACGATCCGATGACTGGGGTTTTCCGCGCTGGCGGTCCTACGGCAAGAGCCGCGATGCGGCGCGGATCCGGCTGTGCGACCGCGAGGGATGCAGCGAGCCCGGCGACCGGCCGGCACCCAAGGCTCCCAACAGCCCGGAACGCTGGTATTTCTGCGTCGCCCATGCGGGCGAGTACAACAGGAACTGGAATTATTTCGCGGGCCTGTCCCCGGAAGAGGCGGCTCGGCGAGCGGCCGAGGAATCGAGCGGAGCGGACGGTTTCCGGCGCTCGGCGCATTGGGAATGGGCAGGGCCGGGGGACGAGACCCGGAGCAGGGACGAGATGCGGGCGCTGAGCGCCCTCGACCTCGAAACCGATGCCGACTTCAAGACGGTCAAGTCGGCCTATCGGCGCCTCGCCAAGGAGAATCATCCCGATCTCAAGCCGGGCGACGAGCAAGCCGCCACCCGCTTCCAGCAGGTCCAGGCGGCCTATGACGTCCTTCGCAAGGCCGAAGAGCGGCGCGCTGCGGTGCGGGGCGCGTAGAGCGATAATCTCGGCGGCTGGCGCCGGGCCCTAGCGATTGAGCATGAAGGTCGCGGCGCTGAGCGCGATCGGCCGCTGATCGTCGCCGCCATGGGCGACTCCGCGGACGAAAGCGATTTTGCGGGTCAGCTTCACGCATTCGCAGCGGGCGATGATCGTCTCGCCTTTCATCGCCGGACGAAGATAGTCGAGCCGCAAATCGATGGTCAGGATCGGCATCAGCCGGTCGAGCGTCACCCAGACCGATGTCCCGCTCGCGGTGTCGATCAGGCTGACGATCGCGCCCGACGCGAGAATCCCCGATTCCGGGACTCCTACCAGCTCCTCGCGCCACGGCAGGCTGAGCTCGGCCCAATTGGCGTTCGAATCCCTGAATTGAAGCCCGAGCGCCCGTCCGTGGCCGACCCGGCGGGCAAGCTCGAAAAACGCCTTGGGGTCGAAGCCGGGCCGCGATTTCCCGCTCATGCGGCGAGCCGCCGGGCGGTTTGCCGGATCAGCTGGATCATGTTGGGCACGCCCTGCGTGCGGTTGGCGCTGAGCTGGCGCTTGAGCTCGAACGGCGCGAGCTTTGCCCCGATATCGGTCTTGGCAACCTCTTGAGCGGGCTTGTCCTGGACGGTCGAAAGGACGAGCGCGACGATGCCCTTGGTGATCGCGGCATTGCTGTCGGCGAGGAAATGGAGCCCGCCGTTTGCACTGCGCGTCGGATAGACCCAGACCGATGCCGAGCAGCCCCGGACTTTGGTCGCCTCGGTCTTGAGCGCGTCGGGCATCGGCTCGAGCTTCCGGCCCAGATCGATCAGCAGCCGATAGCGGTCCTCGCCTTCGAGAAGCTCGTATTCGTCGAGGATTTCGCTGACATCGGGGAGGGCCATGGGGCCCAGATAGGGCGCGAGGCGAGCCTCGACCAGCCTTCAGCGGTCGCGCAGGTCGTCGATCTGGGCCGAGAGGCTGTTTTCCTTCTCGATGGTGATCCGCTCCAGCACCTTGACCCGCTCCTTGAGCGCCTTGACTTCCTCCTGGAGGCGGGCGCTTTCGGCCCGTTCCTGCGGGCTGGGCTCGCCGTCGCTTGCCCGGCCCAGGTAGCGTGCCCGAAGCACCGATGCGATCATTACCGCGACCACGATGACCGCGACCATCTCGAAGGGGTTCATTCGGACTTTTCTCCGCTCTCAAGCGCCGGCCGCTGGCGCAGCGCTTCGATCTGCGAGGCCGTCTGCGCCCCCTGATCAGTTATGATTTGCTCGAGGACTCGAACGCGCCGCTCGAGCTGCGCGTTGCTCGCCGCATATTGGGCAGCCTTTTCGGCAGCCAGCGTCGTCTCCGCCTCGAGCTGCTTCTCCTTGTAGCGGAAGAAGCTGCGCGCCATGAAGGTCAGGAAGACCACCGGCAGTCCGATGACGATGAACGCGACGAGAACCTCGCCCGGTCCCATCAGGCGCGCCCGCCTTTGGAATGAGCCAGCGCGTCGATCTCGCGCTCCAGCCGCGACGGCTCGTCGGTGACGATCCGCTCGACCGTCTCGAGCCGGTCCTTCAGCGATCCGATCTCCGCCCGCAGCTGCGCATTTTCGCCGGTCAGAAGCTTGATCCGCTCGGCCGTCTCGCGGTCCGTCCGGGGGTGGAGCGGCGTTCCCCAGGAGGTTTCGAGTGGATAGCCGTTCTTGATCTTCAGCCAGGTCGTCAACACCCAGCCGCCGACACTGACCGTCACGATGGCGGCAATGTAGGGAAGCATTTCGATGATCGCCGCGAAGTTCGGATTCACTGGCTTATTCCCCTTATCTCAGCTGCTCAATCTCTCGAGCCAGCGACCGGTTCTCGACCGTGACGTAATGCTCGATCTGGGCGAGGCGGCGGTCGATGTCGCGGAACCGCGACTTGATGTCGCGGGCGGTCCGCGACGGCGAGGTTCGGACGCTCTGCCAGAACTTCTTTTCCTCGGGGTCGGTGACCTCGAGCTCGCGCGGCTTGTCGTGGGCGATGATTCCGGCGACGAAATAGACCGGGATCAACGCCCCGCCGCCCATCACTACGCCAAGCACGAACAGGATCCGCACCAGGGTGACGTCGAAGCCGGTATAGTCGGCAAGGCCGGCGCACACGCCCATCACCTTGCCATGCTTCTTGTCGAGGTAGAATTTGGTTCGGCTGGGAGGCTGGGTGCTCATGCGTCGCCTCCCCGTCGAACGCGAGCGCGGGGCAGGTCGGCCGAAAGCGGCACGCCCTCGTCGGGAAGGCAGGTCTGGCGCCATTCCGGATTTTCCGCGTTCATGATTCGCTCGATGGTGCACAGCCGGTCGTCGAGCCGCCGCGCCATGTCGTGGAGTTCGTCGAGCAGCTTTTCGTCCGCGCCGCTGAGGCTCGCTCCCGACTTCCACTTGGTGACATAGTGGAAGATCAGCCAGGGCAGGCCGATGAACAGTACGACGATCGCCAGGATCGGGATAAAGGCGTCCATTATTTATTCCCCTTTGCCGCCAGCGCGGCCTTCATTGCTTCCAGTTCGGCATCGACCTTGTCAGACGACTTCAGGTCGGAGATTTCCTCCTCGAGGCTCTTGGGGCCGGTCATTCCCATCGCCTCGGCGCGCCCCTCGGCGAAATCGGCCCGCCGCTCCAGCACTTCGAACCGGCTGAACGCATCCTCGGTCCGGTTGCCGTTGACCAGCTCGCGCGCCTTGGCCCTCGTCACCGCGCTTTCGAGCCGGTGCGAGATCGCATTCTGCCGGGCGCGGGCTTCGCGAAGCTTGTTCTGGAGCTTGGCGATGTCGGTCTCATAGCTCTTCAGCGTGTCGTCGAGAACCTTGATCTCCTCCTTCAGGCCCTCGGCCATGTCGGCGGCCTTCTGCCGCTCGATCAGGGCGGCCTTGGCCAGGTCCTCGCGGTCCTTGCTCAGCGCCAGCTCGGCCTTTTCGGTCCAGCTGGTCTGAAGCTCCTCGAGCCGGTTCAGGGTGCGGCGCATGTCCTTGCCGTCGGCGATGGTTTTCGCCGCGCTCGCTCGAACCTCGACCAGGGTCTCCTCCATTTCCAGGATGATCATCCGGATCATCCGCGCCGGGTCTTCCGCCCGGTCCAGGAGCTCGGTCATGTTCGCAGCAAAGATGTCCCGCGTCCGGGAAAAAATACTCATCTCACTACTCCGATAGTCACAATAGGGGCCCTCCCTGCCAAAATACCATGCAGGAGCCATGCCATTTTCCGAGAAACAACGGAAAGGCGTAAAATTCTGTAAAATCCGCAGTTTCGAGCCGCGAAAAATCTTGCCAAGAGATGGCGATTGCCACCAACTATCGGCACATGGAGCGCAGCGAAACTTTCGTCGGCCAGAGCAATGCCGTCCTCGACGCGGTCGAGCGGGCAAGCCGCGCGGCGGCGCTCAACCGGCCGGTGCTGGTGGTCGGCGAGCGCGGCACCGGCAAGGAGCTGATCGCCGAGCGGCTTCACCATTTGAGCCCGCGCTGGTCGGGTCCGCTGGTTGTGATGAACTGCGCGGCGCTTCCTGAAAATTTGATCGAGGCGGAGTTGTTCGGTCACGAAGCCGGCAGTTTTACGGGAGCGGTGAAGGCTCGTCACGGGCGGTTCGAGGAAGCCGACGGCGGAACCCTGTTCCTCGACGAACTCGCTACCTTGTCCTCGCCGGCCCAGGACAGGCTCTTGCGGGCGGTCGAATATGGCGAGATTACCCGGATCGGTGCGTCCAAGCCGGTTTCGGTGGACGTCAGGATCGTTGCCGCGACCAACGAGCATCTGCCGACCCTCGTCGAGCAGGGACGGTTCCGGGCCGACCTTCTCGACCGCTTGTCCTTCGAGGTGATCACCTTGCCGCCGCTGAGCGCCAGGCAGGGCGACATCCCGCTCCTCGTCGAGCATTTCGGAAGGCGGATGGCGGCCGAGCTGGAATGGCCGAACTGGCCGGGCTTCAGCGACCGGCTCAAGGCCGAGATGGAACGTTATCCCTGGCCCGGGAACGTCCGCGAGCTTCGCAACGTGGCGGAGCGAGCGGTCTATCGCTGGGAAGACCCGGAGCGCCCGATCGACTCGATCCAGTTCGACCCGTTCCATTCGCCCTGGGCTCCGAAGGGCACCGCCTCGGCCGCTTCTTCGGCCCCCGCTCCGGCCGGGAACGGCAAGGACGAGCCGGAAGCGGCGGAGCAGCGATCCGAGCCGGCGGCGGAGGAGGCGATCGAGGTTCCGCTTGCGACCGACGACTTCCGGGCCGCGGTCGATTCCTACGAGCGGTCGCTTCTCGAGGACGCATTGAAGCGCAACCGATTCAATCAAAGGGCGACGGCGGAAGCGATAGGATTGAGCTACGACCAGTTGCGCCACGCGCTCAAGCGCCACAAGCTTCTCGACGCGAGCTCCCGCTAACCGCCCGCGCGTTCGTCGAAAAGGCCGTGCATCGGAGCCGCTTGAAGAGTATCCTGCGGGCCGGTGGTAAAGGAGGCTAGCATGAAAAGCCCTTCACTTTCACTCGCGCTGGCCGCGCTTGCGCTCGGCCTTCCGGCCGGAGCCGCCAACGCCGGAATCGTCACCCTGGGCGACAATTCGATGGCCGGCGACTGCTTCGACTTCGCCGAGCGGGGCGACAGCCGCATGGATGCGCTGACGATCTGCTCGCGCGCCCTGAAGCTCGAGCCGCTGGACACGGAAAACCGGGCGGCGACGCACGTCAATCGAGGCGTACTTCGGATGATCCACCAGGATTATGTCGCCGCCGAACGGGACTTCGATACCGCTTTGGCGCTCGATCCCGAACAGTCGGACGCCTGGCTGAACAAGGGCTTCCTGAGGCTTCGGCACGGCGATGGCGCCGCCGCCCTTCCCTATCTGGAACGGGCGATGAAGCTGGGCATGCGGCGGCCCGCCCTTGTCTATTTCGCGCGCGGCATCGCGCACGAGCAGTCCGGCAACCTCCGTGCCGCTTACGACGATCTCAGACGCGCTCGCGAGATGGAGCCGGGCTGGTCGATGCCCGAGCAGGCGCTGTCCCGCTACCAATTGGTCGCGCGCTAGCTTTCCCGGCCTAGCGGAAAGCGGTCATCGCCAGCAGCATCGGGATCGACAGCATCACGTTGGTCCGCGATGCGATCAGTGCCGATCGGGCCGCGCTCGCCTTGGCGGAATCCTCGGCCTCGACCATTCCGAGCACCTTCTTCTGCGCCGGCCAGATGATGAACCAGACGTTGAAAGCCATGATCAGCGCCAGCCACATGCCGATCCCGATCAGCCGGAAGCCTTCCTGGAGCAGGAGCGCCTGGACCAGCTCGCCGTAGAGGTGGGCGAGGATGAGGCCCGTCAGCACGGTGAAGGCGGCGCCCCAGCGGAAGTAGAACAAAGCTTTGGGCGCGATGTGCTTGGTGACGCCGGGCTTCAGCTCGGCCGGGATGGCCGGCATCGCCGGCACCTGGACGAAGTTGAAATAATAGAGGAGGCCGATCCAGACAATCCCGAAGAAGACGTGAAGCCACTGGAACAGGCCGGCCAGCAAGCCGGCCGAAACGCCCGCTGCGTCGGCAAAATCGGGCATTGCGATCAGAACCGCCGCCAATCCGAACCCAACCAGCACGACCAGCCAGAGATTTGCAAAAAACTTGTCCATCAGCTTTCCCCCATATTCCCTCTTGAGCCTTGTTACGGCGGCGGCACGGGGTACTGCAAGAGTTTGCGACAAGCGTTGGAGCCTCGGCCGCTCTCGCCCGTTCAAAACATGACATCCGAACAGGAGGAGCCCGATGACTTTCAAGCTGCCGCAACTTCCTTACGCGAAGGACGCCCTCGAGCCGCATATTTCCGCTCAAACGCTCGAGTTCCACCACGGCAAGCACCATGCCGCTTACGTGAAGAAAACCAACAACTTCCTCGAGGACAAAGCGGAGCTGCGCAATGCGCCGCTTGCCGAGGTCATCAAAAAGGCGCGGCAGAACGGCGATTCCAAGCTGTTCAACAACAGTGCGCAAATCTGGAACCACAGCTTTTTTTGGCAATGCCTGGCGCCCGGGGGACAGAAGCCCGAAGGTCGCCTGAAGCAGATGATCGAGGACGGCTTCGGCGGAGTCGACAAGATGCTCGAGAAGCTCGAGGAGGAGGCCATTGGCCACTTCTCCAACGGCTGGGCCTGGCTCGTGCTCGACCGCGACCAGCTCAAGATCACCTCGCTCCACGATGCCGACACGCCGCTGGTCCACGAGGGCATGAAGCCGCTGTTCACGCTCGATGTGTGGGAGCACGCCTATTACATCGACTATCGCAACGAGCGGCCGAAGTTCGTCAGTTCGGTGCTGTCCAACATCGTCAACTGGGATTTCGTCGGAAAAAATCTCGACGGCAGCGGCGAGAAGCGCGCCGACCAGGATTGGGGCGAGGGCGCCGACAGCGCCGCGTCCGGGCGAGTCCCGGAGGAGGCGGAAAGCCGCTGATCCAGGTTCCGCGCTCGCCGGCCTGCGGACCCGCGGCGCTCGAAGCTATTGCTTGAGCCGATAGCCGGTGCGGAATACCCAGGCGATCGCGACCAGGCAGGCGAGGAAGAAGCCCAATGTTGCGGCGAGGCTGACGCCCACCGCCACCTCGGCGGTGCCGAAGAAGGTCCAGCGGAAGCCGTTGATCAGATAGACTACGGGATTGAACATGGTGACCGTCCGCCACGGCTCTGGGAGCATGTCGATCGAATAGAAGGTACCGCCAAGGAAGGTCAGCGGAGTGACCACCAGTAGCGGGATCACCTGAAGCTGCTCGAAGCCCTTGGCCCAGATGCCGACGAGGAAGCCGAACAGGCAGAAGGTCACCGCCACCAAAGTGAGATAGGCAAGCATCCAGACCGGGTGCTCCAGCCGGACATCCACGAATAGATGCGCGGTCGCGAAGATGACAAGGGCGACGGTCATCGACTTGGTGGTCGCGGCCCCGACATAGCCGAGCACCGTCTCGAATGCCGACAAAGGCGCCGAGAGGATCTCGTAGATCGTCCCGGTGAAGCGCGGCATGTGGATCCCGAACGAGGCGTTGAAGATGCTCTCGGTGAACAAGGACAGCATCATCAGGCCGGGAACGATGAAGGCGCCATATTCGACGCCGTCGATCTCGTTGATCCGCGACCCGATCGCCGAGCCGAAGACGATGAAATAGAGCGAGGTCGTGATGACTGGCACCGCCAGCCCGGTCCACAAGGTGCGGCGGAAGCGGTGCATCTCGAACTTGTAGAGCGCCCAGACCCCCCGCCAGTTCACTTGCCCGGCTCCCGCTCGCTGACCAGCTCGACGAAAATCTCCTCGAGGCTCGACTGGCGGGTGTCGAGGTCCTTGAAGGCAATTCCCATCTCACGCATCGCGGTCAGGAGCGACGGGATTCCGGTCCGCTCCGAATTGGCGTCGAACGCATAGGTCAGCTCGCGCCCGTCGCCGCCGAGCCGAAGGTCGTAATCGCGGAGCTGGGCGGGAACGGCCTCGAGGGGCTCGGAGAGAAGCAGCTTGAGCTCCTTCTTGCCGAGCTTGCGCATCAGCGCCTGCTTTTCCTCGACGAGGATGAGCTCGCCGTGGCGGATCACTCCGACCCGGTCGGCCATCTCCTCGGCTTCCTCGATGTAATGGGTGGTGAGGATGATGGTCGTGCCGTTCTCGCGAAGGCGCCTGACCAGCGCCCACATGTCGCGGCGAAGCTCGACATCGACTCCGGCCGTGGGCTCGTCGAGGAACAGGATCTCGGGTTCATGGGCGAGCGCCTTGGCGATCATCACCCGGCGCTTCATTCCGCCCGACAGCTCCTTCATGATCGTCCGGCGCTTGTCCCAGAGCGTCAGGTCGCGGAGCAATTGCTCGATATAGCCGCGGTCCGGGGTCTTGCCGAACAACTCCCGGCTGAAGCGCACCGTCGAGAGGACAGGCTCGAAGGCATCGGTGTGAAGCTCCTGCGGAACCAGGCCGATGCGCTCTCGGGCGTAGCGATAGTCCTGCTGCCAGTCGCGCCCGTTCACGAGCACCTGGCCGGCGGTCGCAGTGACGGTTCCGCACACGATGTTGATGAGCGTCGTCTTGCCCGCGCCATTGGGACCGAGCAGCGCGAAAATTTCCCCGCGGGCAATGTCAAGGTCGATGGATTTGAGTGCTTCTGTGCCGCTCGCATAGGCTTTTTTAAGGCCCCGGATCGACAGGATCGGGCCGTTCACTCGATCGGCCCCGGCTCGTGCGGCTCGGCTTGCTCGTTGTTGAGCCCGTGGCGAAGAAGCATCGGGATATTGGCGGCCGCGAAGATGAAGGTGAGCGGCAGTGCGCCCCACAATTTGAAGCCGACCCAGAAGTCGGTCGAGCTGTTGCGCCAGACCGCCTCGTTGACCACCGCCATGAAGGCGAAGAACAAGGCCCAGTTGCGGGTGAGCTTTCGCCAGCCCTCCTCGTCGAGGCCCGGATAGGCGCTTCCCAGCACGCGTTTGAGAAGCGGCCTTCCGGTGTACAGCCCGAAGCTCAGGATCGCGGCTACGAGCAAATAGTAGAAGGTCGGCTTCATCTTGATGAAGACGTCGTCGTGGAGCCACAGGGTGATGGAGCCCATCACCACCACCAGCGCGCCCGAGAACCAGAGCATCGGCGAGATGCGCCCCAAGCGCAAAGCCGAGTAGATCATCGCCACGACCATCGCGACCATGAAGGCGCCGGTCGCAACGAAGATCTTCAGCGCCTGCGGAACCGGCGCGAAGAAATTGGCGGCGAAGAAAACGATGAGCGGGCCGACGTCGATCAGCAGTTGCGATGCGCCGGCCGGTTCTTGTTTCTTGCTCATTGAGGGGGAAGTCCTGCAATTGCGCGGGCGACCGAGCGCGGGTCGAAGGGCCTCAGGTCGTCGGCGGTTTCGCCGACCCCGATCGCGTAGATTGGAAGGCCGAACCGCTCGGCCGCGGCAACCAGGACTCCGCCGCGAGCGGTCCCGTCGAGCTTGGTCATGATGAGGCCGGTGACGTTGGCGACCTCGCGGAAGACCTCGACCTGGGCAAGCGCGTTCTGGCCGGTGGTCGCGTCGAGGACCAGGAGCACGTCGTGCGGAGCCTCGGGGTTGAGCCGCCCGAGTACTCGTCGGATTTTCGACAGCTCGTCCATCAAATGACGCTTGTTCTGCATCCGGCCCGCCGTATCGACGACCAGCACGTCGATGCCCTGCGCGGTCGCTTGGCGGACTCCGTCGAAGACGAGGCCGGCCGGATCGGCGCCTTCCTTGCCCGCGATGACTGGCGCGCCAATCCGCTCTCCCCAAATCTGAAGCTGCTCGATCGCGGCGGCTCGGAAGGTGTCGCCGGCGCACAGCAGGACACCATAATCCAGCTCCATCAGCCAATGGCCGAGCTTGCCGATGGTGGTCGTCTTGCCCGACCCGTTGACGCCGATAACCAGGATGACGTGCGGACGAGGAAAGCCCCAGACTTCCAGCGGCTTGGCAACCGGCGCTAATATCT
>DATKAY010000035.1:0-2812 GCA_035514495.1 Sphingomicrobium sp. | reverse complement strand
ACCAGCTCCTCATGGTCGTGGATTCGATCGACCGCCAGCGCATAGACGTCGCCGCCGGCGGGCCGGATGACGACCAGGTTGCGCTCCTCGTCCGGCACTTCGCTGGCGAGGCCGAGAATGTCGCAAAGCGCCACTTCGGGAACGCGCTTGCCGCGGATCGTCGCCACTCCGGCGCCGCCGAGGCTGTCGAGAGTCACCGATTCCCCGTTGGCCCGGACGATTTCCACGATCGCAGAGCGAGGGATGGCGAAATGTTGCGAACCGATCGAAACGGTAAGCGCCGGGATGATCGTCAGGGTCAGCGGAACGCGCAAGGTCATCCGGGTCCCCCGCCCCGGCTTGCTGTCCACTTCGACGATCCCGCCGATGCGCTCGACGTTGGACCGGACCACATCCATCCCGACTCCCCGGCCGGAAATGGCGGTCACCTCACGGGCGGTGGAAAGGCCGGCCTCGAAGATCAGCGCCAAACGCTCTCGCGGCGAGAGCTTGCCGGCTTCCTTCTTTCCAAGGACCCCGGCCGCAATCGCCTTTTCGACGAGCTTCCTCCCGTCGATTCCGCGCCCGTCATCCTCGATGTCGATCAGGATCTGGTTGCCCGACTGGCGCGCACAAACCGAAAGTATGCCGATCTCGCGCTTGCCTGCCTTGAGCCGCTCGGCCGGATTTTCGATGCCATGATCGACCGAGTTGCGGATGATGTGGGTGAGCGGGTCGCGGATCATCTCGATCATCTCGCGGTCGAGCTCGACGTCGCCGCCCTCGATATCGACCAGCACCTGCTTGCCGAGCTCGCCGGAAAGGTCGCGAACCATCCGCGGCAGTGCGACGAACAGATTTTCGATCCGCTGCATCCGGGTGCGAGTGATCGCATCGCGCATGTCGGCGATGATCGCGGAAAGCCGCTCGAACGCTCCGTCCACCGAGACGTCATTGGGCGCCTCTCGAAGGCGGCGAGCAAGCTCATTGCGTGCAAGGACCATGTCGGAAACGGTGCTCATCACCCGGTCGAGCAGCTCGACCGAGAGGCGGATCGTGCGGGGCGCGCCCTTCGACTGATCGGCGACGGCCGCCGCCGCCGGCACCGGAGCGCCTTCGGCTCCGGGCTCAAGCGCATCGATCAGCGCGCTGTCGTCGCCGGCGGGAATGTCGTTTCCGTCTTCGATCGCCCCGATCATCTCGCCGATCCGGTCGATGATCGCGAGGACGGCACTGACCATTGCGGCATCGGGCTGCCGGCGGCCGGCGCGGGCATCGGCCAGCGCGTCCTCGGCGGCATGGCTGAGCGCCTCCAGGCGCGGAAAGTCGAAGAAGCCGCAATTTCCTTTGACGGTGTGGACGAAGCGGAAGATCGAATCGAGCCGCGAGCGATCATCGGGGTCTGCTTCCCAGGCGACGATTTCCCCGCCGAGAGCCTCGAGCATCTCGCGCGACTCCGCGACGAAATCCGCAATCAAATCGTCCATTGGCGAAGCTGCCCCCAAGCCGGAAGTTCGTCCGGCCTTATGGCGGGCAGGAGTTAATGCCGCGTTATCCCTTTGGCAGGTTTATCGAAGCGCCTGCGAGGGAATGGCGGCGCCGATCACCAGCACCGTGTCGGAGGGCCGGGAAAGCTGGACCGTCCCGCCCGCCTCGGTTGCCAGGCTGTGGGCAAGCCAGGCTCCGGCCGCCCGCGCCTCGAGCCCCGCCGCCGCTCCCTTGAGCAGGGTTTCGGCAATCACCGGGTCGAGCGCTATTCGCGGGCCTTCCGCCCGAATCGCGATTTCGGTGCCATTGGCGCCGTCGCTTTCGGCGCCGACATCGAGCCGCCCTCCCCGAACGAGGCTGTCGCCAGCGATCAGCGCCAGGTTGAGCAGAAGCTTGGTCGCGCCTTTCGACAGCTTGGCGTCCGCGACCATCCAGCCGAGCTCGACCTTGTCCGACTTGACCAGGCCCTCGAGCGCCGATTTGGCCTCGCCGGTGTCGATCGCATCGCCAAAGCCGCCGCCGGCGCCGAATGCCAGCCGGAAGAATTTGAGCTTGTTGGCGCTCGCCCGGGCGCTTTCGGACAAAAGCTCCAGGCAGCGCTCGCGCATCTGGGGGTCCTGCTCGTCGGCAAGAAGCTCTATGCCGTTGTTGAGCGCCCCGACCGGCGACATCAGGTCGTGGCACAGTCGAGAGCAAAGAAGGCTGGCAAGATCGACGGCGTTCATGCGCGCGGTTGATGGGGCATCGGCCCGTCCAGCGCAAGACGCCTGCTTGAAGAGCCGTTACGGCCGCACAATATCCGTTTCGTGGGGGGATCGCAGTCCATCGTCGTGAAGCTGGGGCCGGCGCATTCGGGCTGGCGGCTCGACCGCGCGCTCGCCGCCGCGGTTCCGGCTTTGTCGCGCGAGCGGCTCAAGGCGCTGATCCTGGGCGGATCGCTGACCGGCGGCGGGACCGTCGTTACCGACCCTTCGAGCAAGGTGAAAGGCGACGAAGTCTTCCGGCTCGACGTGCCGGAGCCCGAGCCGGCGCATAACGAGCCCCAGGCCATCCCGCTCGAGGTGGTTTACGAAGACCCGCATTTGCTGGTCATCGACAAGCCGGCCGGACTGGTCGTCCATCCAGCCGCAGGTAACCTGGACGGCACCTTAGTCAATGCACTGCTTCACCATTGCGGTGAGTCCTTGTCGGGGATCGGCGGCATTGCCCGGCCCGGGATCGTCCACCGGATCGACAAGGACACCTCCGGGCTTCTGGTCGTCGCAAAGACCGACGTCGCGCACGAGGGGCTCGCCAGGCAATTCGCCGTGCACAGCATCGACCGCCGCTATCTCGCGATCGTCTC
>DATKAY010000034.1:0-10485 GCA_035514495.1 Sphingomicrobium sp. | reverse complement strand
CCGTCGTCACCTGCGTTGACGAGGACGGCTACCCGTTCGGGCTTACCGTCAACAGCTTCACCTCGGTGTCGCTCGACCCGCCGCTTCTGCTGGTGTGCATCGCCAAGCAGGCGCGCTGTGCGCCGCCACTCGCAAAAGCAGAGCATTTCGGGGTCAACGTCCTTCAAACCGGGCAGCAACCCGCCTCGATGCGCTTTTCGACGGCCGACGAGGATCGGTTCGGAGCAACGCCCTGGTCATTCGGGGAAACCGGCTCGCCGCTGCTGATGGAGTCGCTCGCGGTTTTCGAATGCGAGAAGCACGCGCTTTACGACGGCGGCGATCATCACATCCTACTCGGGCGGGTGTTGAGGGCGAGCTTCGATCCCAAGATGGACCCGCTGCTGTATTTTCGCGGAAGCTACCGGCGCCTGCACTTCGACTAGCCGCAGCTTGCCAGCGCCGTCACTTCCGCTAGTCAGGCCGCAATGCTGGGAATGGATTTCATCCGCGCCAATCGCGAGGCAGTCGAGCGCGCCGCCGAGGCAAAGGGGGTGGAGATGGACCTCGATTCCCTTCTGTCGCTCGACTCCGGCGTCCGCTCGCTGAAGACCCAGATCGACGAGCTGCGCGCACAGCGCAACGCGATCAGCGGCCAATTCAAGGACGCCAGCCCCGAGGAAAAGGCCGAGCTCGGAAAGAAAGCCAAGGAAGCTGGAACCAAAGCTTCGGAGCTGGAAGGCGAGCTGAACCAAAAGCAGCAGGCGCTTCGCTCCCTCCTGCTCTTGGTCCCGAACATCCCGTTCAAGGGCGCTCCGGTGGGACCGGACGAGAGCTTCAACGAGGTCATCAGGACCGTCGGAGAGCCGCCGAAATTCGACTTCGAGCCGCTCGACCATGTCGCCCTGATCGAGAAGAACGACTGGGCCGATCTGAGCCGGATCGTCCAGGTCTCGGGATCGCGCACCTATTGCCTCAAGGGCCGGCTGGCGCTTCTCGAAACCAAGCTGATGGCCTGGGCGCTGGAGCGGATCGCCGAGGCAGGATTCACCCCGATCACGGTGCCTGCGATCGCTCGCCGCGAAGCCTTCTTCAACCAGGGCCAGTTCCCCGGCCACCAGGAAGAGACCTATCACATTCCCGCCGACGAGCTGTGGCTTGCGGGGACCGCGGAAGTGGCGCTGACATCGCTCCATTCGGGGGAGATTATCGAGGGCGAAACGATGCCCGTCCTCTACGCCGGCTATTCGCCCTGCTTCCGCCGAGAGGCGGGGAGCGCGGGCAAGGACGTTCGCGGGCTGCTTCGGGTCCACCAGTTCGTCAAGGTCGAGCAATATGTGATCTGCGAGGCCGATGAAGAGCTGTCGGCCGAGTGGCACGCGAAGCTGCTGGAGCGCGCCGAGAGCCTGCTGGGCGATCTCGAAATCCCCTATCAGGTGATCGAAACCTCGACCGGCGACATGGGGCTCGGCAAGTACCGGATGAACGACATCGAAAGCTGGGTTCCGTCGCTCGGCAAATATCGCGAGACCCACAGCTGCTCGACCCTGCACGACTGGCAGGCGCGGCGAGCGAATCTTCGCTACCGGGGAAGCGACGGCAAGGTTCGCTTTGCCCACACACTCAACAATACGGCGCTCGCCAGCCCCCGGATCCTCGTCCCGCTGCTCGAGAACCACCAGACGTCCGACGGCCGGGTGAGGCTCCCCGGGACGCTCCAGGAGCTGATGGGGAGCGAATTTCTCTGAGCGCGAAGGGCGCGCCCGGAACGCTCGCGCGGCTGAGGGAAATCGCCGCCCTTGTCCGTCACTCACCCGGAATGGCGGCCCACCAGGGGGTGCGAGGTCCCAGGGACGGTCCGCCGGCGATGGTAATCCCCGGCTTCCTTGCTCACGACTTTCACACCACGCAGTTGCGCCGGGCGCTGGCCGAGGCCGGGTTCAGGGTGCACCCGTGGCGGCAGGGCTGGAATATGGGAGCGCGCGCCGACACGCTGGACAGGCTGAAGCGCGCTGCCGAACAGTGCGGCACCGACGAGCCGATCCTGCTGGTCGGCTGGAGTCTGGGCGGGCTTTACGCGAGGGAGTTCGCGCGTGCGGAGCCGGAGCGGGTGCGGGCAGTGGTCACGCTCGGCTCGCCGGTGTCCGGCGACCGGCGGCGCTACACCAACGTCTGGAAGCTCTACGAATGGATTGCCCGCCATCCGGTGGACGACCCGCCGATCCCCGACATCGAGGAAAAGCCGCCGGCGCCGACCCTGGCGCTCTGGTCGGCGGATGACGGGATCGTCGGCGCCCCGTCGGCTCGCGGCTCAGAAATCTCTCACGACAAGGCGGTCGAGGTCTCCACCAGCCATATGGGCTTTGCGATGTCGCCGAAAAGCACGCGTTGTGCGGTCGCCGAGATCGTGAAGTTCCTAAAGGAAGTTGAAGGCTCCGAGTCGAAGCCTTGACTCCTCCCGCCGAGTTGCGAGAATAAGAACAAACAAAGAACAAAAATGTTGTGAGTCGTGTGGCGAAAGACATGGTCATCCTCGCCGGCGGAGCTGTTCCGACAGCCCGGCCGGCCAAGTCGCTCCCCCGGGCGCAAAGCGGTCGCTGGCGCTTGCCGGCGCCGCTTTGCCCCACCCTGTCGGAACTGTTCGCCGCCAGCCCGCGCGATTGTGGCTGGGCCGGATTCCTGCTGGCGCAGGTCGACAGATCGAAGCCGCTGCTGTGGGTCCAGGACCGGATGGCGATCCTCGAATCGGGACGGATCCATCCGTCGGGACTGGGCGGGATCGATCTCATCCACGTCGAGGCGCGCGACGCCCGGTCGGCGCTGTGGGCGATGGAGGAGGGCGTAAGATGCGCCGCCCTTTGTGCAGTCGTCGGCGAATTGTCGGGCGACCCAACCGCGCTCGATTTCACCTCCACCCGGCGATTGGCCATGACGTCGGAGCGGTCGGGAGTGCCCTGCTGGCTCGTGCGGCTCGGCGGCAATGCCAATCTGAGCGGTGCGCGCATGCGCTGGCGGGTCGCGAGCGCGCCCTCGCTTTTGAACCCTCTCGACCGGCGAGCGCCGGGACCGGCTGTCTGGGACTCGCAGCTGTTCCGGGCCCGCGGCTTTCCGCCGGGACGATGGAGCCTCGCTCATGACGGGGCGGGTGCTTTCCATCTGGTTGCCGCGCCTGGCGATCGAGCGCTGGGCGAAGTCGAGCGATTGCGCGCCTGAGCTTCCGACCGTTCTCACGGTCGAAGGCACGCACGGTCCGGTCCTTTACTCGGTGACGAAAGCGGCAGCCGGGCTCGGCGCCCGAACCGGCGCCCGGCTGACCGACGCCCGGGCGCTGGCCCCGGACCTCGTCGCCATCCCCGCCGATCCGCAAGGCGACGAAGCGCTGTTGCAACGGCTGGCGCGCTGGGCGCAGCGCTGGTCGCCGCTGGTCGAAATCGACGGAGCCGACAGCCTCAGGCTCGAGGTCACCGGAGTGGCGCATTTGTTCGGCGGCGAAGAGGCGCTTTCAGCGCAGGTCCGCGGCCGTTTCGAAGCCTTGGAGCTGACGGCGCGGGTCGCCATCGCCCCGACCGCGGCTGCCGCCTGGGCGCTGGCGCGGTGCGCGCCCGGCATTTGCGGCCGCGACGAGCTCGAATCGAGGCTTTCCCCCTTGCCCGTTTCGGCGCTCCGGCTGGAGCCGGGCACGGTCCGAACGCTCGAGCGGCTGGGGCTCAAGACGATCGGCGCGCTGTCGCGCCTTCCCCGCCTCTCGCTGGCGCGGCGGTTCCGGGGTGCCGAGGACGTCGTCGATGCGCTCGACCGGGCGCTGGGCAAGACAGCGGAGCCACTGACGGCCGCTCGCGACGATCCGCCGCCGCGCGCCGGTCTGCGCCTCGGGGAGCCGGCCACCCATGTCGAGGCCGCGTCCCAGGCGCTCGAACGGCTAATTCCGGCGCTGGTGCGCGAGCTGGAGAGGCGGCGGCTTGGCGCCCGTAACCTGTCGCTCCACGGTTTCCGGGTCGACGGCAGCCTTGCGGTCGCGAGCGTCGCCATCGCGATTCCCAGCCGCGATCCCGAGCATCTGGCGAGGCTGCTCGCCGGAGCCATGGAAACCGCGGCGCTCGATCCCGGCTTCGGCTTCGATGCGTTCGTACTCGCCGCCGACTGGGCCGAGAGCCTCGACGCCGCCCAGGAGAATCTGGTCGAGGAGCCGAGCGGAGAGCGCGACCTTGCCCGGCTCGTCGACCGGCTGAGCGTGAAGCTCGGCCCCAAGGCGGTGCGGCGGCCCCAGCCTCGCGAGAGCCATGTGCCGGAACGCTCGTTCGAATGGGTGGCGGCGACATCGTCATTGCAAGCGAAGCGAGGCAATCCGGATCTCGCTTCAGTCCTGGCGGCAAGCAGGCCTCCACGCCTGCTCGACCGGCCGGAGGCGATCGCCGTCGTCTATGCGACTCCCCAGGGCGTTCCGCGGCGCTTCGTCTGGCGCCGAGTTGTCCACGATATCGCGCTGGTCGAAGGTCCCGAGCGGATTGCGCCCGAATGGTGGCGCGAGCGATCGACCGCCCGGCTTCGCGATTATTACCGGGTCGAGGACGAGGCCGGCCGCCGCTACTGGATCTTCCGCGAAGGCCTCGCCGGCGACGGCCGCGGCGGCGCTCCCGACTGGTTCATGCACGGCCTGTTCGGATGAACGCGCCAACCAGAAGGCTCGATTGATGCCGGAGAAAGCCGGATTTTCGCGGCTCAGGCTGGTGCGGAGCGGCGACATGCCGCCGCCCGAGCGCTCGCCCTATGTCGAGCTTGGCGTGACCTCGCCCTTCTCCTTCCTTCGCGGAGCCTCGGATTCGATCGAGCTGGTGCTCCGGGCGCTCGAGCTCGGCATGGATTCGATCGGCATCGCCGACCGCAACACGCTCGCCGGAGTGGTGCGGATGCACAGCGCAGCCAAAAGCGCGGGGCTTAAAGCCCTGATCGGCTGCCGGCTCGATCTGACGGATGTTCAGGCAGCCGGGCAGCCGGGGGCTGGCCGGTCCTGGACACCGAGCCTGCTCGCTTATCCGTTGGACCGCGACGGCTATGGCCGGCTGTCGCGGCTGTTGAGCCTCGGCAAGATGCGCGCTCCGAAGGGCGAATGCGAGCTGGCCCTGGACGATGTCGCCGCGCATCGGGAGGCAATTGCTTTCATCGCCTGGCCGGAGGGCGATCTCGACCTTTTCGAAGCCGGGATCGAGCGCCTTCGTGAAGCTTTGCCGTCACTTCGTCATGTCGCGGCCTCCTGCCTGTACCGCGGCGGCGACAAGGCGCGGATCGAGCGGCTGGACCGGATTGCCCGGGCGAACGGCTGCACGATCCTGGCGACCAACGACGTCCATTATCATGCACCCGAGAAGCGCCCGCTTCAGGACGTCATGACCTGCATCCGCGAGAAGACCACGATCGCCAGGGCGGGGTATCTTCTCAACCCCAACGCCGAGCGGCACCTGAAGCCGGCCGAGGAGATGGCGCGGCTGTTCGCGCCCTGGCCGCATGCGATCGCCGCGACCCGCGAGTTTGCCGACAGCCTCGACTTCAGCCTCGACGAGCTAGCTTACGAATATCCCCGGGAGACCGTGCCCAACGGCAAATCGCCCCAGAAATATCTCGAGCAGCTGACCTTCGCGGGCGCTTCGGAGCGCTGGCCCGACGGCCTTCCCGAGACGGTCGAAAAACAGCTTCGCCACGAGCTTGCACTGATCGGGCGCCTCGACTTCGCCCGCTATTTCCTGACCGTCCAGGACATCGTCGCCTTCGCGCGCGGCCTCGACCCCCCGATCCTGTGCCAGGGCCGCGGAAGCGCCGCGAACAGCGCCGTCTGCTACTGCCTTGGAATCACCGCGGTCGACCCGTCGACCAGCAGCCTCCTGTTCGAACGCTTCATCTCCGAAGAGCGGCGCGAGCCGCCCGACATCGACGTCGACTTCGAGCACGAGCGCCGAGAAGAAGTTATCCAGCACATCTACGACAAATACGGCCGCGACCGAGCGGGGATCGCGGCGACGGTCATCCACTACCGCCCGCGCTCGGCGATCCGCGAGACCGGCAAGGTCATGGGCCTGTCCGAGGATCTGTGCGGAGCGCTCGCTTCGACCATCTGGGGCCATGGCGGGGGCGAGGATGTCGGCGAACGCGCGAAGGATTCGGGGCTCGACCTTGACGACCCGCACCTGAAGCGGACGATCCGGCTCGCCGAGCAGCTCATCGGAATGCCGCGCCACCTGTCGCAGCACGTCGGCGGCTTCATCCTCACCGAGCGGGTGCTGACCGAGACGGTGCCGGTCGGCAACGGCGCCATGGACGACCGTAGCTTCATCGAATGGGACAAGGACGACATCGACGATCTCGGAATCCTCAAGATCGACGTTCTGGCGCTGGGAATGCTGACCTGCATCCGCAAATGCTTCGGCCTGGTCGAGCAGCATCATGGCGAGCGGTGGGAACTGGCCAATGTCCCGGCCGAGGAGCCGCAAGTCTACGACATGCTGTGCCGCGGGGATTCGCTGGGCGTGTTCCAGGTCGAGAGCCGGGCGCAGATGAACATGCTTCCAAGGCTGAAGCCGCGCTGCTTCTACGACCTCGTCATCGAGGTCGCGATCGTCCGCCCGGGGCCGATCCAGGGCGATATGGTTCACCCTTACCTCAAGCGCCGAAGCGGCAAGGAGCCGGTGACTTTCCCCTGTCCCGACCCGGGCCAGGGGCCGGCGGACGAGCTCGAGAAGATTCTCGGGCGAACGCTGGGCGTGCCGATCTTCCAGGAACAGGCGATGAAGATCGCCATCGACGCAGCCAGGTTCAGCGCCGCCGAGGCCAACCAGCTCAGGAAGGCGATGGCCACCTTCCGGTCGAAGGGGAAAATCGAGCTGCTGCAGGAGAAGATGGTCGGGCGAATGGCGAAACGCGGCTATGATCCCGACTTCGCGCAGCGTTGTTTCGACCAGATCAAGGGCTTCGGCGAATATGGCTTTCCCGAAAGCCATGCGGCGAGCTTCGCTCACCTCGTCTATGTGTCGAGCTGGCTGAGGTGGAAATATCCGGCCGCCTTCGCCGCGGCGCTTCTGAACTCGCAGCCGATGGGCTTCTACGCGCCCGCGCAGATCGTCCGCGACGCCCGCGAGCATGGCGTCGAGGTTCGCGAAGTGGACGTCAACCACAGCCAATCGGATTGCACGTTGGAGGATGGAGCCCTCCGCCTCGGCCTCCGCCAGGTGGACGGGTTGCACCGCGAGGCGGTCGACCGGCTGATCTCGGCTCGGGGAGCAAGGCCGTACAGGTCTGTCGAGGAGCTGCGCTCGCGCGGGAAAGTCCCGGTTCACGCCATCCAGCGGCTCGCCGCCGCTGATGCGTTCCGGTCGATGGGGCTCGACCGGCGATCCGCGCTGTGGGATTCGCGGGCGCTCAAACAGGCGCCGGACCTGCCGCTCTTTGCCTATTGCGAAGCGAAGGACGAAGGCGTCGAGAATGCGCCCGCCGAGCTTCCTTTAATGCCGCTCGCCGAGCATGTGATCAGCGACTATCAGACGGTTCGCCTGTCGTTGAAGGCGCATCCGATGCATTTCCTTCGAGCCCAATATTCGGCCAAGGGCTTCGTCACCGCCGATGGATTGAGGTCGATCCGCGACGGAAGAAAGCTTTCGATCGCGGGCGTGGTCCTGATCCGCCAGCGGCCGGGCACGTCGAAGGGCGTCGTCTTCATCACCATCGAGGACGAAACCGGAGTCGCCAACCTCGTGATCTGGCCCGACCTGTTCGAGCGCCAGCGCAGGATCGTGATGGGCGCCCGGCTGATGGCGGTGCACGGGCTCGTCCAGCGCGACCCCGACAGCGAAGTGATCCACATCGTCGCCCGGCAGCTTCAGGACCATACGGCCCTGCTGAGCCAGCTCAGCGACGAGTCGCTGCCCTCCACGCTGGAAAAAGCGGACCATGCCGGAAGCTGGGCCGGAAACTGGGGCCAACCGCCGAGCCGCCGTCACCCGCGGAACGTGGAAATCATTCCGAAAAGCCGCGATTTCCATTGAGCCGTTTGCCGGTATGATCGGCTCAGGGAGGCCATCAAATGTTCACAACGCTCGCTCTACTCGCCGTCGCAACCGCTCAAGCCGGGTCGCCAGACTCGATCGAGGGCCGCTGGATCAATCCTGCCCGGACCGTAATCATCGACATCGCACCCTGCGCGGAGGCGCTGTGCGGGACAGTCCAGTGGGCGACCTCGCAAGCACAGCAGGATGCGCGGCTGGGCACGCCGCACCTTGTCGGAACCCAGCTCTTGACCGACCTCGTGCTCAAGGGCGGCACCTGGGAAGGCAAGTTGTTCGTGCCCGACCGAAAGCTTCACGTCGAAGGGAAGATCCAGCCGGCCGGAGCGCAGCAGCTCAAGGTCTCCGGCTGCGAGATCGGCATCTGCAAATCGCAGGTCTGGTCGCGTGCGGAGGGGCCGTTGCCCGCGCCGCAATAGGCCCGTTCGTTCATCCAGGCGCAAGCCTGGCGCGCCATTGCTGCCACAAACCGCAGCTAAGGCAATGATTATGAAGACGCTTCTTGTAGCCATTGCAGCCTTGACCGCCCTTTGGGCGCCGGCCTCCGCCTCGTCCAAAAGCACACTCGAAGGACGGTGGAAGAACGGCGCGATGGAGATTTTGATCGCTCCATGCGGCAAGGCCCTGTGCGGCACTGTCGTCAAGGCCTCGCCGAAGCAGGAGGCGAAAGCTGAACGCGGAAGCGGAACCGACCTCGTCGGAGCGCGGCTGATCACCGGAATCGAGCCGACCGGGCGCGGCACCTACCGCGGGCGAGTGTTCGTCGCCGACCATAACGTCCATGCCAACGGGACCATTCGTCAGGTCTCGAGGGACCAGCTCAAGGTGCGCGGCTGCGTTCTTGGATTCGTCTGCAGGTCGAAGACCTGGGACCGGGTCCGCTAGTCGAGGAAATTCTCTCCGGCGCCGATTTCCCCGGCAACAACCGCCGACTGGAGCGCCGCCAAATCGTCCGCCCAGTAACGGTCCGACTTGAAGCCCTTGGTGATCGTTCGGATTTTCGAATGGATGGGACGCAGCTTGCCTGACGTCTTCAGCGGAGCGTGGAAATCCACGCCCTGGGCGGCCGCCATCAGCTCGACTGCAACCACCCCTGCCGCATTGCGCGCGATCATGCCGGCCTTGCGCGCGGCGATCGGTGCCATCGCCACGTGATCCTCTTGCCCTGCCGAGGTCGGGATCGAATCGACGCTTGCCGGAAAAGCCAGGCTCTTGTTTTCGGATGTCAGTGCGGCGGCGGTGACCTGCGGGATCATCAGCCCCGAGTTGACGCCCGAATCCTCGACGAGAAAGGGCGGAAGCCCGCTCATCTTCGGGTCGATCAGCACCGCCGAGCGCCGTTCCGACAGGCTTCCGACCTCGCACAGCGCCATGGCGATCATGTCGGCGGCAAAGCCGACCGGCTGCGCGTGGAAATTGCCGCCTGAAATCGCCTCGTCCGAGCCATTGTCCCCACCCGCCCCGAAGAGGATCGGATTGTCGGTGACCGCCCCGGCCTCGATCGCGAGGGTGCGCGCGGCGCCGGCAAGAAGGTCGAGGCTCGCGCCCATCACCTGCGGCTGGCAGCGGAAGCTGTACGGGTCCTGGACCTTGCCGCAGGGGGCATGGCTCGCGACGATTTCGCTGCCGTGGAGAAGCCCGCGAAGAGCGGCGGCGACCCGGATCTGGCCAGGCTGGCCGCGAAGCTCGGAAACGCGCGGATCGAATGGCTTGATGCTGCCTTTCAGGGCATCGACCGACAGGGCCCCGGCAGCGATCGCGGCGCTGAATATGCGCTCGCCCGCGAACAGCGCATCGAGCGCCAATGCGGTCGACGCTTGGGTGCCGTTGATCAGCGCGAGCCCTTCCTTCGGGCCAAGCGCCATCGGCTTCATCTCGAGCGCTCTCAGCGCATCGCGAGCCGGAAGAATCTCGCCGGCGAAATCGATCTTGCCATAGCCCATCAGAGCGGCGCCCAGATGCGCCAGCGGCGCCAGGTCGCCCGACGCCCCGACGCTTCCCTGGCTCGGGATGACCGGGATCGCGCCGCGGTCGAGCAGTGCCTGGAGCGCCTCGACCAGTTCCACTCGAACGCCCGAATAGCCGCGCCCCAGGCCGAGCAGTTTCAGGACGATCATCAACCTGGTCACGTGGCGCGGAAGCGGATCGCCGATCCCGGCGCTGTGCGACAGGATCAAATTGGACTGGAGCTCGGCCAGCCGGTCGTCGGCTATGCGGGTGTTGGCGAGCAGCCCGAAGCCGGTGTTTACGCCGTAGACCGTTTCGCCCGAGGCGACGATGCGATCGACGCAGGCTGCGGTATCGGCGATTCGCCGAATCGCCGCATCGTCCAGACAGGCGTCCGCGCCCGACCAGATTTGCCGCAGCTGGCCCAAGGTGATGGCTTCGGGATCGAGTGTCAGGGTCACGGGGCGCTCTCGTGCCAGATTCGCGCGGCGCGGGCCAGCGCCGACGGTCG
>DATKAY010000033.1:0-3005 GCA_035514495.1 Sphingomicrobium sp. | reverse complement strand
ATGGCGCCGATCATCGGCAAGGCGGCGATCGCCTATCTGCCGCGCGACAAGGTGGTCGGGATCAGCAAGCTGGCGCGCGTCCTCCACGGTTTTGCCCACCGCCTCCAGGTGCAGGAAAGGCTGACCGCCCAGGTCGCCGATTGCATCTGGGAACATCTCGAGCCCAAGGCCGTCGCGGTCGTCATCGAAGCGAGCCATTCGTGCATGACCGCGCGCGGCGTCAACACGCCCGGGGTGATGATGACCACCAGCCGGATGATGGGCACCTTCCGCTCCGACGAACGAAGCCGGCGAGAGGTCCTGGCCCTGATGGGCTGCTGATCGAACCGCCGGGCGGAAGCGTGACGTTGCGCCGCAACGTGAGCTTCCGCGAGAGACGGTGAGATCCGGACGGCCTGCGGGCAAAGTCCGACAGGATCGGAAGCGTAGCTGACCGAAGGTCACCGCGCGGATTCACTCCGCGCCGGCAACTCACTTCGACGCCTGGCAAGGTCCGGTTTTGCCGCAGCGGACCTGAGTCGCTGTCAGCGTGCTCAAGATTCTGCTTACGCGCCGGCGAGTGGCGGTTGAGTTTCTTTCGCCCCCGATTAGGGTCGAAAAAAGATGCGCCAGTACCTCGACCTCCTCCAGACCATCCTCGACGAGGGCGTCGTGCAAGCGGACCGCACCGGCACCGGGACCTTGAGCTATTTCGGTGCCCAGATGCGCTTCGACCTTCAAAAGGGGTTTCCGCTCCTCACCACCAAGAAGCTCCACCTGCGCTCGATCATCGTCGAGCTTTTGTGGTTCCTCCGCGGCGACACCAACATCGGCTGGCTCAAAGAACGCAACGTCCGCATCTGGGACGAATGGGCGGACGACAAGGGGGACCTCGGGCCGGTCTACGGCAAGCAGTGGCGCGACTGGGAGACGGCCGACGGGCGCCATGTCGACCAGATCGCCAATCTGATCGACCTCATCAAGCGCGACCCGGCATCGCGCCGGCAGATCGTCACCGCCTGGAATCCGGGCGAGATCGACAGGATGGCGCTGGCCCCGTGCCACTGCCTGTTCCAGACGCAGGTCGCGGGCGCCAAGGATGGTCGAAAACGGCTCAACCTCCAGCTCTACCAGCGCAGCGCCGACATGTTCCTCGGGGTGCCGTTCAACATCGCCAGCTATTCGCTTCTGGCGCACATGCTGGCTCGCGAATGCGCGCTGGAGCCCGGGGTGTTCGTCTGGACCGGCGGCGACTGCCACATCTATTCCAACCACATGGACCAGGTGCGGCTCCAGCTGAGCCGCGATCCGCGCGAGCTTCCAAGGCTGGTGCTCAAGGACCGCGGCCAGCCGATCGACAGCTATGAGCCCGACGACTTCGCTTTCGAGAATTACGATCCGCACCCGCACATCTCGGCGCCGGTAGCGGTCTGATCGGCGAATATTCCGGCGATGGAATGAACCAACATCGCCAGTTTGGCGTTGTGCCAGGTACCGAAGGAGAAACTGCCATGCGAAAAATCGTCACTGCGCTGGTGATCGCCAGTTCGTTCGCAATCGCTTCGTGCAACACGGTCAGAGGCGCCGCCGACGACGTCACGTCCGTCGCCAATTGCACCGAAGACATGATCAACAGGGGTGAGTGCTGAACTAACGGCACTTAGCTCGTGAAAAGACAGGCCCCGCCGAAGCATCGGCGGGGCTTTGTCATTCAGCCGCCAGACAGTAAGATGACGACAGTCTTTGCGGGGGGCGGGGATGCCGCCTCGCTAGGGATCAAGGGCGAGGGAGAAAACAGATGTTTCGTATCGGGGTGGTTGTGGCGCTGGTTGGAAGCGCTCTATCAATTGCGGCATGCAATACCGTTCGCGGTGCCGCGGCCGACGTGAATTCGGTTGCGAATTGCACCGAGAACGCGATCAACACCGGCCGCTGCAAATAAGCGGAGGCGAGGTCAAAAAAACAGCCCCGCCGGCGTTGAACCGGCGGGGCTTTTTTTCTTGCCCTGGCTGAGAAGCCCTACTTTTCCTTCAGATAGTCCCCGGCGTCGGCATCCTGTCCGGTGCCCGACGGAGCGACGTCCGCGAGCGGGTCGCCCTCGATCGCCGCATCCTCGCTTTGGGCAAGCTCGGCCGCATGCTCCTGCGCCGCAGTGTCGGGAGCCGCCAGCGCCTCCTGGAGCTTGCGCTGCTGCGCCCTAAGGGCCGCGTCGCGTGACGATGCGGTGACCCTCAGGCGGTTCAGTGCAGCGCCGGTCCCGGCCGGGATGAGCCGGCCGACGATGACATTCTCCTTGAGACCGGTCAGCGTATCGACCTTGCCCTGGACCGAGGCCTCGGTGAGCACCCGGGTCGTCTCCTGGAACGAGGCCGCGGAAATGAAGCTGCGGGTCTGCAACGACGCCTTGGTGATTCCCAGAAGAACCGGCTTGCCCTGGGCAGGCTTCTTCTTCTTCTCGAGGCCGGCGTTGATCTCGTCCATCTCCTCGCGATCGACCTGCTCGCCCGGAAGCAAGGTGGTGTCGCCGCTGTCGGTGATCTCGACCTTCTGAAGCATCTGGCGGACAATCACCTCGATGTGCTTGTCGTTGATCTTCACGCCCTGGAGCCGGTAGACCTCCTGGATCTCGCTGACGAGATATTCGGCGAGCGCCTCCACCCCGAGCACTTCGAGGATGTCGTGCGGATCGGGTGAGCCGCCGACGAGATTGTCGCCGCGCTTCACGTAATCGCCTTCCTGGACCTCGATCAGCTTCGCCTTCTGGACCAGATATTCGACCGGCTCGCCGCCATCCTCGGGAACGATCGCGATCTTGCGCTTGGCCTTGTAGTCGCGAAGGAAGGTGACCTTGCCGGTCACCTTGGCGATGATCGCATTCTCCTTGGGCTTGCGGGCCTCGAACAGCTCGGCGACGCGCGGCAGGCCGCCGGTGATGTCGCGGGTCCGGGCCGCCTCTCGCGGAAGCCTTGCGAGCACCTCGCCGCCCTCGACCTTCTGGCCGTCCTCGACGGCGATGATCGCCCCGG
>DATKAY010000032.1:0-6995 GCA_035514495.1 Sphingomicrobium sp. | reverse complement strand
TGGTCCCGATGGCGAGCCGAATGATCGCCAGCTGTCCGATCATCGCGAGCAGCGAGGATGCCAGGAACAAAAGCGCGGAAATGAGGGTCATTTCCTCGCCCGAGCTTTTCGGGCTGACGAGCCCGGTCACCGACATCGGCAAGGCGATCAGTGCGAAAGCGACGGCCAGCATCAGCCGGCCGTCCGACGCGATTCGCGCCTTCGACTCCTCCCAGGCCTGTGAAATCGAAAGCGCCGCCATGTCCGTCCCCCACCTGTGAGCTTTGGCTTATGCTGGGCTTGAAGCGGCGTTGCAATCTTGCCGACTGAGCCCGTCCGGGCCATTTGCGAGACATGGAGCGGATCGACAATGTCGAATGGCGGGTCAGCGACGACCTCGTGCCCTATGAGGAGGCGCTCGCCTTCATGGAGCGCCGGGCCGCCGGCATCCGCTCCGGCACCGAAAAGGAATGCGTCTGGCTGCTCGAACATCCGGCGCTGTTCACTTCGGGAACCAGCGCCGACCCGGCCGAGCTCATCAATCCTCTTGGCTTTCCGGTCTTCGAAGCGGGCCGTGGCGGCCGCTACACCTATCACGGGCCGGGCCAGAGGGTCGGCTATGTGATGCTCGACCTTGAGCAGCGCGGGCGCGATCTGAGGCGGCTGGTCCATTGCCTGGAGGGGTGGATTATCGATTCGCTCGGGCAGCTCAAGGTCGATGCCCACCGGGCGTCCGGTCGAATCGGCATCTGGGTCGGCGAGGGCGAAGAGGAAGCGAAAATCGCCGCCCTTGGAATCCGGGTCCAAAAATGGGTCACGCTCCACGGCTTTTCGATCAACGTCGATCCCGACCTCGCCCATTTTTCCGGAATCGTGCCGTGCGGAATCGCCGATTTCGGCGTCACGAGCCTGTCCAGGTTAGGAAAAGAAAGTGCCATATCGCGCGTTGATGCGGCTCTGAAACGGATGTTTCGTAGCTTTCTCAATAGCTTGGTCGATAGGCATCAAGTCACTTGATGGTAACAACCCGTTCAGATTATGCTTGAAGGTGATTTGGGAAGCGGGGTAACCGTTCCAGATCGATATAAATAGGGAGTTTTGAATGCGTGCTCTTATCCTGGTCGCTGGTGCGGCCTTGGCGGTTTCGGCTTGTGCCCAAGAACCCGCCGCCGACGAAAATCTGGTGGTCGAGAATCTGACTGTCGAGAATATGGTTGTCGAAGACGACATGAACGCGGTGGACGCGAACATGGTCGACAACACGCTTATGATGGACGACATCAATGCGGTCGACACCAACGAAACGACCACTACCGAGTAATCGCCCGGCTCCATCGAGCCGTTCGAGTTAAGGCTGCCGGGTTCGCCCGGCAGCCTTTTTTTGACATTCGGCCAGCCCTGATGTGGAAAGAGCGCGATGCGGACCCTTCTATCTTTTGCCGGAATCCTTCTTGCCGCCGCTCTTTCGTCCTGCGGGACCGAGCAGGCCGCCGACGATCAAGAAGTCAGCGAGGAACAGGCCGCCACCGAATTCACCGCGACGAACGACGTCACCGCGATCGACGCGGCAACCGGCGAGGCCGCCAATATGGCCGCCGACGTCGAATATTCGGCGAATGACGCCGCCAATGCCGCGAACGCCGCGTCCGCGAACGCCACGGCCGAAAATGCTGGCGAAAATACTGGTGAAAATGCTGGCGAAAACGCCGCTGGCAGCGAGGATTAGGCCAGCCCGGCCACCTTGTGCGACTGGAGGCTGAGCCGCCAGCGAGGCCGCTCCATCGCCAGCCTGATCGCCGCTTCGATTGCCGGCTCGCGCTCCGCGCAATCCATCGGCTGGACCAGGAAATGATCGAAATCCCAGCTTTCCAGCTCGGCGGGGTCGATTCCGGGCTGCGGCCAGACCAGCTTGAGCTCGTCGCCGCTGCGCTGGACGATTTTCGTGCCGGCCTTGGGGCTGACGCAGATCCAGTCGAGGCCCTCGACGGCCCGAAGCGTGCCGTTGGTTTCTACCGCGACCCGAAAGCCGCGCTCGTGAAGCGCCTCGACCAGCGCCAAATCGAGCTGGAGCATCGGCTCTCCGCCGGTAACGACGACGAGCCGCTTGGTCTTTCCCTCGCCCCATTGCGCTTCGACCGAATCGGCGAGCATCGCGGCATTTTCGAACCTGCCGCCGCCCGGCCCATCGGTTCCGACGAAGTCGGTGTCGCAAAAGCTGCACTGCGCCTCTTGGCGGTCCTGCTCGCGGCCGGTCCACAAATTGCACCCGGCAAAGCGGAGGAAGACGGCTCGGCTTCCCGACTGGACGCCCTCCCCCTGGAGGGTCAGGAAGATCTCCTTGACCGTATAGCTCATCCTCGATCGCCTTCCGGAGGGCGCGGGGCCTGCGCATAACGGGTCGGGTCGGCAAGCCCGGCTTCAGCAAAACCCCTGGCGCGCAGCCGGCACGCATCGCACAGCCCGCAGTGCAATCCGCGAGGGCCCGGATCGTAGCAGCTGTGGCTCCTGGCCGGGTCGAGCCCCAGCCGGTCGGCCTCGCGAGCGATATCGGCCTTGGTCATCGAAATGAGCGGCGCGTGGACGGTGAAAGGGTCGCCTTCGACCCCTGCCTTGGTGGCAAGGTTCGCCAGGCTTTCGAACGCCTCGACGAACTCACCCCTGCAGTCGGGATAGCCCGAGTAATCGAGCGCATTGACTCCGATGAACAGGTCGCGGGCGCCCGCCGATTCGGCCCATCCCAGCGCCAGGCTTAAAAGCACGGTGTTGCGCGCGGGGACGTAGGTGACCGGAATGCCGCTTTTCAGCCCGGCCTTGGGCAGCCCGGCCTTGGGAACATCGATATCGTCGGTCAGCGCGGAGCCGCCGAACGGCTTGAGGTCGAGGGACAAGACGACGTGGCGAGCGCCCAGCTCGCCGGCGATGTCCGCCGCCGCCTCGATCTCGATTCGGTGGCGCTGCCCGTAATCAACCGTCAGCGCGAGCAGTTCAAAGCCCCGCTCGCGAGCGATTGCTGCAGTGACCATCGAGTCGAGACCCCCCGAGAGGAGCACGACGGCTTTGCGAGCTTCGTCCATCGCGGGCGATCTAGGGGGCCTTGGCGAACAAAAGAAGGGCCGCCCGTCGGTTAGGAGGGGCGGCCCAGTTGATCGAGCCCGAGCCCGATTCAGGGAGGAAAGCGTGCCAAATCCGGCACAAGCCTCTCATAGTGCAGCCTGGTTAAACGCCCGCTTAATGGGTCGGGCAGGTCCCGACGCGGCGCGCCTGGAACGTGTAGTTGAACGGCTCCCCGGCCGAGATTCCCTGCGTTTGCACTCGAAAGCTCCGCGGGGTCAGAAGCGTCATCCGGGTCTGGCCGAAGTCGCCGCCCCGGCAGGTGTAATGGACCAATGCTTCGGACTGGCTGTCGCGGATCACGGTCCGCGGACAGCCGGCCTTGCGATGCTCGATCTGCGGCAGGGTCTCGAGATTGGCGAGGCACAGCCGCGCCGGCTCCGACCCGCTCCTGGCGATTTCCCACAAGCCGGGCTTGGCCTGGGAAAAGATCGAGAGAGGCGCGGCGCCGCCAAGCAGTGCCGCCACCGCCACTCCCGCCGCTGCTCCAAAAATTCTGGTCATCGCCTTCATTCGCAATTCTTACCCATCACACTCTTGCCGTTTAATTACGGTCACGAGACTTCGCCAAGCGAAATCGGGAAGCTCGTCGAGCAGAAGGCGCAGTCCACCCGGATCATTCCGTCGGGACCGACCATCGCCTCCCTCTCCTCGGGCGGGAAGCGGGCGATGACCGAGCGCACGTAATCGGGGTCGCAGCGGCAGCCCCGCCCCAGCGGCAGCGGCTCGAGCGTCCGAACTTGCGCTTCCTCGTGGAAAAGCCGCCATGCCAGATCGTCGAGCGCAAGCGTCGGATCGGTCAATTCCTCGCCTTTCACCGAGCCGGCGAGGACCGCGACATGGGGCCAGTCGGGATGGTCGAGGCGGGTGTGCAGCCGGTCGCGGCCCTGCTCGCCCTCGGGAAGGTGCTGGAACAAAAGGCCGCCGGCGGTCCAGCCGGAATCGCCTTTTTGGGCCGCCAGCCGGACGATGCTCGGGATCTGCTCGGACTGGGCGAAAAAGCTCTGCGCGGCATCGGCGAGGCTTTCGCCCTCGAGCGGGACGATTCCCTGGTAGCGCTCGTCCATCACCGGATGGTCGAAGGTGATCGCCAGATAGCCCTTGCCGAACAAGGCGAAAAGCGACGGGTTGGGTCCCGCCTCGGCGACCCGCGCCGAATCGTGGCGGACATAGCCGCGAAGCTCGCCGCCCAGATAGTCGCACACCAAAAGGTCGATCGCTCCGCTCTGGGTCTGCGCCTGCAAGGTGACCTGCCCCCCGGGCTCCTTGAGCATCGTGCCGAGCAGCGCGGTCAGCGCCAGCGCCTCGGCGAGCAGCCGCTCGACGACCAGGGGATAGGAATGGCTGGCCAGGATCAGATCGAGCACCGGGCCGATTCGAGCGAGCCTCCCGCGCGCGTTGCGCCCGGGAATGGTGACGCCCAAAGCGACGTCCATGGTCAGCGTGGTTTCCGGCATCGAGGCTAGATAGGAATCGCAACCGCCCGTCTCAACTCAGGCGGCTGCGGGAACCTCGTAATCCGCCGCGGCCGCCGACAGGCTATCGACGAATTCGCGGATATGATGCTCCTCGATGTTGA
The DNA here is from genome assembly GCA_035514495.1 of Sphingomicrobium sp. GTDB lineage: Bacteria > Pseudomonadota > Alphaproteobacteria > Sphingomonadales > Sphingomonadaceae > Sphingomicrobium. The sequence continues at coordinate 2,326 of DATKAY010000032.1, read as the reverse complement.
GCGGCGGCAGCACCCGCATCACATTGTCGCCGGCAGCGACGGTAAGAAGGCCGCGCCCGCGAAGCCAGTTGACGAAGGCGCGGCTGTCGGACTTCATCTTGATGCCCAACATCAGCCCGGTCCCGCGGACGCTTTCGAACAGATGGTCGTGATTGGGGATCATCTGCTCGAGCGCGGAGCGGAGCCGCTCGCCGGTCTGCCGGACCCTCGCCAAAAACTCCTCGTTGGCGACGATGTCGAACACCGCCTGGCCTGCCGCCATCGCCAGCGGATTGCCGCCGTAGGTCGATCCGTGGGTGCCGACCACCATGCCTCGCGCGGCCGTCTCGGTCGCCAGGCAGGCGCCCAATGGAAAGCCGCCGCCGATGCCCTTGGCGGATGCCAGGATGTCGGGCTCGATGCCATATTGCTCATAGGCCCAGAGCGTCCCGGTCCGGCCGACTCCGCACTGGACCTCGTCGAAGACCAGCATCAAATCCTTCTCGTCGGCTGCCTTGCGGAGCCCCTGCAGGAAAGCCTTGCTGGCGGGGCGGATTCCGCCCTCGCCCTGCACCGGCTCGACGAGGAAGCCGGCGGTATGGTCGTCGACCGCCGCGAGCGCCGCCTCAAGATCGTCGAACTCGACCACCTTGAAGCCCGGCAGAAGCGGCGCGAAGCCGTCGCGAAGCTTCTCCTGGTTGGTCGCGCTGATCGTCGCCATCGTCCGCCCGTGAAAGGCATTGGAGAAAGTGATCAGCTCGTGCTTGTCAGGATTGCCCTTCGAATGATGATAGCGCCTCGCGGTCTTGATCGCGCATTCGACCGCCTCGGCGCCCGAATTGGTGAAGAACACCGTATCGGCGAAGCTCAGCTCGACCAGCCGCTGGGCGAAGGCCTCGCCCTGGGGCGAGCCGTAGAGGTTCGACACATGCATCAGCCGGGCGGCCTGCTCCTGGATCTTCCGGGTCAAATGCGGATGGCCATGGCCGAGCAAATTGACGGCGATCCCGGCGGCAAAGTCGAGATATTTCTCGCCGCCCTCGCCGTAGAGATAGGCGCCCTCGCCGCTCACCGGCCGCACCTCGCAGCGCGCATAAACGGGCATGAGCGGGGTAATGGCCATGAGCGGGTTTCTTTCGAAAAAAGCCTGTCGAAGGTTGGGCGGCGGCGACGCTATAACGGCGGCAGCGACAAAAAGAAAAGGCGCGCCGGTGGGTCCGGCGCGCCTTCATTGGTCGCTATTGGCTAAGGCCTAGCGCCGGCCGTAACCGTAGCCGTAGCTGTAAGCCTGGCGATAGCCGTGCCGCATGTTCATCGCGACCCGCTGCTGCACTCTCATCTCGAGCCGGACAAGGCGGCGGTCGATGGCCCTGTACTGGTGCAGGTTCAGGCGATAGCGGGCGCTTCGAGCGATCTGCCGCTCGATCGTCCGTGCCTCGCGCTCAAGGCTTCGCGCCTGGTGGCGGGTCAACAGGTTGCGGCGGTCGAGCATCCGGATCTGCATCCGCAAATTCTGCGCCCGTGCCTGCATTGCGCGCACACCGGCAAAATTGCCGTAGGCGTGACGATTGCCATAGGCATGAGGCGCAAGATTGCCGTAGGCGTTAGGCGAGGCATAACGATGCCCGTAAGGGGCCGCATAAGGGGCCTGGTACGGGGCCGCATAAGGGGCCTGATAGGGCTGCGGATACCATTGGGCCGAAGCAGGCGCTGCGGCGACCATGGTCGCGGCGGCCGCGGCGAGGGGGATGAGGAATATACGCATTGTTTCTCTCCTTCGAGATTGTATGCGTCCTTGTCGCACATCGCCCGTGAGGGGGTGCTGAACGCCCCCGTTATCCCCGGTTCACAAGCGCAACGAAGACGACGAAAAAGGCGCGCCGGAATCCCGACGCGCCTCCTTTTTGAAAAAGGCCGTTGCCAACGGCCGGATCAATCGTCGCGGTCGCGGTCGCGCTCCCAGCGATCGTCCCGGTCGTCGTCGTCGTCATCCCGGCGGCGATCGCGGCGATCCTCGTCGCGATGGCGGCTTGTGTAATAGCCATAGGCATTGTCGGATCGGTCATAGCCGTTCCAGCCCCACCGGTTGCCGTCGCGCGCCTGATAGCGGATCGCCTGCCTCAGCCCTTCGATCCGGCGCTGGATATGGGCTCGCTCGCGGCGGTTGATGCCGCGATGGGCAGCTCTATCGATCCGGTGGTGCACATGGATTGCATGAGCGTCGAGCCGGCGAGCCTCGCGGCCCGACAGAAGGTGCATCCGATGCAGCCGGTCGATCCGCTGGCGGAGCTGCTCGACCCGCTGGTGAAGCTGGCGGACCTGCCAGTACTGGCCCCGGCGGTGACCA
>DATKAY010000031.1:0-15750 GCA_035514495.1 Sphingomicrobium sp. | reverse complement strand
TCGGTGACCTGGGTAAGGATCTGCTCTTCGCTGCCGGCCGCGCCCCTGACCGTCTCGACCAGATTGCCGATCAAATCGTTGCGGCGCTGATATTCGGCCTGGAGGTTGGCGAATTCGGCATTCACCTGTTCCTCGGATCGTGGAACGCTGTTGATGCCGCAGCCGGCAAGCGAAACGGCGACCAGCGGAAGCAGCAGGCCGAAGCGGGAAAGCAGGTTCATTGAAAAATCCCCGATAAAGCGAGACATTGCGCCTAACTAGAGGCGCTCCAGCGCGCATTCAACGGCCCTGTGGCCCCGCCCGGCCGAGCCGGGCCTTCAAGAATCGCTGCCTCTGGAAAGGGAAAAAGTCCGAGGGATTCTGTTGCCCGGCTCCCTCGGAGGCCGCTGGAATCCCCTTCTGTTGCCCGGTGGGGTCCAACCGCGCTTTAGCTTTGTAACGTCAGGCCGTTAGGCCGTCAGTTACGCAGCAATAGCGAGCGCCTCGTTATCGTTGGCACTTGTGATTATGAGCCGTCACGGTGGTCTCATGCCGACCGGCAGCTGAACCTTTATTGCACTCGTCGATCCTATTTCGCCCCCATCATCAGCAGCGAACGACCAGGATGGTCGCTGCTGGTGGTGGAGGCGCCGGGGTACTGCCCCCCGGGTCCGAAATGCCTATTCCGTCCAACATTCTACCGGCGTAGCCGAGTTGCCCCGGCACGGTTTAAATAGGGATTTTGCGCCGGAATCGCAAGGATAAGGCAATTGCCGCTTCCTTCGCTGGCAATCTTCGCGAAACTGCTGTTATTGACCCGCGACAGCTCTAATTTTTTCGCAAATGAGGACCTGAGATGAACAAGCTTGCCGTGATCGCCGCCGGTTTCGCTCTCCTGTCGCTCGCCGCCTGCGGCGGCGCCGACCAGGACCAGCTCAACGAGGCCCAGATCAACCAGGCCGAACAGGAGAGCCTCGACGAGCTCGCCAGCGATGCCGCGGACCTCGCCTCCGAAACGCAAGTGCTCGAGAACCAGGCCGAGCAGCTCGACCAGAGCGCGCAGCAGCTCGACAATGCGGCCGGCGCCGAAACCCCCTATGACGAGAATATCGCCGGCATGTAGGCCGGCGGCGCTTTTTCTTCGCCCTCCCATCGCCTACCGCCATCCGCGTGGAAACCAACGCGGCAATCCCGGCGGCAACGCTGATCACGGTTCGCGAGCGGCAATCGGGCCGCGAGCGGCAATCGGGTCCGCCCGAGCTGCTAATGGTCGAGCGCGCCGAGGGCATGGCCTTTGCAGGCGGTGCTTTGGTCTTTCCCGGCGGCCGAATCGACGACGGCGATTCAGCCCTCGCCGGCGAGGGATTTGCCGCTCGGGTGGCGGCGGTGCGCGAGTGTATCGAGGAGACGGCGGTGCCGGCGGGCCTGGCACCGGTCCCGGACCGCGATCTGGCGCTTGAGCTGCAACGCTCGCTGCTTGCCGACGAGCCTTTGGCCGAGCTGCTCGAGCAGCACCGGCTGACGCTCGATCTCGACTCCCTCGTCCCCTTCGCGCGCTGGGTGCCAAAATTCCACGCAACCAGGCGGTTCGACACGCTCTTCTTCCTTGCCCCGGCGCCGGGGCCGGACTGGCAGCCCAACGTCGTGACACGCGAATGCGCAGCGGCCTTCTGGATAACCGCCTCGGAAGCGCTCGACCGCGACAGGCGTGGGCAAGCGAGGCTGATCTTCCCGACCCGGCGCAACCTCGAACGCCTCGCGCTCCACGACGGCTTCGAGGCGCTTCGCGCCGACGCGCTGGCGCATCCGATCGAACCGATCAGCCCCTGGGTCGAGGAAAGGGACGGCGAGAGCTTCATCACCATCCCCGAAGGCATCGGCTATCCGGTCACCAGCGAAAAGCTCGACGGCCTGTGGCGCGGCTGACGGCCTAGGCGACCGGCACGGTCGCCGTCTTCCTTCACGATGCGCGCGACCGGCACCGCCGGTTTTTTCCACAGTTTTGTCGCCATTGCAGCGCTACGCAGCGCGATTCCCTGCCCGCAACAGGGCAAATTGCGGAAACCTTCTGCCGCTGACCGGCCGAGTCGCGGTCCCGAGCAACGAAAAGGGGCCCGCGCGCAAACGCGGGCCCCATTCGTCCGGCGAGGAGCCGAAAGCTATTTCAGATGGTTCGAAAGATGCTTGTTCATCTCGAACATGCTGACCCGATCCTTGCCGCCGAAAATCGGCTTCAACGTGTCGTCAGCGACAATTTCTCTTTTGTTTTGAGGATTTTGTAGGCTGTTCTTGCGGATGTAATCCCACATTTTCGAAACGACCTGGCTGCGCGGAAGCGGATCATTGCCGGTGATCTTCGCGAGCTGCGGTGACGGCTGAACCGGACGGGCCAACCCGCCCCCTGCTTTACGACCAGTGCCTTGTGCCATTTGGCCCTCCCTGTTGTCCTCCTCTTTGTAGAGAGCAAAACGCCCCTCTTTGCAATGGCGTTCGTCTGCGAATCAGAGAGCGGCGCGGCCGAACGGCACGATTGTATTGGCGCTGTCGTGGCCGATCTCGGCCGGAGGGCCAAGCTCGATGCCCGCCCTTGCGCACCAGTGAGCGACGATTGCCGCTTCATCGAGTTCGAAGCCGGGATCGTTGTCGGGGATCTCGGATGCCCGCCCGAGGCGGATCCGGGCGACCTTCCGGATGGACGGGTTGGAGGTGATGTGGAACATCGACCGGTCGATCCGGTAATGATGCTCGCTGACCTCCTCGATAATCAGCTCCACCCCGCTGAAATCCGGCTCCAGGTCCGTGCCCAGCAAGTTCGACAGGACGGTGAGGTTGAAGGCCATCGCCGGTTGCCTCAGCCGCGGCTCGAGGGCCGAGGGATCGCGGCGCACCAGCCAGTCGAGCGCGCGATGGACCGCTTGATCGCCGCCGCGGCGAAGCACATCCTGCGGCATCGGGCCGTGAGCGACCTCCAGCCCGGCCTTGTGGAGCGCGGCGAGCAGGAAGCCGGTGTCGCTATAGCCCATATAGGTCTTCGCGAGCGCCGCCTCGGGCAAGTCGGCAATCGCGGCTTGCGCGATCCGGTTGGAGCCATAGCCGCCGCGGGCGAACCAGATCGCGTCGATGCCCCCATCGGCCATCGTCTCTCTTAGCGCGGCCAGCCGCTCCTCGTCCGCTCCGGCGAAATGGCCCTTCGAGAGGAAGCATTGCGAGTGAAAGAGGATTTCGCAGTCGCCGCGGCGACTCGCGATCGAGCCTATCTGCTCGGCCGTTTCGCGCTTGAGTGCATTGCTTGGAGCGACGATTGCGATCCGCATTGGCTTGCCCGAATTGCTGTGTGGACAGGACAGGCATAGGGCCCTCGCAACGGATGAAAAGCCCAATCCGAAAGGCTAAGCGCCCCCGGCCACTAGCAATAGGCCCTCCCGCCCAATAGGGCGCGCAGATGGACTTAAACGCCTTCTTCTTTTGCGGGATCGGCGGAAGCGGGATGCTCCCGCTCGCTTCGATCCTGCGCGCGTCGGGAGCGCGGGTTTCCGGCTCCGACCGCTCGCTCGACGCCGGCCGGACCGGCCCGAAATACGAGTTTTTGCGCTCGCTTGGAATCCAGCTTCACCCGCAGGACGGCAGCGGGCTCAAGCCGGGAATGACTCTCGTCACCTCGGCGGCGATCGAACAAGATGTCCCGGACATGGTCCGGGCCCGCGAGCTCGGCCTGGAGCATTTGCGCCGCCCCGAGCTGCTCGCCAGGCTGCTCAACGAGGCGCTCCACAGCGTCGCGATCGGCGGCACCAGCGGCAAGTCGACGGTCACCGGAATGGCCGGCTGGATTCTCCACGCCTGCCACCGCCAGCCGACCGTGATGAACGGCGCGGTGATGAAGAATTTCGTGACTCCCTCGGCGCCCTTCGCAAGCGCCCTGGTCGGCGATCCCGAACTGTTCGTGAGCGAAGTGGACGAAAGCGACGGATCGATCTTTTTGTACAAGCCGGAGGTCGCGGTGCTGACCAACATCAGCCTCGACCACAAGGAGATGGCGGAGCTTCGAGCTTTGTTCGCCGGCTTCGCGGCCGCTTCCCGAAAGGCGGTGCTCAACCTCGACGATCCCGAAACCCGGGCGCTCGCCGAAGCGCTGCCGGAAGACAAGCTGGTCGGCTACGGGTTCGATTCCCCCAAGGCGGATTTCGCCGGCCGGAACCTCGAGCTGCTGCCCAATGGAGTGCGCTTCGATGTCGACCATGGCGGCAGCCGGGAGGAAGTGCGGCTCGCCCTTCCCGGCCGCCACAATGCGTCGAACGCGCTCGCCGCGATCGCCGCGGTCCGCCAGCTCGGAGTCCAGCTTGCCGACGCCACCGCAGCTCTCGCCCGCTTCGAAGGCCTCAGGCGGCGGCTGGAGACGGTCGGCGAGGCGGGAGGAGTTACGGTGATCGACGATTTCGCCCATAACCCGGACAAGATCGACGCAAGCCTCGCCACGCTTCGAGCCCATTCCGGGCGGTTGCTCATCCTGTTCCAGCCGCATGGCTATGGGCCCATCGCCAAAATGGGCGAGGAGCTGGCGCAAAGCTTCGCTGACGGCCTGGCGCAGGACGACCGGCTCTACCTTCCCGACCCGGTCTACCAGGGCGGGACGGTCGAGCGCCGGCGCGGGTCGGACTGGCTTGCCGAGCAGGTCCGCTCACGCGGCCGAAAGGCCGAGCACGTGCCGGACCGCCCGGAAATCGCCGACAGGCTGGTTGCCGAGGCGCGGCCGGGCGACCGGATCGTCATCATGGGCGCCCGCGACGATTCGCTCGCCGAGCTCGCTCGAAACCTGGTCGAGCGGCTTGCCGGTTAAAAGCCCACTGAAACCAGACGCGCGCGGATCGGTTGAGCCTGCCATGGGCGGATACGTCACCGGATGGAAACTCCCAGCGCCCGAGCGCCAGCGGCTGCTCGAGCGCTTCCCGCCGCGCTATGAGCGGATCATCGCCGACCATGTGACGCTCGCGGGAGCCGACAAGGACGCCGCGCCGCCCGATGAAGTGGCTGCGCGCGTGGTCGGCCGGGCCGACGATGGGACCAGCCTCGAATGCCTGGTCGTGGAGATCGACGGGACCACGGACCGGCCGGACGGCTCGACCTATCACATCACCTGGTCGCTCGAGCCGGGACGCAAGGCCAAGGAGAGCAACGACCTCCTGGGCGAAAAGGGCTGGATGGACATCGACCAGCCGATCCCGATCGAGCTCGAGCCGGCCTGTTTCCAGTGGTGAAGGGACGATGGTGAAGGGACGATGGTGAAGGCTGGGCAGCCCCACCTCTTCCTCGACTGCGATGGAGTGCTCGCCGACTTCGACAAGGGCGCCAGGCGAATCCTCGGCATGACTCCGGCCGCGTTCGAGGAGCGCCACGGCAGGGCGGAATTCTGGAAGCGGCTGGCCCGGACAAGAAACTTCTACGGCGATCTTGAGCTAATGCCGGACGCGCAAAAATTGTTCGACGCGGTCAGGCATCTGAAGCCGACGATTTTGACCGGGCTTCCGCTCGGCAAATGGGCCGCTCCGCAAAAGGAGCTTTGGGCGGCCGAGCATTTCCCCGGGGTCCCGATCATCACCACGCTCGCCAGAAAGAAGCATTTGCACATGGAAGCAGGCGACGTGCTGGTCGACGACCGGGAAAATCACCGGGGCCTGTGGGAAGAAGCCGGAGGGATCTTCGTCCACCACAAGAATGCGGCGAACACGATCCGCCGCCTTGCCGACATCTATCCGTCGGTCAAGCCGGACGAGGGCCCCAAGGCCCGATCCTGAACGGTCGAAACGTGGCGCGGGTGGCCTATTGGGCCAACCGGTCGCACAACATTTGTATTTCGCGCTCGAGCTGGGCCGAAGAGAAGGGCTTGGCGAGACACCCCTCATGATCCAGGCCATCGGGCATCGATCCGCTTCGATATCCGGTCGCCAACAGAATCGGGAAGCCGCGTTCAACGAGCATGGTGGCAACGGGAAAGCTCAATCCGCCGCGAATATTGACGTCCAGGATCGCGCAATCGAAATCGCCGCGGCCGGCAGCGTCCAACGCTTCGTCCAATTCCGCTATCGGCCCCACGACCTCGCAACCCAGCGCTTCCAGCACATCTTCCACCACCATCGCGATCAGGGGTTCGTCTTCAACCACCAACACCCGAACGGGGCGGTCGTCTCGTGTCATCGTTCGTCCGTCGGTTTGTTTGCACGAACGCTTCCAACATCAGCCTTCAGCGGAATAGAAATGCGGCAGCGAACTCCCTCTTTCAGGAACTCGCGATCGACCGTGGCTCCAAGCCCGCGCACGAGACTGATCTCGATGAGCTTGGTACCAAATCCCCTGCGGCTTGGGGGCGTGACAGGGGGGCCGTCGGACTCGGACCATAAAATTTCCAATTGGGGTTGGTCTTTGGGCCCGGTCACCTTCCAGGCCACCTTCAATCGACCGCCATCCACCGACAATCCGCCGTATTTGGCCGCGTTGGTCGCAAGTTCATGGATAGCCAAAGCAAGCGAAAGGCTGGCCCTGGAGGTCAGGACAACCACCGGCCCCGACAAATGGATCTCGCGGCGCTGATCGTAGGGCTTGACCTCCGTTGCGATCAATTCGCCGAGCGATCCGTCAATGCCCCCTTGATCGGTCAGGAGATTATGCGCGCGGGAAATCGCCATGATCCGGCCTTCGATCTCGGCTGAGACCGACTCGGGCGGCCCTCCGGTTCGAAGGGTTTGCGTCACAACCGACGAGACCACCGCAAGGATGTTCTTCACCCGATGGTCGAGCTCGGCCATCAGCAATTGCGCGCGTTCCTCGGCGGCCTTTCGTTCGGCGATGTCGCGCGCGACTGCCGACGCGCCGATGATCACGTCTTTCTCGTCGCGAAGCGGCGAGATGGTCAGCGAAACATGGATCTGGCGCCCGTCTTTCGTCGTTCGGCTGACATCGAGGTTGGCGATGGATTCTCCCCGCCTCAAGCGTTCGAGATTGGCGGGCCATTCGTTGATCTGCGAATCGGCCAGCAATGTCGTCATCGGCAGGCCGATGGCCTCGGACGCAGTATAGCCGTAGATTTTGTGCGCCCCTTCGTTCCAACTGGTAATCAGGCCGTCGAGATCGTGGCTGACGATCGCATCCTCGGACGACTTGACGATGGCAGCCAGATGCGCGCGGTCGCGCTCCAGCCGCTTTCGATCCGAGATATCGACCAGGGTGATCGAAACGCCGTCGATGACGTTATTCAAATCGCGATAGGGCTTCATTCGCAGCAGATAGGTGGATTCGCCGTCCGTCGATTCCACCTCTCGCTCGATCGAACTGAGATCGCGAAGCACGATTTCGGCTTCGCGAGTCAGCGGGTCCCCCGCCAGCGGCGACGAGAAATCGCTTAACGGACGACCCTCGTCGCCTTCGCGAATATTGAAGATATCGCAAACCGCCGGCGTAAACCGGCGAATGTTGAGCTCGCCGTCGAGGAACAGGGTGGCGACGGATGTGCTGTCGAACAAATTGGACAGGTCGCTGTTCGAACGCACAAGGCTTTCGGCACGATTGTTGAGCTCGGCATTGACCGTCTGCAGCTCCTCGTTGATCGACTGCAGCTCCTCCTTTGAGGTTTCCAGCTCCTCGACCGTCGAATGGAGTTCTTCGTTGACCGACTGGAACTCCTCATTGGAACTCTGCAGCTCCTCATTTGCAGTTTCCAGCTCTTCGGTGAGCGTCTGAAGTTTCTCCCGGGCGGCGCGGAATTCCGCCTGGGAAACCGGACGCTCGTCGCTGTCCGGCGGCGCGGTTGCCGAAAGTGGCTGGGCGACCTCGCGGAATGCGAGAAGGATGTTGCCGTTGCCGGGCGCCTCGGTCATCGGCTCCGCGATCAGATCGATTGTCTCTGAGCCCTCGCCGATCTTGAAGACGACCTGCTCCTCGACTCGCCGGTGTTTATCGGCAGCCTTCCGCAACAAGGATCGGGCCGGGGCCCGCAATTCGGGATGCAGCAGGCGGAACAGGCTGAAGCTCGCATCGCCGCTCATCGGCTCGAGGAACTTGGCAACCGGACCGGAGAAGCGCTGGATTTCGTGCTGGTCGTCGACGACCAGGAAGGCCGGCGCATATTGCGTCATCATCCGGGCTGCCTGGGCCTCGACTGTTTCGGCCGCCGTGGCGGCCTCCTGCTTCCCGGCTTTGCGCTTCTTCGGGGTCAGCGGGGGCCGCGGCAGCCCCGCACCGTCGAGCCGCTGGTAGATCCGGCTGCGCTTGTCGACAGCTCTGAACTGCCCCGCGCTGGCAGCGATCGTCTCGGAGGGGCCAAGCAACAAGATGCCGTCGTCCCGAAGCCCATAGTGGAAGGTCGAGAGCACTCGCTGCTGAAGGCTCGCGTCGAAATAAATGAGCAGGTTCCGGCAAGAGATGAGGTCGAGCTTCGAAAAGGGCGGATCCTTGACCAGATCGTGGGTCGAAAAGACGCACATTTCCCGGATATGCTTGGCGACCCGATAGCGGCCGCCTTCCTTGACGAAATTCTCATCGAGGCGCTCGCGATCGATGTCGGTTTCGATCGCGTCGCTATAGAGTCCGGCGCGGGCGAAGCTGACCGCGCGGTCGTCGATGTCGGTCGCGAAGATGGTGACCCGTCGCGGCGTTTCCGCTTGCTTGCGGGCTTCGTCGAGGAGAATTGCAAGCGAATAGGCTTCCTCCCCGGTGGCGCATCCCGCGACCCAGACACGCAGCGGAGTATCGGGATCGCCTTTGTCGATGAGCTCGGGAAGAACCGTCTCGGCAATTTTCTCGAATACGGCGGTGTCGCGAAAGAAGCGCGTGACTCCGATCAGGATTTCCCGAAACAGCAACTCCGGCTCCGCGGGCGATTTCCGCAATTGCTCGAGATATTGATCGACGTCTTCGATGCGCAGCACCTGCATTCGACGGCGGATCCGACGCATCATCGTGCTTGCTTTATATTGGGCGAAATTCCGCCCGAGCCGGCTGTGCAGCACTGCGCAGATTGTCACCAGCCGGTCCGCGAGATCGGCCGCAACCCCGCCTTCCCCTGCCGAACTCGCCAGGCGCTCCTTGACGCGCCTGTACTCGAGCAGCGCGGCAGGCATGTCCTTCGCTTTGAGAACTTCATCGACGAAGCCGGTCGCCGTGGCGCTTTGCGGCATTCCTCTTTTGGCGTGGTGGTCGAACTCCGCCTCGCTGAGCGTCAGGCCGCCCGACTCCTTGATAGCCGCAATGCCGGCCGTCCCATCGCTGCCGAAGCCCGACAGGATGATCCCGACCGCATTATCGCCCTGGTCCTCGGCGAGCGATTGAAGAAAGGTATCGATGGACGATCGCCGCGCGGTCGGCGTCTCCGGCTTGGCGACCTGCAACACGCCGCCCTCGATCTTGATGATCGCATTTGGCGGGATCACGGACACGGTGTCGGGCTCAACGACGGTACCGTCGACCGCTTTTCGAACCGGCATGCTGGTGGATTCGGCGAGGATTTCGGAAAGGGCGCTTTGGTAATCGGGATCGAGATGCTGAACCAGGACGAACGCCATGCCGGTCTTCTCGGGCAAGGCGGAAAAGAATTCCTGGTAAGCCGCAAGCCCACCCGCGGACGCTCCAAGCGCGACAATCAGGTGCCGTCCCGCCGGGTCGGTGTCGTGATCTGCGCTTTGGGTGGAGTCGATAACCTCTGCATCGACCTCTGAATCGACCTGCGCAGCGACAGGAGGGTCCTTTTTCTCAACCATGATCAAGACCCCCAGTGATTCGCCGCGAAAAAGTCAATAAGCCTACGATGTTACCGCTCGGGTGCCTAGCTTGGACGGGAGGCCTCGATAAGGTCGGCGGTTGGATGGATCCACTCGCGGGTGAGAAGCTTTTCCAAGGGAGCTGTCTGCTCCAGCGCTTCCTGCTCGGCGGCATCCCAGCGCTTGCGCGCGTCGTCGTCGGTGCCCACCCGCGCCAGCTTCGCCGACTCGATGCGGCAGAGTTCAGCCCGCTCGCTAAGCGAACGCATCGCTTGTTCCAGGAAGCGTTCGACTGCAAGGAAATGCGCCGATAGCATCACCTCCATCGTGTAAACGTGGCCGATGTGGCAACTGAATTGCGTGAGCGGGCCCAACTCGGACTGCCGCAGCGCACCGCCGCAGTCCGGGCAGGTCACGGCGACCGGCTTGTTGAGCGTAAACTGCGCGTCCATGTTTTCCTCCCGGGACAGCGCCTCGTCGCGTCGTACAGCCTTCGAGCGCCTGGAAGCGGTCAGCTTGGCAAGGCACGGGCCGATGTCGTCGGCGGCGAGGACATGATCAACTTCGACGCTCGCTATCGCGCTCTCCGGCATGCTGGCGCTGTTCGCGTCCATGGGGTTCTGCACTACCGCAGTACCGCCATTCGCCTTGATCTCGAATAGCCCGGCGGTACCGTCGTTGAGGCCGCCGGTCAGGATAACGCCGATGACGTTTTCTCCATAGGCTTGGGCGGCGCTGCGAAATAACGGGTCGATGGCGGGGCGCGCCCAGTTCTCGCGCGGCCCCTTGGTCAGCCGGATATGACCTGCTTCCACCAGCATGTGATGGTCGGGCGGGGCGACATAGATATGCCCCGCGGCGACCGGATCACCATCCTGCGGATGTGCGGCAGGCAAGTCACCGGCACGCGAAAGAAGCCACGGCAGATCGCTTTGATGGGCTCCGATGTGAAGCGTCACGAAGACGGCTGCATCGAGGTCCGAGGGCAAAGCGGTGACAATCGTACGGATCGCCTCCACACCCCCGGCTGATGCGCCGATCGCAATGATCGTGCTGGGCTTGTCCACCATCTCTCAATGTCTCGAATAGCCCGGTGGTTCCGGCCGACGATCAGGAAACCAAAAGGGCGCGACTTCCATTCGCCGCTCTTTTTCCTGGGAACATAGAATGTTCGCAACATGTTTGGAGTTGTGGAGCGTCCGAGGTCAATCAGGCGATCGGGCTTTCAACGGAGGGGCTGGAGAGATCGGGAAGACGAAACTTGTCCTACGCCCAAAGAAAACAGATCGGCACCAACCGGACCGTTGCAATCATCGTCGTGGCGGCGGTTCAGCTCGTCCTCGGCTATACCATCATCACCGGTCTGGCCTACAACGTGATACAGCAAGCGACCGACGACCTTAAGACCTTCAACGTCGAGGAAGAGCCGCCGCCCCCGCCCGAGGAGCCGCCGCCCCCTCCGCCCGAAAAGGTTCCGGAGACCCCGCCGCCAGTGGTTTCGCCGCCGCCGGTCGTTCGGACCAAGGTGGCTCCGCCGCCGGTCATTCGGACCGTGCAGGAGGCGCCGCCGCCGGTGATCACTCCGCGTGCTCCGCCGGCTCCACCCGCTCCGCCGGCCCCACCGCCTCCGCCACCGCCTCCGCCAGTGAGGACGGTTCCGCCCCGAAGCGCCACCGGCGACCTGCAGGGCCTGTTCCGCGGAGACGATTATCCCCAGAACGCCATACGGGCCGATGAGCAGGGTTCGGTCACCGCGCGCCTCACCGTGGGAACCAACGGCCGGGTGACCAATTGCCGCGTTACGTCATCGAGCGGCTCGCGAGACCTGGACCGTGCGACCTGCCGAATCCTGCAAAGCCGCGCGAGGTTCACACCGGCCCGCGACAATCGCGGCAATCCGACGACGGATACGGTGGTCCAGCGCATCCGCTGGGTTCTTGCGGGTTAGGCTCGCGCAGATGGTCAGAACCTCCCTCTTTCTGGTCCGGTCGGGATGAACGGCAAAGAGCCTTCTTCTAAAGACCGCGGCGCATCGCCCGACTGGGTGCGGTGGGGTTGCACCGTCCTCTTGCTTGTCCTCGCTGTGATATTGGCGATCAGCATGTTCGCGCGCTGATCCTGGCAGGGGCGCAAGGCAGGATTAAGCTGTTGAAAAGTGGCGCGAGTGACGGGACTTGAACCCGCGACCTCCGGCGTGACAGGCCGGCGCTCTAACCAACTGAGCTACACCCGCGCATTTCCCTAGAGCCCGGATCGAAATCGGCACTTCGACAGGGAGCCGCGCGACCTAGGTGACCCCCTCTTTGGTGTCAACAAGCGCCCCTTCATTTTCCTCTTCCTCTTCCCCAATGTGGGTCAAGGTCCCGTGTTCAAACAGGAAACCGGCGATGTCCGGGGTCCCGGCGGCGGAAAAGACCTGCTTGATGATGATCAGCAGCGGAACGGCAAGAAGGGCGCCGGTGGTCCCCCAGACCCAGGCCCAGAAGCTCAGCGAAATGAGGATCGCAAGCGGGCTGATTCTCAGCCTCTCGCCGACCACCATCGGAGTGATCAGATAGGCTTCGAGAAGATTGAGGCCGATGAACGCCAGCGGCGGAAGCATCGCCGACCAGGCATCGGGGAAGACCATCAGCCCGCCCAGAAACAGCAGCAGCGACGCGGCGATCGGGCCGAGATAGGGGATGAAGTTCAGGACCGCGACGATCCCGCCCCACATCACCGGCGAGGTCATTCCGATCTGCCACAGGATGAGCGCCGTCAACGTGCCCAAGGTCACGTTGATGATCGTGATGGTGGCGATGTAGGTCGAGGTCGAATCGACGACCTGCTGGATCACCCGGGCGGTGGTCAGCGCGCCTTCGAAGCTGCCCCGGCTGACGATCGTGCGTTTGCGCATCGCCGTCCAGCCGGCGAGGAAGAAGAAGATCAGCAAAAGCGCGAAGAACAGCTGGATGACCAGGAACGGAGCCGAGGTCGTGAGCAGCGCCGACAGGGTATTGGGAGTCTCGATCGTGACGACCCGGCTTCGGTCCGGAGCAACCGCGACCTCCGAGACGATTCGCTCGACGAACTGGTCGAAGGATTTGTAGAGGTCGAAAAGCGGCTCCAGAGTCTCCCTGACCTTCCCGATCCGCTCTGGAATCAGGGTCACCCAGTTGAGCGCCGGAAGCACGATCGAGCCCAGTGCGAAGGCGGCGAGCGTCAGGAAAACCAGCACCGACAGCGCTGCCGACAGCATCGAGGGGAGCCCGCGTCGCTCCAGCCATTCGAGCATCGGCACGAGCGCGATGGCGATGACCAGGGCGGCGCTCACCGGCAGGAAGAACTCCGCGCCGGCGCGAAGCGCGAACGGAAGCGCGACGAGCAGTCCGACCCCGCCGATCAGGGTCAGCGCCGCAAGCAGCCGGTCGCGCTTTGCGGTGAAGGCGTCCGCCACCGCGCGCAGGTCCTGCGTGCTGGCATGGGATTTTTCTTGGCTTGCCGGAGAATCCATCACCGGCCGTCATATCTCCGGCAGCGGCATCCCGCCAGCGGCCAGATGATCGATCCCCCGGATCATCTGCGGGTGAATTGTCATCCTCGAGCGGCGTGCTCGCCTGTCTGGGGGACAGGCGTGCGCGCGCCGCTCCCCCGGACTGGCTGCGGGTGAATCGTCATCCTCGATGATCCCCCGGATCATCTGCGGGTGACGATGGTGCCCCTGGTCCGACTTGAACGGACACTCCGGTTAAGGAACTCGATTTTGAGTCGAGCGCGTCTACCATTCCGCCACAGGGGCCCCCGAGGCCAGGGCTAGGTAAGGGACCCTGCCCGTCCAATCAATTGCGCGGCGCCTGATGGCGATAGCTCAAGGCTTCGGCAACATGAATCCGGCCGACCTGCTGTGCTCCGCCAAGGTCGGCGATGGTCCGGGCGACCCGAAGCACCCGGTGGAACCCTCGCGCCGACAGGCGCATCGCCGCCGCGGCCTCGGCGAGCAGCTTGCGCCCGGCCTCGTCCGGAGTGGCCGATTCCTCGAGCACTTCGCCGTCGGCTTCGGCGTTGGTGCGAACTCCCGAGCCGTTGTAGCGGCTGGATTGCAGCTGGCGCGCCCGGGCGACCCGCTCCGCGACTTGCGCGCTGCCCTCCGCCGCAGGCGGGAGAGTGAGATCGGCGGCCGACACCGCCTGGACATCGACGTGAAGGTCGATTCGATCGAGCAGCGGCCCCGAGACCCGCGCCTGGTAATCGGCCGCGCATCGCGGCGCCCGGCTGCACGCCAGCGCCGGATCGCCCAGATGGCCGCAACGGCACGGGTTCATCGCCGCGATCAGCTGCACCCTGGCGGGAAAGGTGACATGGGTATTGGCGCGGGCGACGCTGACGCTCCCGGTCTCCAGCGGCTGCCGGAGCGAATCGAGCACCTGCCGCTGGAACTCGGGCAATTCGTCGAGGAACAGGACCCCGAGATGGGCGAGGCTGATTTCGCCCGGCCTTACTTTCAGGCCGCCGCCGACCAGCGCCGGCATCGACGCGGAATGGTGCGGCGCCCTGAACGGCCTGCGCCTCCTGATCTTGCCGCCGTCCAGCGCGCCCGCCACCGAGGCGACCATCGAGACTTCGAGCGCCTCGGACGGCTCCAGGGGCGGAAGTATGCCCGGCAGGCAGGCGGCCAGAAGCGACTTTCCGGCACCCGGCGGGCCGCTCATCAGCAGGTTGTGGCCGCCGGCCGCGGCGATTTCGAGAGCGCGCTTGGCCACCTCCTGCCCCTTGACGCTGGCCAGGTCCGGCCCGCAATCCACCGCCTCGGCCTCCGCCGGAGCCGGGGAAGGCAGCAGGGCCGTGCCCTTCAGGTGCGCGAGCAGCGCGAGAAGGTCGGGGGCGGCGATCACGTCGAGCTCGCCCGCCCAGGCCGCCTCGCTTCCCTGCACTGCCGGGCAGATCAGCCCCTTGTCCTCGCCGGACGCATGCAGGGCCGCCAGCAGCACTCCGGGCGAGGCGGCGATCCGGCCGTCGAGCGACAGCTCGCCGACCGCCACGTAATGCGACAGGCCTTCCGCATCGGCGGCTCCGATCGCGGCCAACAGGCCAAGCGCGATCGGAAGGTCGTAATGCGACCCTTCCTTGGGAAGATCGGCCGGCGACAGATTGACCGTGATTCGCCTCGGCGGGAGAGCCAGGCCGATCGCGGCGAGAGCGGCCCGGACCCGCTCGCGGCTCTCGGCCACCGCCTTGTCGGCCAGTCCGACGATGACGAAGGCGGGCAGGCCGGACGAGAGCTGGACCTGCACCTCAACCGACCGGGCTTCGAGGCCAAGATAGGCGACCGTGGCGACGGTAGCGACCATCAGGGCCGCCGCCGGTCGTCTACACGTCGATCAAACACATTCCCCCTAGCTCGGCACCGTTGTGCTAGCCCGCCAGCCAGCCCCTCTGCAAGCGCTCTTGCGGCAAGCGCTCGTCCCGCCCACATGGACAAGCATGTTGACGAGGCGTCAGTGGCGGCGATTCATGGACAACCCCATCGTCGAGTGGGGGATCTTCGCCGTCGGTGCGCTCCTCCTGATCATCTCGCCGATCGTCGGGGCCCTCCCCGGCCCGGGCGGGATCATCGTCGCGGCAATCGGCCTGGCGCTGGTTTTGAAGACCAGCATGTGGGCAAGGCGCCGCTACGTTCGGTTCAAGCGCTGGCAGCCCAAGGTCGGGGATCTTGCCGATCTTGCGATGCGGCGGAGCAGCGCGCGGCGCAGGTTCGCCTTGAGAAAGGCGAAACGCAAAGCTCGCGGGGCGGGGCTGGACGCTTCGGGCGATTGACTTTACCCCCCCCCTCCCGTATCGGCGCGCCGACAGCGGCTGCCCTCAAGCGGTGGCCCTTTTTCTTTTGAATTTAAAGGCAATGAGCGATGAAGCGCACCTTTCAGCCGAGCAATCTAGTCCGCAAGCGCCGCCACGGCTTCCGCTGCCGGATGGCGAGCGTGGGCGGCCGCAAAGTGCTGAACGCGCGCCGCGCACGCGGCCGCAAGAAGCTCAGCGCGTAAAGCCGCTCCCG
>DATKAY010000030.1:0-3461 GCA_035514495.1 Sphingomicrobium sp. | reverse complement strand
AGCCCCTCGCGCTCCACCTCTTCGCGGTCGTAGACGTTGCGAAGATCGACCAGCATCCGCCCGCGCATCTTGCCGGCGAGCTTCTTGAGGTCGAGCGCCCGGAACTCGTCCCACTCGGTCACGATCACCAGCGCATCGGCGTCGTCGGCGACGTCATAGGCCCGCTCGGCATAATCGATCTTGGGGAGAAGCGGCACCGCATTCTCCATGGCCGCCGGGTCGAAAGCGGAAACCGCCGCGCCCTGCTCGACCAGCGAGCGGATGAGCGGGATCGAGGGGGCGTCGCGCATGTCGTCGGTGTTCTGCTTGAAAGCGAGGCCGAGCACTCCGATTTTCTTGCCCTTGACGCTTCCGCCCAGCGCGTCGGCGACCCGGCCCGCCATTGCCTCCTTACGCCGGTCGTTGACCTCCACGACGGTGCTGACGATTCGCTGCTCGACCCCGGCGTCCCTCGCCGTCTGCAGGAGCGCCAGCGTGTCCTTGGGAAAGCAGCTGCCGCCGTAACCGGGGCCGGGATGAAGGAATTTCGGCCCGATTCGGTTGTCGAGGCCGATTCCGCGAGCGACCTCCTGGACGTCGGCCCCTATTGTTTCGCACAGGTCCGCGATCTCGTTGATGAAGCTTATCTTCGTCGCGAGAAAGGCATTGGCCGCATATTTTGTGAGCTCGGCCGTCCGGCGCCCGGTGAACAGGATCGGAGACTTGTTGAGGAACAAAGGCCGGTAGATTTCTCGAAGGACCGTACGCGCATGCTCGTCCTCGGCGCCGACCAGAATCCGGTCGGGATGCTTGAAATCCGCAATTGCCGCGCCCTCCCGGAGGAATTCGGGGTTCGACGCGACAACGGTTCCGGCCGGGGCGCCTTCTTCCGCCATGATCTCGGCGATCCTGTCGCCGGTCCCGACCGGTACGGTCGACTTGGTGATGACCACGGCCGGGCGCTTGAGCGTGTGGGCGAGATTGCGCGACGCTTCGAAAACATAGGTCAGGTCGGCGTGACCGTCGCCGCGCCGGCTCGGCGTCCCAACGGCGATGAACACCGCTTCGGCGCCCTCGATCCCCTTTTCGATATCGGTCGTGAACTGGAGCCGGCCCCGCTCCACGTTCGACTTCACAAGGGCTTCGAGCCCTGGCTCCCAGATCGGCATCCGGCCGGCCTTGAGGCTGGCGATCTTGTCCGAGTTGGTGTCGATGCAGGTCACGTCATGGCCGAAATCGGCAAAACAGGCGCCGGACACGAGCCCGACATAGCCAGATCCGATCATCGCAATACGCATGACAGCTCCCGAGCCCGAAAAACGGCCTGCCTATTAGCCAGCGCTTCTACCGTTGGCCAGCGCGCCTGCTGTCGCTACACAGCCCCAATGCGACGCCGCGGCCGGGATTTTGAACACATGACCCTGCGTCGGGCGCCGCCGAACCGGCCGTGGCTGGAGCTGTTGGTTCGACTGGCGCTGCTGATCGGGCTGCTCGTGTTCATCGTTCTTATCCACTGGTTCGAGCGCGACAGCCTGGTCGACGAGCTCGACGGCCACATCAGCTTCACGGATGTCATCTATTTCACGATGATCAGTGCGACCACCACCGGCTATGGCGATATCGTCCCGGTCACCGACCGGGCGCGGATGTTCGATGCACTGGTCGTGACCCCGATCCGGGTCTTCATCATTCTGATTCTCGCCGGCACCGCCTACACTTTCGTCATCAAGCAGACCTGGAACAAATGGCTCATGAAAAGAATCCAGCGCAACCTCAAGGATCACGTCATCCTTGCCGGTCTCGGGATCAGCAACAGCTCCGCTCTCAAGGAGCTGATCGCACGAGACGTCGATCCTCGGACCATTGTCGTCATCGATCCCAATACCGAGGCTCTCGACCGGGCCGCCGAATGCGGGGTGGCGGTCCTTCAGGGCGATGCGAGCCGCGACGAAACGCTCAGGGCCGCCCATGTCGGCCGCGCCAAGGCGCTGCTGATTTCGGCGGGCCGCGACGACACCGCTATCCTGGTCGTCCTGACGGCGCGCAAGCTCAACCCGCACCTCAACATCAGCGTCACGATCCGGGTCGCCGACAATGAGGACATCGCGCGGCAGGCGGGCGCAACGGCGGTAATCAATCCGGTCAGCTTTGCCGGCCTGCTGCTGGCGAGTTCGCTGCAGGGCCCCTATCGCGCCGAATATATCGCCGACCTTGCCACCAGCGAAGGCAAGGTGATGCTGAGGGAGCGGTCGGTGGAGCTTGGCGAGGTTGGAAAGCCACTCTCCGAAATCGCCACCGGCCAGCCGGTGCGGCTGGTCCGCAACGGCTTCCCGTTCGGACCGGAAGAAGTGGAATCGAAAAAGCTCGAGGTCGGCGACTGGATCCTGGAAATCGTCCCCGGCCGCTAGGCTGCCGCTCTTTAAGGCTCGATTCAGCAACGCTTTTCCAGTAAAGGCGCCAGCCTTTCCGATGAAAACCGTTACTCTTCCTCGACCGCCCCGAGTGGGCCTGGTCTCGCTCGGCTGCCCCAAGGCGCTGGTCGACAGCGAGCGAATCATCACCAAGCTTCGCTCGGACGGCTACGCCATGTCCGCGGATTATGCGGGCGCCGACGTCGTCCTCGTCAACACCTGCGGCTTCCTCGACAGCGCCAAGGCCGAGAGCCTGGAGGCAATCGGCGAGGCGATTGCCGAGAACGGCCGGGTCGTCGTCACCGGCTGTATGGGCAAGGACGCCGAGCTCATCCGGGCACGTTTCCCGCAGGTCCTGGCGGTCACCGGACCCCAGCAATACGAGGAAGTCGTCGCGGCGGTCCACGACGCCGCTCCTCCCGGCACGTCGCCGTTCGTCGATTTGGTGCCGGAAGCCGGCCTCAAGCTGACCCCGCGGCACTACAGCTATCTGAAGATTTCCGAGGGCTGCAATCACCGCTGCGCCTTTTGCATCATCCCGCAGCTTCGTGGGCCCCTGGTCAGCCGACGGCCCGACGCGGTGCTTCGCGAGGCAGAGAAGCTGGTCGCCGCCGGGACCAAGGAGCTGCTGGTCATCAGCCAGGACACCTCGGCTTACGGACTCGACCTCAAGCACGCTTGCTGGCCGTGGAGGCGAGCCGGTGCCACCGGCGAGCCCGGCGAGGTTCGCGCCCACATGACCGACCTGGCGCGCGAGCTGGGCCGGCTCGGGGCCTGGGTGCGGCTCCACTATGTCTATCCCTATCCGCACGTCGACCGGGTGATACCGCTGATGGCCGAGGGGCTGGTCCTCCCCTATCTCGACATCCCGTTCCAGCATGCGAGCCCCAAGGTGCTCAAGGCGATGAAGCGGCCGGCCAACGAGGCCAAGGTGCTCCAGCGGCTGGGTGAATGGCGCCTGGCGGTCCCCGACCTTGCCGTACGCTCGACCTTCGTGGTCGGCTTCCCCGGCGAAACCGAGGAGGATTTCACCTATCTGCTCGACTGGCTCGAACAGGCGCAACTCGACCG